>NZ_JAGSHX010000001.1:990026-1320035 GCF_018138715.1 Streptomyces asiaticus
GCGGTCCCGGCCCAGCGCAAGGCCCGCCGCGAGTACGAGAACCGGGTCAGCGCGCTCGTGCCGACCGAACCGTGATCGTTCTCACCGGGATTTCCTGTACGCCAACGACTCACACCCGGTGAAGGCCGCGGCCGCCACCTGGCTTCACGACCGGGGCGAGCGGGCCCGCTTCGACTTCGCCCAGCCCGATGGCGTGCCGGTCGGATCCGTGGTCGACATCCGCTGGCGGCGCGGCGGGCTGCGGGTGCATCTGGACCAGGCGGTGGCCCCGGTGTGGGACGAGGGCAGCGAGCCGGTGCCGGGGATGTCGGTGCCGGTGGACCGGGACACTCTGATCCGCCGCTGGTACGTCCACCGCATCCGCCTGGACAGCGAAGGCACCGCCCGACGGGTCCGCATTGGCACCGAGGCGTTCGCGCGGCCCATCGAGTGGTTCGCGCTGGGACGAGTGCGAGATGACGGAGCGAGGTCTATCGACGCCGGCAGTGGAGCAGATTGTGCGTTCCCGCAGCACCCGACGCGTCTCCCGGTGGGCAGTAGGCAAGGTCAGGAAGGTCCCGGACGCGCACGCTCGAGCGCAGGTGCTTCTGCGCAAGCTGGCCGACGCCCGCAGGGTGGAGTCCGTCCTCGTTGTGACCCGGGTGTGCCGCGACATCGCGGACCTGACCGGCGTTGAGGGGGAGATCCAGGCCCAGCTGGCAGCCGCCGTCTCGGACGCGGAGCGCTGGCTGGAGGTCCAGACCGAGGTGCGGCGGGAGCTGTTCTCCCACCTGGAGGAGGCTGTCACCGCACTGAACGCCACGCACGTCCATCAGCTCTTGGTGCGTATGAACGCGACCGCGAGCCACGACCGCACCGAAGCCGAGAACGCCATCGCGGAGGCGGCGGTCGAATGTCTGGATGCCTTCGCGGAACAACGGCAGGCCGAGGCAGCAGCCAAGCGAGCGGAACAGGAGGACAACCGGTCGAAACGAGCAGCTGACCGTGCACAGACACTGCTGGCGACTCTGCAACACCGCGGGACCGATCAGCCTCTGGGGACGATGCGGAAACTGGTGAAGGAACCCGTGCACGCTGCGACAGAGGCCGGTGACCGTATCGACTCCCATCAGCAGAAGCAGAGCACCGCCTGGAAGACGCGGGCGGACATCGGCAGGCCGCTGGCGCAAACTGCCCGCCCGACCTCGGAGCCCGCGCAGCCCGTGGCGCGGTCAAAGCGAAAGCCGCCATCGCACGAGCAGGTGGCGCGGCGACACTGGATCAAGCGGAGTTGCCCGCGCTGCCATGCTGTTGCGGGCAAGGACTGCGTTAAAGGCCGTGGGGGCGATGAGAACTCCGAAGGTCATGACGATAATCACAGTCAGCAGCTCGTCGTTGCGGCTGCGGGCTTGGGTCCGGCGAGGCAGCCGGACGTAGATGATGACCGACAGCAGGAAGGCTACGTTGATCGGCAGCATCACGCGGCCAGTCCTCCCCCTGAGACAACCTCCCAGCCTTCCGATGTAGCCAGAAACCCCTGTCGCGGGCAGCTAAGTTGATGCTGGTTGGCAACAAAGCGCTTCTGTGAGGCCTGGATCACTCGGATGCGCGGGCAGGCCCTGCGGGGCATCCCGGCCAGGCGTGCTGTCTCGGGAGAACGGGGCAGCGGCGGGTGGTCTCGGCGCTGGCGGTACAGGTTCGTCCTCCAAGCCCACCTGGTGCCGCCGTCACGGGATGGCCCAAGCTGGCCCGCATGGATTGGTTGCCACTGCTCTCCACCCTGGCCGGGGCCGCGATCGGCATCGTCGCTACTCTCATCGCCGATCGGAATCGGTGGAAGCGCGAGGATGTCAAAGAAGCTCTTCGCCTGCGGCTCGACATCTACACGCAGTACACCACCACCGTGAAGGTCCTCGGTGAGACCCTGCGAGCCTTGGCCCAGCGAGAGCACCCTTCCGATGACGAGCGGGCCCTTGCGCTGCGCGAAGCCTTTCGGGATTCAGACATAGCCATCGCATCAGAACGGATGTGGCTTATCGCGCCCCAACCCGTCGTCAAGGCCTCCAACAGCGTGTTCCACTGTCTGCGACGCATCTGCTACGGCTACATCGACGGCACTGTTGTCAGCAGTCCAGAGGATCGCGCCCGCTGGGAGGCGCGCGGCAAAGCGGCCGCCAAGATGCGCAAGCTCATGCGTGAAGATCTCGGCGTTGGCCCGCTCACCGAACGCCACAGCCTCCTCCTCAACGACTACGACGACCCCGCCGCGCAGTGATCGGGTTCGTGGCACCAACGTCATGAGAGTGCGACACGAGGTCGCACCAGAGAAGTAAGGACAGCCAGATGAAGGAGAGATGGATGGCTGGACTTCGAGCCAGTATCCAGGCTCGTCCCCGCGCTCACATGCGTCGCTGGCAACGGCGGGGTGTGGAGCTGAGCGTTCAAGCCCAAGGGCGCCTCGGCCATCGAGGGGCCACGGGCGAGGGGAAGGCTGGACGGGAGAAGTGCGCCGTGAGGCGCTCTGTTGTATCCCCGATTCAATCGGGAAGAACTTGGAAGAATGTTCCTGGGCCCAATGGCTAACCTGGAATCGAAAGACGAAGGGGACAGTAGCATGTCAGGAAAGCAGCGACCGCGCGAAGACGTCGAAGCGGGGCGCTGCGGGGCCCGTGTGATAAGGCAAAAGCTAGACTGCTTGAAACCTAATCTCCGATCGGTGAATGTCCGCGCCCACCGGAAAGACGTCTGTAACCGGTGCCGCTCCATGCGTCAGTATCGTTCGCCTGCTGATGCAACTTCCGTGGGGCGGGTGATGCCCTGTGAGGGCAGTCAAGGAGATGAGTGGGTTGCCTAAGTCGCGCTCGGAGGTACAACAGAGACGTACCGCGGGATCACCTAAAGGGTGCGAGCCCCATGGTGACGGAGTGCCAATTGTAGTCGCAGGAGTCACGACCTGCCGGGGAGTCCGGGAAAGCCGGACACAGGGCAAAGTGGCACAGGTGACAGGACCTTCCGGACGCGTGAGGGATGCGTAATGCAGAACGCCGAAACCGTCTTAGAGGTCATTCGTGAGCGCGGCAGGAAGGGTCTGCCGCTGGAACGGCTGTATAGACAACTGTTCAATCCTGAGCTCTACCTATTGGCCTACCGGAAGTTGTACTCGAATGCGGGTGCGATGACTCCGGGCGTCACGGGAGAGACCGTGGACGGCATGTCCTTAGAAAAGGTCGAGAGCATCATCAATATCGTTCGATCCGAGCGGTACCGGTGGGCTCCCGTCCGGCGGACGTATATTCCCAAGCAGAACGGGAAACGGAGGCCATTAGGACTGCCTGGATGGTCGGATAAGTTGCTGGCCGAGGTGGTGCGCATGCTGCTCGACGCGTACTACGACGTTCAGTTCTCCGACCGTTCACACGGGTTCAGGAGTGGCCGAGGGTGCCATACCGCGCTGCGTGAGATAGCAGATACGTGGCAAGGTGTGACCTGGTTTATCGAGGGCGATATTACCCAATGTTTCGACCGACTTGACCATCAGGTCATGATCGAGATTTTGGGTGAGAAGGTTCACGACGGCCGGTTCCTTCGGCTGGTGAGCAACATGCTCACGGCGGGGTATCTGGAGGACTGGAGGTGGCACGCCACTCTGAGCGGTGCGCCGCAAGGAGGGGTGGCAAGCCCCACGCTTTCCAACATCTACCTTGACCGACTCGATCAGTTCGTCGAATCTCAGCTACTGCCGCGATACAACCGAGGTCGTCTACGGAGGACCAACCCTGAGTACAAGAGGGCCGAGAACGCACTCCTGCGAGCGCGGAAACGCGGGGACAAGAAGTCGGTACGTGCGCTGTCACAGGTGCGCCGCGCGTTGCCCAGCCAGGATCCGAATGACCCTGACTACCGCAGGTTATGTTACGTCCGGTACGCAGACGATGTCCTGCTCGGTTTCAGCGGCCCCAAGTCCGAGGCCGTGGAGATCAAGGAGTCGCTTGGCGAGTTCCTGCGTTCGGAACTGAAGCTGGAGTTCTCCGAGGAGAAGACTCTGATCACCCATGCTCGAACAGAGAAGGCTCGGTTCCTCGGATATAACATCGTGGTTCAGCACAGCAATGAGGTTCAACCTCGGGAGTGGACACCGGGTTTCATGCGACGAGTGACAGAGTACGTGACGTCATCAGTTGGTGTTCGAACTCGATTGGTGTGAGGTAGCCGAGGGCGGAGTGCCGGCGACGCCGGTTGTAGTACGACAGCCGGCGGAACAGCTCGAGCCGCGTCTGCGCCTTCGAGGTCCAGCGCCTCCCGTGGAGCAACTCGCGCTTGAGGCCCTGGAAGAATGACTCGGCCAGGGCGTTGTCGTAGCTCGAGCCGACTCGGCCCATGCTGAGGCGGATGCCGTGCCGGCGGCACACCTCGGCGAAGGCGGCCGCACGGTATTGAGCGCCCCTGTCGGTGTGGAAAACGACGCCGGGAATCCGGCCGCCACGGGCAGCTACGGCCATCTCGATCGCGTCGGTGACCAGCGAGGTGCGCATGTGATCGGCGATCGACCAGCCCACCACCCGCCGCGAACAGATGTCGATCACCGTGGCGAGGTAGAGCCACGTCGTGCCGACGGGTATGTACGTGATGTCGCCGCACCACCTGGTGTTCAGCGTGTCTGCGGTGAAGTCGCGCATCACCAGGTCCGGCGCGGGCGGCGCGGTCCTGTCCACGATCGTCGTGCGCTTCTTCTTCCGCAGGTGCCGGCCGATGATGTGGTTGATCCGCATCAGCCGTGTGACACGCTTGCGGTTGATCCGGTGTCCGCGGGCACGGAGCTCGGCATGGACGCGCGGAGCGCCGTAGGCGCCATGGTGCTCGGCGTGGATGGCACGGATCTGGGCCACGGTCCGCTTCTCCTCGGCCTGGCGCTCGGCGCGGGTCGGCTCGGTTGCCAGGTGCCGGTAGTAGTCGGCGCGAGATGTCCCGAGCACACGGCAGATCCGCTTGACGCCGAAGTCGGCTCGGTTGTCGGAGATGAAGTCCCAGCGGCGGGGGCTCACTTCACCTCCCGAGCGAAATAGGCGGCTGCCCGGCGCAGGATCTCGCGCTCCAGGTGCCACTCTTTTTCGGCCTTGAGCAGCCGGGCGTTCTCCGACCGCAGCCGGGCCAGCTCCTCCGCCTGGCTCCCGCCTGCGTCACGGCGTCCGGGCACGGTTTCGGCCTCGGCCTTGCGGACCCACGTTCGCAGCGACTCCGCGGTGATCCCGAGATCCGCGGCCACCGCCGCGTACGTCCGCTTGCCTGCCGCGGCGCGGTAGAGCGCGACGGCGTCTTTCCGGAACTCCTCCGGGTACGGAGACTTGCGTCCCACCTGGACATCCCTCCCTGGACCATCAAGATCCATTGTCAGGGTGTCCACTCCAAAGGATCAGCCTCAAGACCGTTGTCGCAGGCGAGTTGGGCAAGGCGAGTGCCGTCGATGAACCAGCGCGGGAATAGCACTGCCTGGCGGAAGCAGCCCAGCGCACGCCTGCCCCTGCGGATTCCGGCCGCGATGCGGTGATCGTGCAGCAACCGGGCCAGATGCTCGGCAGTGGACCACTTCACATTGAGCACGGCGGTGTATGTGACACTGATCGACACGTGAGGCCCTTCGGTCAGAACAATCCGTCGCAAGATCGTTCCCACCAGCGGACCTACTCCTGCCCGGACTTGAGGACCGCACGGGCGGCAGCGCAGGCCCGCGATCACAGCGAGCAACGGGGCGTTACCGGGAAAGGCTCAATGATGCTCAAAGCGAGTTGAGCACAACTACTGTTCGGGGTTTCGCATACATCGCCTCCGTCGCCGCGAGGTACTTCTCGAACATCGGCAGCTTGAGAACTTCGGTGACATACTCAACGCCACTACGCCACCGCTCTGTCAAGATCACCGTGCCCGGCTCGTCAGCGACCTGGCCAGCTTCCAACACGAGGCACGCCTCAAGGGCGCGAGCTTGCGGCAGGATCTCTTGCAACGCGGCCTGGTACTCGCCCCACCGGCCCGGGTTGATGTACAGGGTGTTGATCATCATTACTTCGCCGTCGGTAATCCCGGCAGGCATCTCTTCTGCCACCACTGCTCCTTTCATCGGTACTGGGTTGCCAAACGAAGTATTGGTTGGATCATGCTGCACCGGCGTCTCGCCCGAGACTACGCGACCCTGCCCGCCGGCTCCGAGACCATGATCCACGTCGCCTCGGTCGACAACCTCACCAAACGCATAACGGACGAGACGACACCGGCCTGGCGAGGAGCTTAATTGGAGATAAGGGGCAATCCACCTATATCAAACGCCCATTTGCTGGTCATTTCAGAATGAGGTTCGGAGTCGTCTCAAGCAGATGATGCTGCAGGCGAGTTGGAGCAGTCCGAGGTGGAGGTCTGCTCGTATCTCGTAGCGAATCCGCAGGCGTTTGAACTGGTGGAGCCAGGCGAAGGTTCGCTCGACGACCCACCTGGTCTTGCCCAGGCCGGATCCGTGGGCGGTGCCCTTGCGGGCGATCTTCGGCGTGATGCCGCGAGCGCGGAGGAGCCGCCGGTATTTGTCGTAGTCGTAGCCGCGGTCGGCGAACAGCCGCCGTGGTCGGTGACGTGGCCGGCCCACCAGGCCGCGGATGCGGGGGATCGCGTCCACCAGGGGCATGAGCTGGGTGACGTCGTGACGGTTTCCGCCGGTCACCGACACTGCAAGGGGCGTTCCGTGCCGGTCGGTGATCACATGGTGCTTGCTGCCCCGTCGGCCGCGGTCGACCGGCGAAGGTCCGGTGTGAGCCCCCCTTTGAGGGCCCGGACGTGCGAGCCGTCGACCGCGGCGTCGTCCATGTCCAACAGTCCGGCCGTGCGGAGTTCTGTGAGGAGGATTGCGTGCAGGCGGGGCCAGACGCCGGCCTCGGTCCAGTCCCGCAGACGCCGCCAGCACGTCACCCCACTGCAGCCGATCGTCTCGGTCGGCACGTCCGCCCAGGCCACACCCGTGCGCAGCACGTAGACGATCCCGCGCGGAGCCGCACGGTCATCCACGGGCAGCCGACCGGGGTACCGCCGACGCCGCGGCCGGCGAGGCGGGAGCAGCGGAGCGACACAATCCCACAGATCATCAGGCACAAGATCATCCGACACTCGCAGAACTCTGCCGCCCACCAGCCCAACTGCCAAGCCTGTGAACCAAACTCATTCTGAAATGATCAGTTAGGCGTTCAGGGCCTCCAGGGCCACCATGCCGTCCATGGTGAGCAGACGGGCATTCTCCATGGCCGTGACTATCCAACGGTCTTCCTGCCAGACCATCACAAGGAGTTGCATGACGAAGCGTGTCGGTGGCGGTTCCTCCTCGCCCGGCATGAGGATGCCCACGCGACTGTGCACCACGCCGACACCCGGGCTCACGACCCGGGCGAACAGCACCTCGCCCTGGACCAGCCGAGAGCCTTTCATCACCGTCGTGAAGGCCACCTCCTGCGCCGCGACCATGTCGGCGCGGCTGCGGTAGATGCTCCCCTCGAGCTCTGCGACCAGGGCGTCCTCGGCGAAGTCGGCGAAGAAACCGACAGCGTCCCCACGGTTCCACGCCTCGTACATCCGCCCCGGAACGGCACTCATCGACTCGACCGACTGCTCCATGCAATCACCTTTCCACGATGGTTTCGCCACCATCATCACCGGGCCATCCGGTGTGGACCTTGACTGTCTGTGCACGGTTGTTGGACATCAGCGTCGCGGCGCCGCAGCCGTACGTCGCTTTGAAGAGCCTGCTGAAATGGGCGGGATCGGCGAACCCCCAGCGCGCGGCGACAGCCGCGACCGTCCGGTCACCGCGCAGCAGATCGGCGCGGCACCGCTCCAGGCGGCGCCGACGGATATGGGCCGCGACCGGCAATGCCTGATCTTCGAAGAGTTTGTGGAGCCGACGGACGGAGATGTGGTGCGCCGCGGCGACCTTGGCCGGGGCGAGGTCCTGATCGGACAGCCGGGCTTCGATGTAGCCGAGGATCCGGCCACGCAGCACCTCGTCGGAAGCTGAGCGCACGTCGTGCAACTGCGACTCCAAAGCCACCGAGATCAGCTCGATCACCGCGGCCCCCGACCGATGCGCCTCGCCGGCACGGAATCCGGTCAGCGACCGGTTCATGTCCCGCACCAATGCGGACACCAACGCTCCTGGACCCCGGTCGCCCTGAATGCGCACGCCTGCCAGACGGTCGGCGTCACCGGGGCGGAGCCGCAGCTCGCGCCGGGACACCAGCATCGTCACGTGAGTGCAGGCGGTACTGGCGTACCGCACCGGCCGCGCCGGGTCGACGAGGACCATGTCGGCCGGGCCGAGTTCGGCGGTGCGGCCACCCTGCTCGACGCGCGCTCGCCCGCGCGTCACCAGTTCGACCTGCCACAGAGCCTCGTCCTCGGCACGGGCGCAACGAGCATCCCGGAAACACTCGCCCGCAGGAGTGATCAGCTCGATCAGCCGCAGAGGCCCGAGCTCGCGCGCCATGACGCCGGCCCGGAAATCACCGCCGTCGTGCCGCTTGCTCAGCACGGGCGGCAGTCCGCTGACCGCGAGTGCGTCCTGGAAGGTCTCGATGTCGTTGAGCACCCGTCCCACGGTAGCCCGGACCGGTGCCAGCCCCCCCCTCGCCACCCCCGGGCCCGGCAGCCCTGACGGGCCGCGCCGTATCGGAGGGGTCCCGTTGAGAGCGTTTGGCGGCGTCGCTGTCGGGGCTTGCGCTGTCCGGGGTGTCCGGGGCAGGAGCTGCTGCTGTCTTCATCGTCGGCAATCAGGCTGGTTCGGTAGCTCCCCTGCTTGGGGGCGTTGTGCTTCTGATCATGGCAATCAACGGGTCTCCTCTCACGCGAGCGCGCTACCAGGACTACGAGCTGTTTGTGCCGCGGCCACGGCGTCAGATCGTGGCGACCATTGATCACGACTCGCCGGAAGAGGCACGGCAAGTCCTCCAGGTCTTGAACGCCGTGGATCCCGGGGCCTCCCGAGACCCTCTTGCAGCTCAGGTCTCGGCGCTGGTTCTAGAACACGAGGTTGTTGTCTACCGGCTGACCAGCCTGTATCCCTCAACTCTGTTCGCTGGCGGGCCGGGACGTGGGTGTGGTGCGGATGCCGTCACCCCACAGAGCACCGGTGTAGTTGGCGGCACCAGCAGCGGCGGATCGTGACTTCCAGGGTGGTGGGTCACCCCCGAACGGTCGTGCGCCAACCGCCGAACCAGGGTGTCGCGCGGTAAGCTTCCGGCCCCGCATCCATCGGCCACGAGCACGTCCGGGCCGAACTGCTCGGCGGCGGCCGACCGGCCGTGGGGCAGAGCGAGGAAGACGACGTTGTGCCCTGCGAGAACCGGGTCTGTCCAATCAACGGCTGATCTTGGTTGTTGAGGTTCAGTGGCTGGTGGTGGGAGTGAGGCGTCCTTCGAAGGCAATCTGGAAGGCGTTCAGCGGTGCCTTCCAGCGCATCGTCCAGCGGCGCCGGCCCTTGCCGGTCGGGTCCAGGCTCATCAGCGCCATGTAGACGCATTTCAACGCGGCGTTCTCCGACGGGAAGTGTCCGCGAGCCCGCACGGCCTTGCGGATGCGGGCGTTTACGCTCTCAACCGCATTCGTGCTGCATATGACCTTGCGGATCTCGACGTCGAAGGAGAGGAAGGGCACCATCTCGGCCCAGGCATCGGACCACAGCTTGATCACCGCCGGATACTTGGTGCCCCACTTCTCGGAGAACTCCAGGAACCGTTCGGTCGCGGCGGCCTCGCCCGGCGCGGTGTAGACGGGCTTCAAGTCTTTGGCGACCTTGTCCCAGTCCTGCCGGGCGACGTAGCGGATGCTGTTCCGAATGAGGTGAACTATGCATGTTTGCACCACAGTTCGGGGCCAGACCGTCTCCACCGCGTCCGGCAGGCCCTTCAGGCCGTCGCAGACGAGCATGAGGACGTCCTCGACGCCGCGGTTGCGGAGTTCGGTGAACACGCTGAGCCAGTGCTTTGCTCCCTCGCCGCCGTCGCCGGCCCAGATCCCGAGGATGTCGCGGGTGCCCTCGACGGTGACGGCCATGGCGAGATAGACCGGACGGTTGGCGACCTGGCCGTCGCGGATCTTGGTTCTGTCGACGATCTTGTGATCCAGTGGGGATGGCGTCACCGTGCGAGCAGGACGCGTTTGCGGAGGAGATCGAGGCCGGCACGGCCGAACATCTGGCGTTTCAGCATCTTCAGCCGGTTGATGTTGCCTTCAACAGCGCCTGAACTATGCGGCAGGGACAGACCGTTGCAGACGGCGTCGAAGTCGCGGCGGAGGTTGCGGGCGAAGCCCGCAAGCGGAGCCAGGGTGTCGCGCTCGACGCCGGCGATCCACTCCTCGAGCCGGTCGCCGTGGCGTGTGGTCATCATGACGGCGAACTTCCTGACGTGGCCGGTGAGCCGGTCCAGCTCGGGGTCGCGCTCACGCAGGCGGTGCAGCTTGTCGGCATCGCCGTCGCGGAGGTGTTCGGGATGGGTCATGATCCATGAGGTGACCTCGCGGACCGAGGGAGGCTTGGGACCGACGGCGGGTGCGTGTCCGCGCCCGGTGCGGTAGCGCCGCAGATGACGCTGGACGGCCAACTCGCCTCCGGGATAGCCGAGTTCCTGGATCTCCCGGTGGAGCTGTGCGGCATTTCTGATGCCTTCGTTCCATCGTTGGTGCAGGTAGCCGACGTACGGGTCGACGACATGCGCCCGCTGCAGGCTCTTGGCTACGACATCATCAGCGGAGCGGGCGTTGACCAGCTTGCGGACGGTGGCCTGGTGCAGCCCGCGCTTCCGGCCGATCGCCGCCTTCGACATCCCCTGTGCCCACAGCTCGTGGGCGGCGGCATGCTGCTCCCGCAGCCGGGTCACGATCTTCAGCTCCTTCGACGACTGCACCACCTCGGGCTCCGCTCCCAGGTGGCTGGGGCCGTCCTCCGCTGCGGCAAGCGGTTCTGCCAGGCGGGAGCGGTGGGCGTTGACTGTCTTCTCGACCGCCTGGCCGAGGTTGGCCCACAAGTGATATCGGTCCGCGACCTGCTGGGCCTGCGGCGCACCGACCCGCGCGCCCTCCCCGTAGCCACTGGAGCGGTCCCGGCAGATGACCTTCACTTCGGGATGGCCTTGGAGCCAGGCGGCCAGGTCCTCGCCCTCGCGACCGTCATAGAGATGCAGCGGCCGGTGGGTGGCCATGTCGATCAGCACCGTGCCGTAGTGGCGGCCCTTGCGGAAGGCAAAGTCGTCGACACCAAGCACCTCAACTTCGCCGATCTCCGGCTCGGGCAAGGACCGGACCATCCGCAGCAGCGTGTCCCTGCCCACGGTGATGCCGACCGCGGCCGCCAGGCGGGCCCCGGCCCGGCCGGCCAGCGCCAATCCGATCTGCATCAACAGCCCACGCAGCAAAGGGGTATAGCGGCCGTGCGGAGTCGTCAGCCCCGCGATCTGCTCGGCGAACGTCACTGCTGCGCAGGCGGAATTCTCACAGCGGAAGCGACGTATGTGTAACTCGATCACAACACCGAGACCGCCCACAGCGGCATCACGCAGCTTGCGTACATACCCGCCGTGCACCCGCGACGAGCTGTGACCGCAATGGCAGGACCCCGTCGTCGACCGCACTCGTGCCCGCAGTACTACCTTGTCCGGCCCTCGCTCGACCTCCTCGATCAGCAGCGCGGACAGGTACGGAAACAACTCGAGGAGCACATCACGAGAGCACCCGATGCATGATCGCGAACAGTCGGCGCAACCCGCTCAACCGTCCGGATCACAAGATCGTCGACAGAACCAAGATCCGCGACGGCCAGGTCGCCAACCGTCCGGTCTATCTCGCCATGGCCGTCACCGTCGAGGGCACCCGCGACATCCTCGGGATCTGGGCCGGCGACGGCGGCGAGGGAGCAAAGCACTGGCTCAGCGTGTTCACCGAACTCCGCAACCGCGGCGTCGAGGACGTCCTCATGCTCGTCTGCGACGGCCTGAAGGGCCTGCCGGACGCGGTGGAGACGGTCTGGCCCCGAACTGTGGTGCAAACATGCATAGTTCACCTCATTCGGAACAGCATCCGCTACGTCGCCCGGCAGGACTGGGACAAGGTCGCCAAAGACTTGAAGCCCGTCTACACCGCGCCGGGCGAGGCCGCCGCGACCGAACGGTTCCTGGAGTTCTCCGAGAAGTGGGGCACCAAGTATCCGGCGGTGATCAAGCTGTGGTCCGATGCCTGGGCCGAGATGGTGCCCTTCCTCTCCTTCGACGTCGAGATCCGCAAGGTCATATGCAGCACGAATGCGGTTGAGAGCGTAAACGCCCGCATCCGCAAGGCCGTGCGGGCTCGCGGACACTTCCCGTCGGAGAACGCCGCGTTGAAATGCGTCTACATGGCGCTGATGAGCCTGGACCCGACCGGCAAGGGCCGGCGCCGCTGGACGATGCGCTGGAAGGCACCGCTGAACGCCTTCCAGATTGCCTTCGAAGGACGCCTCACTCCCACCACCAGCCACTGAACCTCAACAACCAAGATCAGCCGTTGATTGGACAGACCCTCGTCGCCCGAAATAGTTGACCCGGCACCGCTGGTGTCAGGACCAGGCGATCTCGCCGTGGCGGTCGATGAAGCGTCCGGTGCCGGCGCCGGGCTTCTCGGTGGCGAGGGCGACGATCGCGTCTGTGCCCTCGGTGACGGTTTGGGGGCCACTGTGACCGTTGAGGTCGGTTGCGGTGTAGCCGGGGTCGGCGGCGTTGACGCGGATGCCCTTGAGGCCCTTGGCGTACTGCGTGGTCAACATCGTCAGCGCCGCCTTCGAGGAGGCGTACAGCGGCACGACGACGTGCGACTCGGACCGGGCGGGGTCGTGGGTGAAGGCGAGGGAGCCCATGCCGCTGCTGACGTTGATGATCACGGGGTCGTCCGAGCGGCGCAGCAGCGGCAGGAAGGCGGTGGTGGTGCGGATGACGCCGATGACGTTGACGTCGAGGACGGCGAGGGCGTCGGCGGCGGTGAGGTCGCTGGGGTCGCCGAAGGGTCCCTGTACCCCCGCGTTGTTGATCAGGACGTCGATCCTGCCCTCGTGCTCGGAGACATTCGCCGCGGCGGCGGCCACGGACGCGTCGTCGGTGACGTCGATGGGGACGTAGCGTGCGCCGAGCGCGGCGGCGGCCTCCTCGCCCCGCTCACGGTCGCGGGCTCCCAGGAGAACGGTGTGACCGCAGGCGATGAGGCGGCGGGCGGTCTCGCGGCCGAGCCCCTTGTTGGCTCCGGTGATGAAGGTGATCGTCATGCCTTCGATACTCGCCCCGACGGCGGAGACGGACCAGGGACGATTCGACGGTGGGAAGACCAGTACCACCTTCGGGTCCCCACCCGCGACCGGGGATGCGGGAGGATGGAGAGCATGTCGACGACACCCAGAACCGGACTGGGCGCAATGATCCGCACGTGGCGGGACAGACTGCCTCCGTCGGCCGCCGGGCTGCCGGTGGCCCGCGGGCGCAGGGCAGCGGGGTTGCGGCGTGAGGAACTGGCCGACCTGGCCGGAGTGTCGGTCGACTACATCGTGCGCCTGGAACAGGGGCGGGCCACGACACCCTCAGTGTCGGTGGTGGCGTCCCTGGCACGCGCCCTGCAGCTGTCCACCACCGAGCGGGACCACCTCTACCGGCTGGCCCAGCTCGCACCGCCGGCGGACGGCACGATCTCCGACCATCTCCCGCCCGGCATGCAGCGGGTACTCACCCGCCTCGGAGACGTGGCGGCTGCCGTGTTCGCGGCGGACTGGCAACTGGTGTGGCGGAACCACGGGTGGGCCGCCCTGCTGGGCGACCCCTTGGCCTCACCGCCACGGCTGCGCAACTTCGCCCGCGACAGGTTCCCAGTCAATGCCGGTTCAGCCCGCCTCGCGCTGTGGCCGGTCACCGAGGCGGACGCCGACGCCACCGACGCAGCCGTCGTCTCCGACCTGCGCCGCGCCACCGGCCGCTTCCCCCGGGACAGCCGCCTGGCCAGGCTGATCCGCGACCTGAACGCGGGCAACAGGCGGTTCGCCGAGTTGTGGGCGAAGGGAGAGGTGACCGCGAACCGCGAGGTCCGCAAGACGGTCGACCACCCGTCGGTGGGCCCGGTCACAGTGGACTGCGACGTCCTGACCGACGGCGACACCGAACTCAAGATCGTCATCATGACCGCCGTACCCGGAAGCGAGGACGAGACCAAACTCCAACTCACCGCCATCGCCGGCCCACCGGCCACCACGCACAACTGATCCCACTTACGAAATCGATCGACCCGCTCTATCTGAGCGGCGCCTGTCGCACTATACGGGTCATGGCTGTCACGGGGCTTCACCCTTGATCGTGGACACCGGTTGTTATGCGGCGGTGGTCAGCGTAGTTGATCGCTGTTCGTAAGTGATCGGGCTGATCTGGCCGAGGCGGGAGTGCCTTCGTCTGGTGTTGTAGCGAGTCGCCCATCGGAAGACCGCGAGCCGGGCCTCGCGGGCCCCGTTCCACCGTTTTCTCCCCTGGAGCATCTCTCTTTTCATGGTCGCGTTCAGCGATTCTGCGGCGGCGTTGTCCGCGCTCGTGCCCACCGCGCCGCGTGATCTGATCACGCCGAGCTCGCCGCAGACCTGGGCGAACTCCTTCGAGACGTATTGCGACCCGTTGTCGCTGTGGAAGATCGCCCCGCGCAGGCCGTCGGCACCCCGGGCCGCGGCCGCGGCCGCGGCCTTGAGCGCGTCGGTGACCAGCTCGGTGCGCATGTGGCCGGCGATCGACCAGCCCGCCAGTCGTCTTGAGGACAGGTCCAACACCGTTGCCAGATAAAGGAATTGGCCATTGCCCACCGGCAGGTAGGTTATGTCGCCCACGTAGCGAGTGTTCGGCGTGGTCGCGGCGTGGTCGCGCTGCAGGAGGTCCGGCACCGGCGTCGCAGAAGGTTCGGGGATGGTGGTGCGGACCTTCTTGCGCAGGTGGAGCCCGACGATGGTGAACCTCCTCATGACGCGTGCCACCCGCTGGTGATTGATCCGCTCGCCGCCGTCCCGGAGCTCGGCGGTGACGCGCGGGGCCCCGTAGGTGCCGTCGGATTCCTGGTGGATTTCGGTGATGCGCTCAGCGAGCTCGGCATCGGCCCGTGCCCGGCCGGCCCGCGCTTGCGCGCCGGCCAGGTGTCGGTAGAAGCCGGAACGAGAGACCTGCAGCATCCGGCACAGCCGCTTGACGCCGAAGGCGCCACGGTGATCGTCGACGAACTGGAAGCGGCTGCTCACCAGCTGGTCTCGGCCGCAAAATACTTCGCGGCCCTCCGCAGGATCTCCCGCTCGAGCTCGAGTTCCTTCACCCGCGCCCGCAGCCGACGGTTCTCCTTCTCCATCGCGGAGGCCTCCACGGCCTCAGGCCGGGCGGCCTGATCGGCGTCCCGCACCCACGTGCGCAGCGTCTCGTGGTTGACGCCCACGTCCTTGGCCACCGACGCATACGTCCCACCCGGGCTGGCGTGGTACAGCGCGACGGCATCGGCCCGGAACTCAGGCGAGTACTTCGACGTCCCCAACGGGCACTCCTGTCCTATGGATCATCACGATCCAATGATCAGGGTGTCCACGCTCAAGGGGTAGGGCCCGTTGTTCAAGTGGGACTGTTTGAGGACAAGACCGCTCTCGTCGCCGGGGGCAGCACCGGAATCGGCCTAACCAGTGCCGTACGGCTCGGGGCGTGAGGTGCGCGGGCGTGTTCCGGTCCGGTGGACGTTGCTACGCCTTGCGTCCGACCAGGGAACTACGCCCGCGCCATGCCATCGGCTCGCATCTCCGCGCTTGCGGACCGGTCAGACCGGATCCACCCGTGACAAAGACATGCAAGGAAGCTCCGAGAGACCGAGCGGCGCCTTGCGACAACCGAGCGCGGTCAGGTGGGCTGGCCCATGGGCCGGATGGTCAGGGTGTTGAGGTCGACGCCCGTCGGCTGGTCGAGGGCGAAGCAGATGGCCTCGGCGATGGGCTGGGGAGGCAGGGCGAAAGGGGGAACGTCGGCGCCTTGCCAGAAGGGTGTGTCGATCATGCCGGGGTTGACCAGGGTGACGCCGATGCCGCGGGTCGTGGCGTGCAGGCGCAGGTTCTCGGCGAGCCCGGTCGTGGCCCACTTGGTGGCCGAGTAGAGGTTCCCGGGAGAGTTCTTCAGCCCGGCGACGCTGCCGAGGAGCACCAGCCGTCCGCCGGTGGCCTCCAGGTGGGGCAGGGCGGCGTGGGCCAGCAGGGCGGGGCCGAGGACGTTGGTGAGGACCATGGACGACCACCGGGTCGGGTCGCCGTCCCCGATGGAGTCACCGGTCATGAATCCGGCGTTGGCGACCGCCGCGTCGAGGGCCCCGAAGTGCTCCACGGTGCGGGTCACGACCGACTCGGTGGCCTCCCAGTCCGCCGCGTCCGAGACGAGGCCCAGCAGCCGGTCGGGGTGGCCGGCGTCCTCGAGGAAAAGCTTCAGTTTGCTCTCGTTGCGGCCGGTGACCACCACACGGTGACCGCGGTCGAGGAGCAACCGCGCGGTGTGGGCGCCGATACCGCTGGTCGCGCCGGTGATCAGTACGGTCTTGCTGGCCATGGTCATGCTCCCGGGGTGTGGATGATGGACCGGCGGACGGCGGCCCGCCATGAAAGAGGGCCGTTCAAGTCCGCCAACCCAAGGAAATCGGCGCCGTCAGAGGCGGACAAGGTCGCGTTTATGGGGGGCATAAACGCAACCTCTCTATCGGCCGGACCCATGGATACCCTGGACGAATGGAACCTCCGTCCGAAAACCACACCGGTGATCCCACCGACAACCGCTCGGAGATCCGCGACTTCCTCATCAGCCGACGCGCCAAGCTCGCCCCGGAGCGGATCGGACTGCCCACCAGCCGGCGCCGCCGGGTTCCGGGACTGCGGCGCGAGGAGGTCGCGGCCCTCGCCGGCGTGAGCACCGAGTGGTACACACGGCTGGAGAAAGGCCACATCGGCGGTGTCTCCGAGGACGTGCTGGAAGCGGTCGCGCAGGCACTGCACCTCAATGAGGACGAACGCACCTACTTGTTCGAGCTGGCCAGAGCGGCTCGCCCCACCCGCCGCAGACCGAACCGCCGCAAGGACGTCAAGATCCCGTCCTCCGTCCAATGGATGGTGGACTCCATGACCATGGCCCCCGCCTTCGTCCGCACCGGCCGTCTGGACATCGTCGCGAGCAACGCGCTGTGCAGGTCCCTCTACTCACCGATGTTTGACAGCGACACCACCGGCGACCGGGGCTGCGCCAATTTCCCCCGTTACTTCTTCCTCGACCCGGGCTCCCAGGACTTCTTCGTCGACTGGGAGGAGGGTGCGAGGGCCACGGTCGCGGTGCTCCGCGCCGAAGCCGGACGCGAACCTCACGACCGGGCCCTGCGCGAGCTTGTCGGCGAACTGTCCACGCTCAGCCCCGACTTCCGAACCATGTGGGCCAGCCACGACGTCCGAATCCGTCACGAAGGCGTCAAGCGGCTGAACCATCCCGAAGTCGGCCGCGTGGAGATGACCTTCCGCGATCTGAATCTGCCCCTGCCGCAACGGGCCGTACACGACCTGATCATCTATACGGCCGAGCCGGGCACCCCCTCGGAGGACCGCCTCAAACTCCTCGCCAGTTGGACAGCACCGCAGACCTCACCCACGGAACCAATCCGCCCGCCCAGCTGACCTCACGCGTTCCTGAGGTGGCTGTCCAGGGAACGATTAGAGAAACACGAAAGTGCCCTTGACCTGCCACGACAGGACTCGCTGAGGATCCTGTCGACTGCAGGGAAAGGAGCACTTCGCAGATGAAGGTGCGATACGAGGCTGCGTGCGGGGAGTGGACGCTCTTGGAGAAGCCCGAGGACCTCCTGTTCCGCCCGGAGGCGACAAGCAAGGGGAAGGCTGGACGGGCGAAGTGCGCCGTGAGGCGCTCTGTTGTATCCCCGATTCAATCGGGAAGAACTTGGAAGAATGTTCCTGGGCCCAATGGCTAACCTGGAATCGAAAGACGAAGGGGACAGTAGCATGTCAGAAAGCAGCGACCGCGCGAAGACGTCGAAGCGGGGCGCTGCGGGGCCCGTGTGATAAGGCAAAAGCTAGACTGCTTGAAACCTAATCTCCGATCGGTGAATGTCCGCGCCCACCGGAAAGACGTCTGTAACCGGTGCCGCTCCATGCGTCAGTATCGTTCGCCTGCTGATGCAACTTCCGTGGGGCGGGTGATGCCCTGTGAGGGCAGTCAAGGAGATGAGTGGGTTGCCTAAGTCGCGCTCGGAGGTACAACAGAGACGTACCGCGGGATCACCTAAAGGGTGCGAGCCCCATGGTGACGGAGTGCCAATTGTAGTCGCAGGAGTAACGACCTGCCGGGGAGTCCGGGAAAGCCGGACACAGGGCAAAGTGGCACAGGTGACAGGATCTTCCGGACGCGTGAGGGATGCGTAATGCAGAACGCCGAAACCGTCTTAGAGGTCATTCGTGAGCGTGGCAGGAAGGGTCTGCCGCTGGAACGGCTGTATAGACAACTGTTCAATCCTGAGCTCTACCTATTGGCCTACCGGAAGTTGTACTCGAATGCGGGTGCGATGACTCCGGGCGTCACGGGAGAGACCGTGGACGGCATGTCCTTAGAAAAGGTCGAGAGCATCATCAATATCGTTCGATCCGAGCGGTACCGGTGGGCTCCCGTCCGGCGGACGTATATTCCCAAGCAGAACGGGAAACGGAGGCCATTACTGAGGTTTTCGTTAGTTCTGTGGTGGTTGAGTATGGATCGTCAGTCCCGTGTGGGTGAGGAAGGACCACGGGAGTTGTCCATCGGAGGAGACCCGGTGGATGCCGCGTTCGGTGGCATCGGCGACGTCGGCGAGGTGGTCGCCGGTGAGGTTGGCCAGCTCGCGTGTTTTGATCGCCGACCACAGCAGTTCCACCGGGTTCAACTCAGGTGCATAGGCGGGCAGCCGTTCCAGCGTCAGCCAGTCCTGTCCGGCCACCCAGGCGCGCATGTCCCGGCTCCAGTGCGCGGACAGCCCGTCCCACACCAGCACCACCGGCTCACCCGCATAGAACGCTTTGACCTGCCGCAGCACGTCGATCAACGCCATGGTGTCGTAGCTGCCCGGCTTAAGGTGGAAACACAGCCGCGGACCACGGCCGGCGTCCGCGGCGTGATATCCCAGAGCGGCGGCCATCGAGGCGCGTTTCCAGTTCAGCCGGTGCCGCAACGTCGGGGTCCGGCCACGGGGCGCGTAGGTCCGGCGCACCTGGGGCAGCAGCGACACACCCGATTCGTCGAAGAACACGATCCAGGCACGTTTCTTCACCGCCCCCTTTTGATGCGGGGCCACTCATGGGCGATCCACCGGGCGATCTCGGACTCGTCCCGCTCGACCGCCCGGCGCTGGGGACGCTGCAGACTCCACCCCAGCCGCCCGGTCAGCAGCCGCCACACCGACGCCCGCGCCAGCTTCACCCCACTCACCCGCTCAAACCACCAGCCCGACCCGCTCCAAGGTCCATAAATCGGCCTCGAACCCGTGCGCCTGGGCACCCTGCTCCAACGCGGCCCGCACCTGCTCGACCTGGGCGTCATCAAGCTTGGGCGGCCGCCCCGTGGCCGGAGACCGCCGCAGCGCCGCGGCCCCGCCCTGTTCCCACTGGCGCTTCCATCGCCGCACGCTCTCGGGACGGACCCCCAGCATTCCCGCGATCTGCGCATGGGGACGCCCCTGCTCGAACAACTCCACCGCCCGCATACGTCGAGCCTCGGCCAACTGCGGTCGCGTCAGCGGCGGAACGGAGACTTCGGAAACAACAGACTGAAACTCGGAAGGCACGCCAAGATACTCACACCGCAAAGCGCCCTACACCCACAGAACTAACGAAAACCTCAGTAGGACTGCCTGGATGGTCGGATAAGTTACTGGCCGAGGTGGTGCGCATGCTGCTCGACGCGTACTACGACGTTCAGTTCTCCGACCGTTCACACGGGTTCAGGAGTGGCCGAGGGTGCCATACCGCGCTGCGTGAGATAGCAGATACGTGGCAAGGTGTGACCTGGTTTATCGAGGGCGATATTACCCAATGTTTCGACCGACTTGACCATCAGGTCATGATCGAGATTTTGGGTGAGAAGGTTCACGACGGCCGGTTCCTTCGGCTGGTGAGCAACATGCTCACGGCGGGGTATCTGGAGGACTGGAGGTGGCACGCCACTCTGAGCGGTGCGCCGCAAGGAGGGGTGGCAAGCCCCACGCTTTCCAACATCTACCTTGACCGACTCGATCAGTTCGTCGAATCTCAGCTACTACCGCGATACAACCGAGGTCGTCTACGGAGGACCAACCCTGAGTACAAGGGGGCCGAGAACGCACTCCTGCGAGCGCGGAAACGCGGGGACAAGAAGTCGGTACGTGCGCTGTCACAGGTGCGCCGCGCGTTGCCCAGCCAGGATCCGAATGACCCTGACTACCGCAGGTTATGTTACGTCCGGTACGCAGACGATATCCTGCTCGGTTTCAGCGGCCCCAAGTCCGAGGCCGTGGAGATCAAGGAGTCGCTTGGCGAGTTCCTGCGTTCGGAACTGAAGCTGGAGCTCTCCGAGGAGAAGACTCTGATCACCCATGCTCGAACAGAGAAGGCTCGGTTCCTCGGATATAACATCGTGGTTCAGCACAGCAATGACCGAATCACCCGTGGACGGAGATCGGTCAACGGTGTCGTCGGGCTGCGTGTCCCCGAGGAAGCCATCACGCGAAGAAGCGCCTTGTACATGCGGCGGGGTGAACCCGCACATCGGCCTCAGATGCTGAACGATCAGGATTTCACGATCATCAGCAAATACCAGGCCGAGTATCGAGGTGTGGTCCAGTACTACCTTCTGGCCTCCAACGTCTACCGCCTTGGCAGGCTGCGGTGGGTCATGGAAACCTCGCTATTGAAGACCCTGGCTTCCAAGCACCGCGCCACGGTTTCCGCGACGGCCCGTAAGTACTAGGCCGTTATGCAGACCGACGAAGGGCCGAGAGTGTGCTTCCACACAGTGGTTGAACGTGGCGAAGGGAAGGAGCCGCTGGTCGCGTGGTTCGGAGGAATCCCGCTGAAGCGGAAAGTAGAGGCAAAGCCCGTTGACCGGGCGCCCGTCTTGGCGACAACGCAAGGGAATGAGCTAATCCACAGGCTCCTTGCCGGGAGCTGTGAACTTTGCGGATCTGCCAGGAGATTGGAGGTCCATCACATCCGCAAGCTCGCAGACCTGAACAAGCCAGGGCGCAGAGAGAGGCCCGCATGGGTCAAGACCATGGCGAAGCGGCGACGGAAGACCCTCGTGGTCTGCCGTCTCTGCCATGAGAGTACGCATGCCGGTCGGCTCGCAGTCGTTCCGCTCAAGTAGTCACTGGAGAGCGGTATGCGATCAAAGTCGCACGTACCGTGTGCGCCGTGAGGCGCTTCGTTGTATCCCCGACCCAATCGGGAGGAACTTGGAGGAATGTTTCTGGGTCACCTGACTTACCTGGACGCGAAAGCGCGAGGGGACAAGAGCATGTCAGGAAAGCGGCGGCCGTCTGGAGACGTTCAGGGCGGGGTGCCGCAAGGCCCGCACGATAAGGCCAAGGCTGGATTGCTTGAAGTTCAATCTCCGGTGGTGAAAGTGCGCACCCGTCGGAATAACGTCTGAAACCGACGTCGCGTCATGCCCGGCCATGAACCGTGAAGCCGAGGCAACCTCCATGGCGCGAAACGCCGCCCAACGAGGGTGGTCAAGGAGATGAGTGAACGGCCTACGTCGTGCTCGATACGTACAGCGAAGACGTACCACGGGATCGCCTACGGGGCGCGAGCCCTATGGCGACGGAGGTGCCGTAGTAGTCGCAGGAGTAACGACCTGCCAAGGAGGCCGGGAAAACCGGGACCACAGGGCGAAGGGCACCAGGTGATCGAGATGTTCGGCGAAGGGAAGCATGCGCAATGCAGAGTGCTGAAACGGTGCTGAGCGTCCTCCGCAAGCGCGGTGAGAGAGGTTTGCCGGTCGAAAGGCTCTACCGGCAGTTATTCAACACGGAGTTGTTTCTGCTGGCCTACGGGCGCATCTATGCCAACAAGGGAGCGATGACTCCCGGGGCCACCAGGGAAACCGTGGATGGCATGTCCCTGGAGAAGATCCAAAGGATCATCGAATCGCTCCGCTGCGAGCGCTATCGATGGTCCCCGGCGAGACGCGTATACATCGAGAAGAAGGGATCAGCCAAGAAGCGTCCGCTAGGACTGCCGACTTGGTCGGACAAGCTCGTGGCCGAGGTAGTGCGCATGCTTCTAGAGGCGTACTACGACGTCCAGTTCTCCGACCGCTCCCACGGCTTCCGTCCCGGCCGGGGCTGTCACACCGCACTGAGTGAGGTGGAACGGTATTGGACGGGAACCCATTGGTTCGTCGAGGGCGATATCTCCGACTGCTTCGGCAGCCTTGACCATAGTGTCATGCTGTCGATCCTGTCGGAGAAAGTCCACGATGGCCGTTTCCTCCGGCTGATCGGGCACATGCTCAAGGCTGGATATCTGGAGGATTGGCGCTGGAATGCGACACTCAGCGGTGCTCCGCAAGGTGGAGTGGCCAGCCCGATCCTGTCGAACATCTACCTTGATCGGCTCGATCAGTTCGTTGAACAGTCGCTGCTGCCCGAATACAACCACGGCCAGCGTCGACAACCGAACCGGGAATACCGGCGGTTGGAGCACTGGATCCAAGGGGCGAGACGGCGCGGTTGCCGAAAATCGGTGCGGGAGCTCGAACCCCGGCGCCGAGCGTTGCCGAGCCAAGACCCCAATGATCCAGACTATCGACGGCTTCGGTATGTGCGCTATGCCGACGACTGGCTGCTGGGATTCGCCGGGCCCAGGCACGAAGCAGAGGAGATCAAGTCAAAGATTCGGGCGTTCCTGCGAGAGGAACTCGAGCTGGAACTTTCTGAGGCCAAGACGTTGATCACGCACGCCACCAGCCAGGCGGCGCACTTCCTCGGCTACGACATCAAATCCCAATACTCCAACGACAAGATCACCCGTAATCGACGGGCAGTCAATGGATCCATTGGGCTGTTTGTGCCCAGGCAGGCGATCAGGCAGCGATGCGCGCTCTACATGAGCAAGGGAAAACCGGCGCTGAGAGGTTCGGTCATGCGTGACGATGACTTCACCATCGTTGCGAAGTACCAGTCCGAGTTTCAAGGTGTCGTCCAGTACTACCTTCTGGCCCAGGACGTCTTTCGCCTGGGCAAGCTCCGATGGGTCATGGAGACTTCGATGCTCAAGACCTTGGCCGGGAAACATCGCAGCACGGTCACGAAGACGGCTCGAAAGTACAAGAGCATGATCGAGACGCCGGAAGGACCGCGCACCTGTTTCCAGGTCACTGTCGAACGCGATCGAGGGAGGAAACCACTGGTCGCCCGATTCGGGGGGATCCCGCTCAAACGACAGCGCACAGCGACCCTCACCGACCTCAAGCCCGTCATGGCCAGCAGCAAGCGCAACGAGCTGATTCATCGACTCCTCGCCGAATGCTGTGAGCTCTGCGAGTCACGGACACACCTGGAAGTGCACCATGTCCGCAAACTCGCCGACCTCAACCGCCCAGGACGGCGCGAGAAACCGGCATGGGTCCGCCTCATGGCGATGCGACGGCGGAAAACCTTGGTGATCTGCCGCCGCTGTCATGAAGACATCCATTCCGGGCGGCCCACTGCGCTCAAACGGACGTGATCACTGGAGAGCGGAATGCGGGGAAACTCGCCCGTTCCGTTCGGGAAGGGGCCGTCGGAAAAGGACCCGAGCCACGGGCACCTCGTCGGCGGCCTACTTCACTCGGCGGGGGCCGTTGAAAAAGGACCTGCCCAGCAGGCACCTCGCCGGCGGCCTACCCGACCGCAAGTGAACCCTTGATCATGCCCCGTGACGTTGAGGCTGCGCGATGGTATACGAGCGGCAGCCGCAGGACCCGCGTGCTGGAAGGCACGAAGCGACCCCTGGGGATCTCAGTCCAGGAGGCGGATACCGCTGGTCCCGGGGTAGAGAGGGCGCCCTCCCCAGCCGCATCTTCCTGGTGCGGAACGTGAAAACCCCGTCGGGGTCCAGGCCACGGCCTGGTGGGTCGACCGCGAGGAGAGCTGAACTCCCCTGCGGGAGAAGGATTGTTGTTCCACCTGTTGTGGAGGCGGGAGTTGTTCGCCGAGGGGATGGCGGTCGAGCTGCTGGGGTCGCGCACGGTCGTGCGCCTGGCCGGCAGGGGGATCGGATGACGGAGGACCGGCGACGGGCGACGGGTTCCATCGACTGTCCGGATCGCAGAGCCTCCAAGAAGGCCGCCGGCCAGGCTCGTTGGTCGGCGGGCCATATCCGGGGAGGTGCTGCTTGGCTTGCCGCCGGATACTCCCTTGATCTCGCCCTGGGCGTCCTCGGTGAGCTACTGGGCGGACGGCGTGAGGATCAGGCAGACGTCCCAACCGTGCAGCTGGGCCGCGGGCATCGCTTCCCGGAAGAGGCCATGGCTCACCGCCCTACACCTACCGTGGGCCGCAACAGGGGGGGGCAGGGCCGTTGTGCATCACCCCCGTAACAGAATGATCCACTTCCTTGTGCGGCCCGCGTCCACGCCTGTGAGGTGGGCTGATGCACTTTCCGACGGCAGGCGGTCCGTTCTTCCGCCACCTGCGTGTGTGGCACGCCGTGGTGGCTTCTCTCGTCGTGGTGGCGGTGGTGGCGTTCCTCGTCCTTCGCCCGTCCGACGACGGCGTGCGCCCGGTACCCGGCAGTCCCTGCCGACCGGTCGATTCCGCACGTGAAGACACGCCCGTGACCCCCGACCTCGACGGGGACGGCTCCGTCGATCTGGTGCACGAGATCTCCCGGTCGTTGAAGGTCGACGTGGTCGTCGTGCCCGGCTCCAAGCGCGGTCCGGACCACGACCGCACGACCGTCCTCACCCAGGGCGACCTCGGTGTGCCGGACGACATCCAGGTGGGCGACGACCCGCTCCAGCCCACGGTCGCCGACCTGGATGAGGACGGCCACGCCGATCTCGTCGTCAGCAGCGCCGCCCAGGTCCTGTGGGGAGGCCCCAAGGGCCCGCGGGCCGACGGGCCGCACGGGCGCGTCCCGCTGCCGGGCAGCGGCTACCACACCGCGCCGATCGCCGGCGACTTCGACGGGGACGGCCACACCGACCTCGCGGTCTTCAAGGACTCGGGCGAGGAGCAGGGCGAACTGGTCGTCCTCAAAGGACCGTTCAAGCACTCGGGTGCCCCCGACCGGACCGTGAGGATCCCCAGTCCGGTCCACAAGGGCGCGACACCCGTGCTGGTCGCCGGGGACGCGAACGACGACCGCGCCACCGATCTCGCGCTCTACGACTCCCCGTGGGATCCGCCCCTGCTGTTCACCGGCGGCGCCCGTACCGCCGGCGGCCTGAGCAAGGAGCCCGAGCGGCTGCCGGAGGGCGAGAACGTCGTCTTCGGCGACTTCGACGGCGACGGTCGGCAGGACGTCGCCGTCGGCCGGAGCTTCGTCAACAGCTACGACGAGGACGACACGCCTCACCGGCGCGGTCAGGTCAGCGTCCGCTACGGGAAGGATCCGAACAAATGGGCCACCATGGAAGGCGGCGACTTCAAGGAGGGATTCGGCACCAGGCTCGCCGCCGCAGACTTCAACGGCGATGGCTGCGACGACCTGGCCGTCCAGCTCACCAAGAAAAAGGAGGAGGGGGACGCGCGGATCGAGGTGCTGCGGGGCGGCTCCGAGCACGGGCTCGGATCGGAGCCCTGGCGCGCCACCAAGCGATCCGTGCCGGGTGACGACGGCGCCAGCGACGGCCAGCTCTTCGACACCCACGACTGGGACGGCGACGGCCGCGCAGAGCTGGCACTCTTCGGCGGGGACAGATGGTGGATCACCGACGGCACGGAGCGCGACGAGGCATCCTTCCCGCTCACCCCAAGCAAGAACCAAGGTTCGTAGACACCTGCTTGTTGTCCCAGGCCGTGAAACGGCTGGCCGTGGGTGCCGGCCGGGACCCGCACTCGGACGGAGGTTCAGGGGACTGGCCCTCCTGCCAGTGCCGCCCGCACGCGATCACCCTGACCGCCGGACAGGACTCCGGCAGCCCTCCGCTCATCCCCGTTCTGGAGAAGATCCGGGACCGCGACCCGATCGGACGCCCACGCTCTCACCCCGACGCGGTCGCCGACGACAAGTCCTACCCCTCTCATGGCAACCGCGCCCACACCAGGACACGGCCCACAGCCGGGGGCGCTCAGCCGACGGCGAACTGGACTCCCTCACCGCCGATCAGCCAGGTTGGGGTGCGGCCCAGGCCGCACCCCAACAACAATTCCGCAGAACGTGCGGCCATCGCGGGTCCAGCCCCCTCTGACACGATGATCCGGTCCATCAAGCGCCGTGTTGACACCCAACTCGGTCGACGCAGGTCAGCGCGCTGTACTCGACTAACTTGGCTGTCGAAGGACAACTGCTGTCCGTTGCGATTGAAGTCAGCCCGTCGTGTCCCGTCTCCGCGGAACTGGTCCTGGTCTCAAACGATCGGGTCCGATTCGCTCGGCGTCTCAGGCGATCTGGTCCGTCGGTGCTCTTGTCAGTGCTGGATGGCAGGCTGCGCCCATGAGTTATGACCTTGCTGTCTGGGAAGGCGAGCGGCCTGCAGATGACGTTGTTGCAGGCCAGTGCTTCACCGATCTGTATGACAAGTACATCGACGCGGATGGGCCAGACGTTGCTCCGTCCAAGCAAATTGCGGCCTATGTCGCCGCACTCTTGGAGCGATGGCCCGATCTCACCGAAGACGAGGACGACATCTCACCGTGGTCGACGAATACCGCCGTGCGGCATCCGCGGCGATCGCGGCCGGCTTCGACGGCTTCGAGATCCAGGCGGCCAACGGCTACCTGGTGCACCAGTTCCTCTCCGACAACGCCAACGAGCGCACCGACCAGTACGGCGGCGCAGTCACCAACCGCATCCGCTTCGCCGTCGAGGTCGCCTCGGCGGTGGCCGACGAGATCGGCGCCGACCGTACGGGCCTGCGGGTCTCGCCGGGCAACTCGTACCACGACATCACCGAGCACGACACGCACCAGGTATACCCGGCTCTGCTCGCCGCCCTGGCCCCATTGAACCTGGCCTACCTGCACGTGATCCACGCCGGAGACGAAGACCTCGTCGCGAGGCTGCGCCGCGAATGGCCTACGGCCCTGCTCCTCAACCGCGCCGGCGCTCCCCTCGAGGCCCGGATCGCCGACCTCGACGCCGGGCTGGCCGACGTCGTCACCGTCGCCGCGGCCGCTCTGGCCAACCCGGACCTGCCGGCCCGCCTCCAGGCGAACGCCCCGCTGAACGCGGCCGACCCGGCCACCTTCTACGGCGGCGACCACACCGGAGACACCGACTACCCCACCCTCGAGGCGGCACAGAAGTAACATGGCACCGGCGCGCGAGCCGTCGCGCGCCGGTAGAGGCGCCACCTGAGGGTGAAGGGACAGGGTAAGTCGATCAAAGTGGTTGGGGTAGGAGTGCCAGGCCGGTCTCGCAGAGGTGTGCATCTCCTGGTGAGTGGCGTGGTCTGCCGGCCCGCGACGAGTAGGCTGATCGTTCGTCATCGGACGGGGAGGCCGGCGTGGACTATGGCGACAAGCTCTTCTGGCTCTCGGTTGTGATTCAACGCAAGTACGCGCAGGTCTGCGCCGAGTTCGACCTGACCCCCTCGCAGGCCACGCTGCTCTGCGCAGTCAGGAACGAGCCGCGGCAGATGGCTGACCTCGCCGCGTCGTTGGGTATGACCAAGAACGCATTGAGCCAGCTGGTCGATCGCACCGCGCGGCGCGAGTTGGTCGGCCGGGCAAGCTCGGCGCAGGACCGACGGGTCGTCATGCTCAGTGCGACGCCCACGGGGAAGGTGCTCGCCGAGGCCGTTTACGCCGAGGTCGCCAAGCGCCTGCCCGAGATCGCGAGGAACCTCGACGCCGACGACCAGCGCGACTTCGAGCGCGTGGCCACCGCCATCGTGGACACCTCGGACCTCTCTTCGCCCACCTCGAACCAACCCAACACACCGTGAGGTCCCGCTGCACCCGCACCTTGACGAGGTTCATGCCGTGAACTAGTTTCGTTCATGGCATGAACTAGTGAAGGGTGGCAGCGATGAGCACACAGACGACCGGCACGATCGCAGTCTTCGGCGCGACGGGGCAACAGGGCGGGGCGGTGGTCGACGCGCTGCTGGACCACAAGGCGCGGGTGCGGGCTTTAGTCCGCAACCCGCAGTCCGACCGGGCTCAGGCGCTGGCCGCCCGCGGCGTCGAGCTGGCGGCCATCCGGGCCGACGACCCGGCGTCGCTGGCCGCCGCGCTGGCGACGGTCGAGGGGTTCTACTTCATGACCCCGGAGGCGAACAGCCTCGAAGAGGTCGAGGCGGAGATCCGCATCGGTACCGCGCTCGTCGACGCGGCGGTCGAGGCGGGCGTCCCGCACGTCGTGTTCAACTCGGTCTTCGGAGCGGACCGGGAGTCGGGTGTGCCGCACCACGACTCGAAGCACTGGATCGAGGAGCGCCTGAGGAAGTCCGGCCTGAGGGCCGTGATGGTTCGCGCGACCGCCTTCATGGAGAACTTCGCGAGCGTGATGGCACCGAGCCTGGAGCATGGGGAGATCGTGCTGAGGCTGCCGCTGCCGGAGGACGTCGCCCTGAAGATGATCTCGGTCAGGGACATCGGCCGGGTCGCCGCCGCGCTCCTGCTCGACACCGCGGAGGCGCCCGGCGGAGCCGTCGAGCTCGTCGGCGACGAGCTGACGGGCCCCCAGATCGCCGCGGCGTTCGGCGCGCGCGCCGGGCTCCCGGCACGGTACGAGGCCCTCCCGTTGAGCGTGCTTCCCAACGACCTCGACAAGGCGATGTTCCGCCAGTTCGCGGAGGCGGCGGAATACCCTTCGGACCTCGCGGTGGTGCGCTCGATCGAGCCGGCCACGCTGGACCTGGTCGAGTGGATCCGAGCTACCGGCTGGACCGCGCCCGCAAACGTGGCTGGTTCCTGAGCCTCCGGCCGCGATGAACGCCCCGCGATCGTGCCCACGGTCTCGGCGCTCTGGGCACGGCAACGCATCCGCCAACGGTTGAAGTAGTCACGAAGCTCCCGGGGCGTGCCCGAGGCCGACACCGGCACACTGGTTGTCGAGAGGCCGCCGGTCGACGGCGAGGTAAAGATCCACGTCCAGGAGGCCCCAGGCAGCCAACCAAAAGACCTCACCGACTACGCTCGCGAGGCCGCCGCGCCGGCGTCTGGACCCGTATAGCGGATGGCCGTCCTGCGGCTCGATCCACTCAGCAGGGCGCACGTCCACCACCAGAGCCGTGCCATCGGTCCGGCGGACGAAGAAGTCCGGCGTATGCCGCACCCGCCCCCTCCCGACTCCGCCCAGGACAGCCGGAACGGCTGTGAGGGCATGCCTGTCACCAGCGGGTCGAAGTCGAGCAGCCACAGCCGCGACGGCGTACCCGGAGAAGACCGAGGCACCCTACCAATTGCCCGGAGATGACTGAGACGTCAGCTCAGATGCCCGGAGATCTCCGAGACTGCCCGGACATCAGGGAGACAGGACAGCGTGCGCTTCAACGAGCGCGTACGGGTCGGCGGTCACGCCGGAATCGTTTCATGAGAGTGTTTCATCCATCCTGCCGTTTGCAACAACTCATGAAACGTGATCGCCGCAGGTCGCGCGTCGCCGGGCGGACTGTTTCATAGGTGAACACCTATGAAACGCCGCCCCGTCGGCGTTCGGCGGGTCTGTGGCGGATCAATGCCCGTTGTGCGGCATCGCCTGCTCGCGAAGGGAGCGGATGAGCGTCGTGACGTGGGGCCGGTCACGGCCTCTGATTGTGGCGACGCCGATGTGCCGGATCGGGCCCGGCGACTTGATCGGGACGGTGCTTAGGCCCGGGATTTCGGGGGCGAGCGCGATGGAGGGGATCAGGGAGATTCCCATGCCTGCGGCGACGAGGGAGCGGGCGAAGAAGTAGTCGGTGGTGGTCCCGCGGATTTCCGGATCGAAGCCGGCGTGCTCAGCGTAGCGGCGCAGATATGCCTCGGTCTTCAGGCAGCCGAGCACCCAGGGTTCGGCTGCCAGATCGGCGAGGTCGAGCGCGTCGTGGCTCGCGAGCCGGTGCTCCTGCGGCAGGACGACGTGCAGGGGGTCTTCCAGGAGCGGCGTCCACTCCAGGCTGGAGCTCGGGCCTGGTCCGACGGGGAGCGGGCCATCGAAGTGGTAGGCGAGGGCGAGGTCCACGGCGCCCTGCCGGACGAGGGGAAGAGTGTCCTCGGGTTCGCCCTCCCTGACGTGGAGCACGGTGCGAGGATGCGCTGCCATGAGCTGGGTGAGAGCGGCGGGCAGCATGAGCCTGCCGCCGCTGGTGAAAGTGGCGACGGTGAGCTGGGTGCGGCCAGTGCTGAGCTCGGCAACCTGCTGTTGTGCATGTTCAAGCTCCGCGGCGACGGATTCGGCGGCGCCGACCATGATCTGGCCGGCCCGTGTGAGGGAGACGCCTCGGGTGCTGCGCGCGACGACCTGGGCACCGAGGCTGCGTTCCAGGGCAGCCACCTGCTGGGAGACGGCCGAGGGGGTGAGGCGGAGAACCGCGGCCGCCCGGTTGAAGCTGCCGTGCTCCGCCACCGCCCGCAGAACCCGGAGCCGCTGCACATCAATCAACAGTTTTCCTTAATGTGCACCAAGTAAGTCAGGACTTCTGCTGATGACGATAGGTCTCCAGGATGGGGGCGTGCAAAAGATCTGCGTCATCGGCGGAAGCCGGTACTTCGGAAAGCTCCTGGTAGAGCGCCTGCAGGCCGCTGACCACCAGGTCACCGTGATCAACCGCGGCTCCACCTCGCCGCCCACCGGCGTCGAGCACCTCGTCGTCGACCGCAACGACGAGGCCGCCCTGACAGCCGCACTCGACGCCCGCACCTTCGACGTCGTGGTGGACCAGGTCTGCTACACCCCGGTACAGGCCGCTATCGCCGCCCGCGCCTTTGCCGGCCGCACCCGGCGCTACGTCATGACCTCCACGATCGAGGTCTACGACCCCGCGACCGCCGCGCTGCCGACCGTGCCCACGGGGACGCCCGTGCCCGAGGAGAGCGTGGACCCGGCCAACTGGCAGGTGGCCATGGACCTGCCCTGGCACGACGACTCCTACCTGGAGGCGCACTACGCCGAGGGCAAGCGGCAGGCCGAGGCCGTCTTCGCCCACGTCGGCAGCTTCGCCTTCGCCACTGTGCGCAGCGCCCATGTGCTCGGCGGCGCGCAGGAGTTCACCGGCAGGCTGGCGCACTATGCCGGGCGCGTCACCCAGGGCGAAGAGGTCACTGTGCACGCGAAGGCGCTGCCCACGGTCTTCATCCACTACGAGGAGGTGGCGGACCTGCTGTTGTGGGCGACCGCAGCCGACTTCACCGGCCCAGTCAACGCCTGCTCCGACGGCCCGCTCGATGTGCACGGCCTCGCTGAGATCGTCGCCACGCAGGCCGGCCGGGAGGCCGTCTACCGGACAGTCCCGGCGGGCGTGGAGGCTTCGCCGTTCTCCTTCGACCGCCACTACGCCATGAGCAATGCCCGTGCGAAGGCATTGGGCTTCTCTTTCTCCCGCACCACCGACTGGCTGCCCGGCGCCGTCGCCGAAGCCCTCGCCATATCCGCTGCTCCCACCGCTTAAGGAACAAGGCCACCATGCAGTACCGGACCATCGCCCACACCGCAGTCAGCGCCATCGGCCTGGGTGCCATGCCGCTGTCCATCGAGCACCGCCCGGACGAGGCGCGGGCCATCGCCACCGTCCACGCCGCCCTCGACGCCGGCGTCACCCTTATTGACACCGCCGACAGTTACCACTGGCACGCCGACGAGGTGGGCCACAACGAGCTGCTGACCGCCCGCGCCCTGGCCCGCTATGGCAGCCCCACCTCCCATGTCCTGGTGGCTACCAAGGGCGGCCGCGGCCGCCCCGGCGACGGCAGTTGGACCGTCACCGCCACCCCCGCCCACCTCAAGCAAGCCGCTGAAGCCTCCGCCAAGCGCCTGGGCGTCGACGCGATCGGCCTGTACCAGCTGCACAAGCCGGACCCGACCGTACCCTGGGCGGAATCCGTCGGCGCGCTGCGCGAGCTTCTCGATGCCGGCACCATCCGCGCCGCCGGCATCTCGAACGTCACCACCGCCCAGATCCGCCAGGCACATCAGATCCTCGGCGACGGGCTCGTCTCCGTACAAAACCAGTACTCACCCGCCGTCCGCGACAGCGAGCCCGAGCTGCAGCTGAGTGAACAGCTGGGGCTGGCCTTCCTGCCCTGGAGCCCACTCGGCGGAATCTCCCGCAGCTCCCTCGACGGCCCCTCCGGCCCCACCTCCATCGGCACAGCCTTCCACCGCATCGCCACCGAACGCGGCGTCAGCCCCCAGCAGATCGCCGTGGCCTGGCTGCTCGCCCACTCCCCGGCGATGATCCCGGTACCGGGAGCCAGCCGCCCGGCCTCCATCACCGACTCTGCCAGGGCCGTGGAACTCACGCTGAACGCGCAGGAACTGGTGGAACTTGAGGACGTTCTGCCGGGCTGAGCTGGGTCACGGATCGACAGCCGACCTTGACCGCGTCCGGCTGTGCCCTGCGGCCCGCCGCTGCCCGGGCACCATTGCCGAGGAGCCCAGGTCGAGGCGCTTGTCCATGTCCAGGCGGAAGGTGCCGTACGGGTTGACGTTCGACCAGAACAAGGCGGTCAGGCCGTGCCGGTCCTCGTCCGTCAGCCTCTTCGCCCACGCTGGTTCGGCGAGGACCTGCTGGACCAGCAGCGTGTTGACGTGTACGAGCGCGGACTGCAGCAGGTGCAGCGCGAGCATGCTGCTCTCGGCGTGCTCCTTGTCGGGTCCGGTCAGGGCGCCGTCCTTGCCGTAGTGGAGCACGGTGTTCGCCGAGTTCCAGTTCTCCACAACCTGCAGTCCGCTGTGGATCTCGCGGCGCAGGTCAGGGCTGGCGAGGTAGTCGCAGGCGAAGATCGTGCGTACGGTGCGGCCGAGCTCCTCGAGCGCGGCATAAGTGGGGTGCTTGGGTCCGCCGCGGGTGAACCGGCGCAGTAACTGCTCAGCCTCCGCAGTCCCCAGCCGGAGCGCGGTGGCGTACTTCACCACCTGGGCATACTGCTGCTCGATCAGCTCCCAGCGGATCGGGCGGGTCAGCGAGCCGCCGAGCGCCGGCCAGCTGAGCGGGGTGTCGTCCGGGCGGTACAGGCGGATGCTGCCGGTGTTCTTCAGCCGGGGGAGAGCTGGAAGTTCAGCAGCTCGGTGAAGGCGAAGCCGACCACCGAGGCTCCGTGGGTATCGACGTAGTTCGACTCGATCTCGGCATCGGTGCAGTGCCGCAGCAGGCCCTCGATCATTGCCGCGACCTCGGACGACGAACAGGATTTGAGCTGGGAGTAGATGCAGACGTTCTTCTTCTCGACGTGCCAGTAGATCATCACGCCGTTGCCGCCGTAGCGGGCGTGGTACTCGGTCATGAAGTTGGACGACCAGGAGCCGAACTTCTTCGAGTCCGACCCGCACCCTGTTCCGCGGCCCCACCAGGCCACGTCACGGGCGGCGAAGGTGGCGTTCACCAGCCTGGTCACCGCGGCGCGCAGGTTGTCGACGGTGATGAAGTGCCCGCGCACATGCCGCAGCGTGGCCTCGCTCTCGCCGTGCTCGCCGGTCGCCACGATCGCCCGGATACCCATGTTCGTGCCCAGCGCGAAGAGGGCCAGCAGCGGTCGGCGCTGCAGGGTCGGCCGGTCGATGCGCTCGTACACGGCGATGGAGGGGAACTCGTCGGTGAAGCCGGACAAGAAGTCGGCGTCAGCGCCTGCAGTCCGGTCGGCTCGGCCAGCGGCTCCAGCTTGGGGACGGTGATCCACGGCTCGCCCTTGCGGGTGGTGACCTATGTGCGGGAGAGCGGTTGAGGCCCCTGGCCCAGCACTCCGAAACCCTCATCACCTGGGCCGCCATCACCCTCATGACCCGACGCCTCACCCGGCGCAAGAACCATCCCGCCGAACGCCGCGACAGCACCCACGGCTACGTGATGGCCGAAGCCGCCTGACAGTGAGGATGTACGTGAGCGTTCCCCGGCGGGGTCTGACCCACCGCCTGACTGACTCAGGGTCCTCAACGGGATCTGTCGGCCCCGGCCGGGGGCGTTCGCCCGCATCCGTCGGGCCGGGGGACGTGACTTCATAAGAGCCTGGCCAGAGGCCCCATCACTGTCTTGTCCGCCCTCCCGGCCGACGGGTGCCATCCCGCCCGGTCGAATGGAGAGGACGGCACAACCCACGATGGCACACCATGAGGTCCAGGTCACCGGCGGTATCGACACCCACAAGGACACCCACACCGCAGCCGCGATCGACTCGGCCGGCCGGCTCCTGGGCTCGGCACAGTTCCCCGCTTCCGCGCTCGGCTACCGCAAGCTGCTGACCTGGCTCCGCTCCTTCGGCACCCTGCTGATGGTCGGAGTCGAGGGGACGGGCGCCTACGGAGCCGGCCTGGCCCGCTACCTGCGCGAACACGAGGTGACGGTGGTGGAGATCGACCGCCCGGACCGCAAGACCCGCCGCTGGCAGGGCAAGTCCGACCCTGTCGATGCGGAAGCCGCGGCCCGGGCCGCACTCGCCGAACGCCGCACCGGGACCCCCGAAGTTCCGTGACGGACGGGTCGAGGCTCTGAGGGCCCTGCGCGTCGCTCGCCGCAGTGCGGTCCAGCAGCGGGCCGACGTCACCCGGCAGATCAAGAACCTGATCGTCACCGCGCCGGAAGGCGTCCGCACCATGCTGCGGCACCTGAAGGACAAGGACCTGCTGGCCATCTGTGCGGGGTTCCGCCCCGATGCGGGCCAGGCCGGCGATCCGGTCACCGCGACGAAGATCGCCTTGCGGTCCCTCGCCCGCCGTCACCGCGACCTGGGCCGGGAGACCGACGAACTGGACGAACTGATAGCCCCGCTCACCCAGGTGATCAACCCGGCTCTGACCGAGCTGCACGGCGTCGGACCAGACGTTGCCGGTCAGCTGCTGGTCACCGCGGGCGACAACCCCGGCCGACTCCGATCCGAAGCGGCGTTCGCGATGCTCTGCGGCGTCGCGCCGCTGCCCGCCTCCTCCGGCCGAACCCACCGCCACCGCCTCAACCGGGGCGGTGACCGGGCCGCGAACGCGGCCCTCTACAGGATCGTGCTCTGTCGCCTGCGCTGGGACCCGCGCACCCGCACCTACATGGAACGACGAACCAAAGAGGGCCTGTCGAAGAAGGAGATCATCCGCTGCCTCAAACGGTTCGTCGCCCGCGAGATCTACCACGTCCTGACCACCACGAACGCCTCAGCAGCGACCCCGAGCCACCTCACAACCGCTGCTTGACATCCATAAGAGCATCCTACCGATCAGCCCAATGGAGAGACACAGGCTCTCAGGCTCCCTCGGGAGTGATCAGGCAGAAGGGATGGCCGACGGGGTCCTCGTAGACCCGGTAACCGATCGGCTTGTCCGAACCATCCAGCAGCGTCGCACCGAGAGCGAGCACCTGGGTCTCGGCCGTATCTAGGTCCGCGACCATCACATCGATGTGCATCTGCTGAGGGCGCGCGGAATCCGTCCACCGCGGCGCGCGGAAGTCGTCCACCCGCTGGAAGGCGACCACCGGGGCGCCCGCGGCGTTCTGGAGCACGACGAAGTCACCGGTGTCCTCCTGTCGTGAGAGCGACAGGAGCTTCTCGTAGAAACCGGCGAGCTCACCCGGGTCGGGGCAGTCGATGACAACGGTGTACAGGCGTCCGATCATCCGGCTCACTATGCCACTCGCCCGCGAGCGCTCCGGCACCGATCTGGGGGTCGGTACAGCGCCACACGCAAGAATGCCAAGAAGCCAGCACCCAGTCCAGGAAACCGGCCCTCGCATGAGGGCCGCGCTGTTCAACTCGCCCGCACCGCAGGGGCGTAGTCCGTACGATCACCGGCATGTTGCGTCCTGAAAGCTGGTCCAGGCTCGCGGGTGAAAGTCCCGTCCGGGTAGACACCGGAGTGCCCAGTAGCAGGTCCCGGTTCGTCGTGGAGACGCGGCAGACTGAGCGGGATGTCGAATGCCTCTTCGGAGGGAGCAAGCACGCGGGCCGTAGCACCAAGCGAACCTTGCAGCCTCGTCAGATCTACAGCGGAGAAGCCGAGCCCGTCATGAAGGGGCGAAGGCCATGTCCTGAGGGCCCGGTTCCGGGGTCAGCCCTCGGGGTTCTCCCGGGTATGGAGGACGGCACGTGTGCACAGTCTGGGCCGGAACAGGAGAGACCCGTCTGACCACGCCTGACGTCAGGCAAGAGACCGGACGTATAAGCCGATGGTGAAGTCGTCCGGAGGGCAGCGGGAGTCCGAGCGGGGCGTAGTACCGGTGATCGGCGTGCAACATAACGCGCCGGGAGGGAAGGGCCCGCACTTTGATCACGTCCGTGGCGGAGGTAAGCGCGAGGGCATGACCGGGTCTGCCCGGTCCAACAACCCCGACGGGCGATGCCCCGTCGTAGTGGACGGACACGCGTCCGTTCCGAAAGTGCGAAAACTTCAACGCGGGCTATGGGCTGCGGCCAAGCAGTCTCCGGAGCGGCGCTTTCATGCCCTGTATGACCGTATCCACAGAGGTGACGTCCTGTGGGAGGCATGGGAGCGAGTCCGGGCCAACAGGGGAAGCACCGGGGTGGATCGGGTCACCCTGGCGTTCGTGGAGAACGAGTATGGGGTTCGACGGATGCTCGGCGAACTCCAGCAGGCTGTCCGCTCAGGCACGTACCGTCCCGCGTCGGCCAGGCGTGTGGACATCCCGAAACCACAGGGCGGCAAGCGGCCACTGGGCATTCCCACGGTGCGCGACCGAGTGGCCCAACAGGCAGCGAAGATCGTTCTGGAGCCGGTGTTCGAGGCGGACTTTCTGCCGCCCTCGTACGGGTACCGGCCGAAGCGGTCGGCGTTGCAGGCGATGGAGCGTCTTCGGACAGGCTTCATCGAGGGTCGCTGCGTGGTCGTGGAATTCGACATCCGCAACTTCTTCGGCGAGATCGACCACGGTCGTCTCCTTGCCGCGGTGCAGCGCAGGGTGTCGGACCGCCGGGTGTTCAAGCTGCTGCGGTTGTGGCTTCAGGCGGGTGTGATGATGGATGGGGAGGTTCAGCGGACGGTCGCCGGGACCCCGCAGGGCGGGGTCTCTCACCGTTGCTGGCCAACATCTACCTACACGTCCTGGACACCGAGCTTGCTCGGCGTGGTGTTGGCGAACTGGTGCGGTACGCGGACGACGGTGTTGTCCTGTGCCGGTCAGCTTCCAACGCCCAGGCGGCCTTGGCGGTGGTCGGGGAGATCCTCGGCTCGCTGGGGCTGGAGCTGCACCCGGGCAAGACGAAGGTGATTGACCTCAGACAGGGCCGGGAAGGACTCGACTTACTCGGCTGCCACTTCAGAGTCGCTTCTCGGGCAGGATGTGGGAGAAGTACCGCAAGCGGCGCTTCTACCTGCATCGCTGGCCCTCGCAGGCGGCTATGAAGCGACTCCGGTCCAAGGTCTGCGAGCGGACGGATCGCCGCCGGTCGGGAGGGGATGTCCGTGACGTGATCGCGGATCTGAATCCGATCCTGCGCGGCTGGGGCGCCTACTTCCGAACCGGGAATGCCGCCCGGAAGTTCATCGACATCGACCGCTACGTGACGTGGCGGCTCCGCAGACTGATGGTCAAGAAGCGAGGCCGCAACTTGCGAGCGGGGCAGAGAGCGATGTGGACGGAAGAGTGGTTCAACGGGCACGGCCTGTACCGCCTGCGTGGCACGATCCGCTATCCGAAGGCGGCGTAACCATGCCAAGAAGATCATCGGTAAGCCGTGTGCGGGAGAACCGCACGCACGGATTGAAAGGGGACGGAGGAACCGGGCCCGACAGGGCACCGCGCCTCCAACTACCAATGACCACCGCACGCCGGCCGCTGGGCCACGGCCCGCAGTCCGAGGCCACCGCCGGGCCCTCGCACGGTACGGGCCCGCTCCACCGTAGCCAGGCCGACGTCGATGCCGCGCCCCTGTACCGGGGCGGGCTGCCGGAGCTGGAGCAGCTGCGCGAGCGGGGCGTGCTCGGCGCCCCGCCCCCGGCAGCGTGACCTGCTTGGGGTCCATAAATCCGACCGAAGATGAGGCGCCACCGGGGCAGCCGACGGCCACGCCCGGCGGGCAGTTCACCGCGTGGACGCCGCCGCGGCGGCTGGTCGTCCCGCTCGACCGTCACCTCGACCCCGTCCGTCGCGACGTCGGCCAGCACCTCGATGTAGATGCGGCACCCGCTGCCGCGCCGGTTGGGCACCGGGATCTGGAGACGTCCCCGACCCGGGTCTCCGGCCAGGTCCGCAGCGCCCGCACCACCGCGTCGGCCGTGCGCTGCACGTCGGCCGAGCCCGACCCCACCACCCGGATCTTCTGCGGCATGCCGACCGCCACCATCCCCCTGCCAGTCGAGGTCACCGACCTCTGCCAGGTCCTCCAGGACCAGGCGGAGCCGAGGGCGGCCCTGTCAAGGCTGGTCGTCTTCCACGCACTCACCTCGGGGGAATTGCGAACCTTGCTGACCACGGAGTTGCGCGACGGCAGGCTGTTCCTGCCCAACCGCGCAGCCCTGTGCTACACCTCCACCGTCGACGAGGTCGGCCTCGTCGAATACAACCTCCGCAACGCCGGCCCACGGGCGAAAGCCCCCGCGACGGCGACGTCCCGGGGTCCTGAGGCCCCGGGGCTAGCGAGGCTCACCGATGAAGTCCGCAGCCCCGGGCGACGGAATGCTCGCGTGGGATCCACAGAAGTATCCGAGGCCGTACGGGGGCATCAAGGTACGTCTATCGCTTGACGCGCCCTCGGATGGCGAGGGCGGCAAGGCCGAGCAGCACGGGTTCGGTCGGGCGGGAGGCCATCTCGGTGTAGGTACCGGTGGTAGTGAGGTCCTGACCGGAGGAGCGGAAGACGACCGAGTTCACCACGACCCGAAGGGACTGCCGTACGATCCCGAGGTGCGCGTCGTCCGGCTGACCGCGCCCTCGCCGCGCGCCTCGGAGACGGCGGGAGAGAAGAGGCGGGCGTACCACCATCGGTGGCCGGTACGGATGCACAAGGTGAGGCAGTGGTCTCCCAGCCGCCAGGAGCACCGGGTTATCTGGCGTGGCCCCTACATCAAGGGGCCGGCCGATGCCCCGCTGATGATGGGTGAGAAGGCTTACCTCGTGGACTCGTAAATCCCATCGCCGAAGCACCTGTCGCTAATCCGGTCCGCACCGATCGATGTCGCCGACACGGCGTCGGCTCACCTGCGCCCGCGCGGAGAGCATCCCACCTCGCAGGAGGACTTGGCCGAGGTGACCGGTTCACCTCCGCTCGTGCAGAGAGCGCTTCTCGCAGAACTTGGAGCCGACGTTCTTGACCGGCTCACCTCCGCTCGCGCGGAGAGCGCCAGGGCGAGTGGTCCCTGGCGGTGGCGTGCGGCGGCTCACCTCCGCTCGCGCGGAGAGCGCCAGGGCGAGTGGTCCCTGGCGGTGGCGTGCGGCGGCTCACCTCCGCTCGCGCGGAGAGCGCCCTTCGCGACCTGCGATGTTAGAGGGGCTTTGCGTGTTCTTGACTCAAGGAGCAGCTGTTGTGCATGCGCGCCAATCTATCGCGTGGTGGGCGATTGTCAGTGGCTGCTGGTAGGCGTACGGCATGGCCGAGATGCCGTTAGTACCTGCCGGGACTGGCCTCGATGCGCGGTTGTGGGGGAAGGAAAAGGGGCTGCTGAGACCCTACCCGTTGATCTGTCACCTGCTGGATACGGCGGCCGTCGCGGGTCGGTTGTGGGACGTGATGCTGGGGGCCCGCTCACGCGGGTTGATCGCTGAGCGGCTGGGGTTGGGTGAGGATGCGTCGCGGCGGTTGGTGTGTTGTTGGGCGGGGTTGCATGATCTGGGGAAGATCACTCCGCCGTTTCAGAGTATGTCGGCGAGCAGGTACGCCGTCCTCGCCGCAGACGAGGCGTATGCACCGGTGCCGGGTGCGGAGGGGAAGCGGGGGCTGCGGCATGAGCGGGCGACGCACTGGGCGCTGACGGGCCTGTTCGCGGAGTGGGGCTATCCGCACGGCCGGCTGTCGCAGTCGGTGGCTCATCAGGTGGCGCAGCTGCTCGGTGGGCATCACGGGGTATTCGGGTGTGCGTTGGAGGCGTCGAAGCTGCGTGCGCCTGAGGTGTGGGAGCCGGGGTTGGGCGGGCCTGGCTGGGCGGGGCAGCGGGCTGTTCATGCTGGTGTGGTGCGAGCGTTGACGGGGGCGGGTGGGGCGCCGTCGGGCCGGTTGTCGGGTGAGGCGGCGGTGGTGGTGGCGGGTGTGGTCGTGGTCGCGGATTGGCTTGCCAGTCAGGAGTCGGTGATCGCGGAGCGGTTGCCGACGGAGGGCTGGGCGGGGGACGGGAAGGAGTTGGCGGCGCACTGGCGGGAAGCGGTGGAAGCGGCTGAGCGGGTGGTGGGGGAGGCCGGGCTGGGGTCGGCGGTTTTTCCGGCTCGGTCGTTCGCGGGGCAGTTTCCGTTTTCGGCGAATGCGTTGCAGGAGAGCGTGGAGCGGGGTTTGCCGGGGTTGGTGGGGGAGCGGGGTTCGGGGTTGGTGCTGGTGACGGCGCCGACGGGGGATGGGAAGACGGAGGCGGCGTTGCATGCGGCGTCGGTGTTGGGGGGGGTGTCGGGTGCGGGAGGTGTGTTTGTGGCGTTGCCGACGATGGCGACGGCGGATGCGATGGTGCCGCGGGGGGAGGAGTTCGCCCGGATGAATGTGGGTGGGGACCGGGCGTTGGTGTTGTTGCACAACATGGCGTGGCTGAGCCGCTGGGGTGGGTCTGATCAGGGTGATCATGGGCCGGTGGTGGCCGATGGGGTGACGGCGCTCGAGGCGGGGGAGTGGTTGCGCGGCGGGCGGCGTGGGTTGTTGGCGCCGTTGGGGGTGGGGACTGTCCTGTCGCAGTGCACTTGGCAGACAGTGGGCTACTGATCTCCTCGGCTGCCAGGTCGGTTGAGAACGCTGGCCTTCGTTGTTCTCAACCGACCTGGTGTCCGCGGAAACCGGAGTCGTGTCGATAGGCCGAGAAGATCCCCACGGTCGCTCGGGCTTCCCGCTCAGCGCGCGACGCGAGGAGATTCGGTCAACACGAACGAGAACAAGTGAGAATCCGACAGCTGCAATGCGAAAAGACAACTCCCCGGACGCTTTCACACGGATGAGGCCGGCCTGGCACCTCGACATCGCGCGTACCAACCAGCCGATACTGGGGACAGTCGGCCTGAGGGGGCTGGGCAAAGTCTCGGTCACCACCGAGAGGCCCTGCACCTGGCCACGATGGGCGGGGCACAGCGGGTTGGGTGACATCGACCGGGTCTTGATCGCCGGAGAGGCGGTAACGGAGCGTGGAGCCCTCGGCCATTCGAGGTCAGTATGGGGTCGGGACAGCGGGGCTGGGTATCGCCAGCAGCCAGGCACAGATCAGCACGGAGGTGCTGTCGATAACCGGCTTGTACGGGTCCAGATCGGTCGCCCGGGGCGGCAGCTTCTTCCGGGGCTCAGGCCAGGCCGAACCCAGTACGGACGTATTCCCACGTGCGGAGGTTCACCTCGGGCACCGACCTCGCGAAGAACACTGTGGATCCCCCTAGGATGCCGCCTCAGCCTTTGACGTCCTCCGGACGATCGGCGTAATTTTTCTGCTGAAGTAGATATTGCCGAGCTCTTTTCATGGTGCAAATCGTTTGCCCGTTATGCGCCCCATGCGAGGCGTGCTCGATTGAACGATGATTTGGAGTGGGTGATGGTGAATTCCCGATCGGACACGATTGCCGTATTCGGTGCGGGGGTTATGGGGCGCAGCATCACCGCACTCGCACTGGGGCGTGGGGTGCATGTCGTCCTGGTCGACGTATCGGAAGGCGTACTCCAGCAGGCCCGGGCGGAAATCGCCCAGCAGTTGCGGCACGGGCAGTTCATGGCCGCCTTTCCCGATGGACAGGCGGCTGGGACACTGACCACGACGCTGTCCGGCACGGACGCGGCGGACGCCGGTCTCGTGATCGAGGCGATCACCGAGGACGCCACGCTCAAGGCGCGGATCATGGCGGAGATCTCCAGCATGCTCCCCGCCGGGGTCCCGGTGATCACCAACACCTCGGGCATCCCCATCGCCGAACTGGCGAAGTCGGTCCGGCGCCCCGAGGATCTGGCCGGGGTGCACTTTATGAATCCGGCCTATCTCATCGAGATGGTCGAGGTCATCCGCGGTCCGCAGACCGGCGACGACGCCATGGCCGCGATCCAGTCCTCCCTGGAGCGGCTGGGGAAGAAGACGGTCGTCGTGCGCGACGCACCGGGGTTCGTCACCAGCAGGCTGCTGCATCCCATGATCAATGAAGCGGCGAGGGTCGTGGCCGAGGGCACCGCGAGCGTCGAGTCCGTGGACCGGCTGATGCATGGATGTCTCGGTCACCCCACCGGGCCGCTGCGCACCGCCGATCTGATCGGGCTGGACAATCTCGTGGACGCTCTTCGACTGCTTGCCGAGCGGACCGGAAATTCCACCTTCGAGCCCTGTGAACTGCTCATGGAGAAGGTGCGGCGCGGAGATCTGGGGCGCAAGACGGGGCGGGGTTTCTATGACTACGGAAAGGTACTTTCGTGAATATGGACCAGCCGATCGCCGCTGAGGGGATCGAACGGGCGATTACGGCCTTTGTCTCGGAGCGAGTGAAGGCGGAGGTTCCCGTCGGTCAGGATCTCTTCGATTCGGGGCTGGTGTCGTCGATGTTCGCGATGGAGCTCGTGGTCCATCTGGAGCAGGAGTTCTCGGTGCAGATCCTGGGGGATGACCTCAAGCGGGACAACTTCCGTTCCATCGGGGCCATGACCGCTCTGGTGGGGCGTCTGCTCGGCGCCGGGCAATCCGCCGATGCCTGAGCCGCTCGCCGGTGCGCGTGAGCTCGTGGACGACCTCGTCGGCGACCGGGCCGCGGAGTGGGACCGGGCTGGTCTGATCCCCGACGACGTGCTGCGGACGCTGGCCGCCCGCGGCCTGTTGTGCGCGGGGGTGCCGGAGACCTTCGGCGGACTTGGGGCGAGCAGCGCCGCGAACGGCGAGTTCACGGCGTATGTCGGCAGCCGGTGCAGTTCGCTGCGGAGTGTGATGACGTCGCAGGGCATGGCCGCGTGGGCGATCCAGCGCCTGGGCGGCCCGCGGCAGCACGCGGAGTATCTGCCGAAGCTGGCCGGTGGCCGGCTCGCCGCCATCGCGTTCAGTGAGCCGGAGGCGGGCAGTGATCTGTCGGCGATGACCACGACCATCGAACCGGAGGGTGAGACCGTCGTCGTCCGCGGGCAGAAGGTCTGGACGACCGCTGCGCACTACGCCGATCTGATCGTCGTCGTCGGCCGCTACGGCTCCGGGGCGGCCGCTGTGGTGGTACCCGCGTCGGCTCCGGGCGTCACGGTGCGCCGGGTGCCGCGGCCGTCCGGCTGCCGGGCGGCCGGACACGCGGATGTGCACCTCGACGATGTGCGGCTGCCCACCAGTGCGGTGCTCGGCGGTGGGCAGCCGTTGATGCTGCTGGTGACGACGGCGCTGGCGTACGGGCGGATCTCGGTCGCCTGGGGCTGTGTGGGGATCCTGCGGGCCTGTCTGGACGCCGCCGGTGGCCACGCCCGTATCCGGCGGCAGTTCGGCAAGCCGCTCGCCCAACACCAGCTGGTCGGCCGTCACCTGGCGGATCTGCTGACCTCCGAGCAGATCGCCACCCGGGTGTGTGAGCATGCCAGCCGGTGTTGGGACAGCGGCTCCCCGGACATGGTCGTCGCGACCGTCCTGGCCAAGCAGGTGAGCGCGGTCCAGGCCGCGCGGGGCGCCGCCACGGCGGTGCAGGTCCTGGGCTCGGCCGCCGCGCGCGAGGGCCATGTGGTCGAGCGCGCGTACCGCGATGCGAAGCTCATGGAGCTCATCGAGGGCAGTACGGAGATCTGCCAGTTGATTCTCGCCGACCACGCCGTGTCGATGTCGACGTCCGCGTCATGACCCGAGGAAGCACTGTGGCCCAACAGCCCCCGATCGTGAAGTGCCTGGTGTGGGATCTGGACAACACCCTGTGGCAGGGCACGCTGCTGGAAGACGGCCGGGTGACGCTTCCCGGTCCGGTCAGGGAGCTGATCGCCGACCTGGACAGGCGTGGCATCCTCCAGTCGGTCGCCAGCAAGAACGACCACGACCAGGCATGGAAACAGCTCCAAGCGCTCGGCGTGGCCGAGTACTTCGTCCTGCCGCGCATCGGATGGGGCCCGAAGTCCGATGCGGTGCGCGAGATCGCCGCCGAACTCAACTTCGCGCTCGCCACGATCGCCTTCGTCGACGACCAACCGGCCGAGCGCGCGGAAGTCCAGTTCCATCTGCCCGAGGTCCGCTGCTACCCGGCTGAGGAACTCTCCGGCCTCGCCGCTTTGCCGGAATTCAGCCCCCCGACGGTGACGGTGGACGCGCGGCGCCGTCGCCAGATGTATCAGGCCGGATTCCAGCGGAAGGCGGCCGAGGCGGAGTTCACCGGGCCGAGCGAGGACTTCCTGCGCTCCCTCGCACTGGTGATGGACATCGGCCGCGCCACCGAGGAACAGCTCTCCCGTGTCGAGGAGCTGACCTTGCGCACCAGCCAGATGAACGCCACCGGCGTACATTACTCCCTCGCGGATCTGCGGACGCTGCTGGCCGATCCGCGCCATGAGGTGCTGGTGACCGTGCTCACCGACCGGTTCGGACCGCATGGCGCGGTCGGTCTGCAACTGCTGGAGAAGCATCCGCGGGTGTGGAATCTGAAGCTGCTGGCCACCTCCTGCCGTGTGGTGTCCTTCGGCGCCGGCTCGGTGATCCTCAACTGGCTCGTCGACGAAGCCTCCCGCGCGGGTGTCCACCTGGTGGCGGACTTCCGGCGCACCGAACGCAACCGGATGATGGACATCGCCTACCGCTTCGCCGGTTTCACCGACGAGGCGTGCGACTGCCGGGCCGGGCTGCCCGCACCCGCACACGAGGACATCCAGCGGCTGCATCTGATTCCGGAACCACAGGCCCCGTCGCCGACGGTGAAGCTCAACGCCGTCAGCCTCCAGTGCGCCTGAGTCTCCAGGGGCCGTCGGGGCGCACCGCCTCCCGACGGCCCGGACCGGAAGCGGGCGAAAAGCCGAGCATCGGACGAGAACGGACGAGAGAAGATCCGGAGAAGGTGGACGACACATGGCGAACCAGGTAGGACTCCCGGCCGCGCTCTCGGAGTACATCCGGGTGTCCTCCCTGCGCGAGGACGAGATCCTGCGGCAGCTGCGGGAGACCACGGCGGAGCTGCCCGCGGGCAGCGCGATGCAGGTCATGCCCGAGGAGGGGCAGCTGCTGACGCTCCTGGCCGGTCTCACCCCGGCCCGGAGGATCCTGGAGATCGGTACGTTCACCGGATACAGCACCCTGTGCCTGGCCCGTGCGCTCGCCCCCGGCGGACGGCTGATCACCTGTGACATCACCGACCGCTGGCCGCGGATCGGCGCAGATTACTGGGCCAAGGCGGGCGTCGAGGCGCGGATCGACCTTCGTGTCGGTGCCGCGGCCGACACCCTCAAGGCCATCCTCACGGAGGAGGGCCCCGGCACCTTCGACTTCGTGTTCATCGACGCCGACAAGCAGGGCTACCCGGACTACTACGAGATGGCGCTGACGCTCCTTGACGACCGCGGCCTGATCGTGGTCGACAACACCCTGTTCTTCGGCAAGGTCGTGGACCCCGACGCGCAGGATCCCGACACCACCGGGATCCGCGCCTTCAACAAACTGGTCCGTGACGATCCGCGGGTGGAGATGTCCCTGGTGCCCATGGCGGACGGGATCACACTGATCCGCAAGAAGCAGCCGACCGCGTAGAGAGCGGCCGAAGGGGAACCCGGTCCGGTTTCCCGGGCGGGTTCCCCGCCTCCGCCGTCCGCGGGGTCGCTCAGGTGACCACCCTCGGGATGAACGCCGCATGGGATCCGTCGGAGAAGCGGCGCAGTTCGACGCCGTACACCTCGGCGGGGTGCAGCTGCTGACCGAGAAATGCGATCACCCGGTTGAATTCGGGCGGAAATCGGCTGGCCACAATGGCCATACGGAGCCTGCCCAGGGCCAGATTCGCCTCGATCGCGCGCAGGAACGAACCCTCGTCGATGGGATACCCCATCTCCGCCAGCAACTGCTCTCCAGTACTGCCCTGCAATTGTGCGGTGTACTCGAGCGACCGCTGGAGTATGTGGATCGGCCAGTGCCGCGCCCCGCTGCCCGCGTAGTCGAGAATTTTGGCGAGTGCGCTTTGCACGTTCCAGGTGTCGTGTGGTTCCACCACTTCCACGAGTATCGGGACACCCGAGGAATCGGCGAAGAGATGGGTGGCGCTGAAGGAGTAGCCGTCCGTGTCCGGCATGACATCCGTGGGGTTCCTGCGGATCAGCAGGAGCGAGGAGTTGGAGCCGGACGCGTTCGCCGTGGACAGCAGGTCCGGATAGCGGCCGAGGATCTCATGAAGCGGCGGTTCGGGGCTGGCCGACGTCGGGGTGAGCTGGGTGAGCCCGGTGTCGTTCTGCAACACGATGCGCTGGTTCCAGGTCTCGGAGCCCGCCCCCGGAGGCGTCTCCCGCGGGCGTGCGTGTCTGCCGGACGTCAGCTGTCCCGGGTCCGCCGGCAGCAGCGCGGGACGTTCCATCCAGGGGTCGATCGGGACGAGACAGGAGTTCAGGATGAACGCCAGGGTCTTGTACGTTCCGGCGAGGGCCAGCAGTTCGAGGATCTGCTCCTCGCTGTAGCGCTCGGCCAGCTGCTTCCATGTGCCGTCCGACAGCGCCGACTTGGTGTGGAGCTCATCGACCGCCTGGAGAATGGTGGCTTCGAACGGAGTCCAGCCGGCGGTGTCCTCCGAGGCCACCCGGGCGATCTCCGTCTCGTTCATCCCGACGAACAGTCCCGCGGCGTGGTGGTGCGCCCAGACGTACGGGGTCTGTGAACGCCATGCGATGCGCAGGATGACGAGCTCGCGTTCGCGGGCCGGCAGGATGTCGCCCGCCACATGCGTCAGCAGTGGTTGCAGCGCGGGCAGCAGCGTCGGGTGGTTGGCGATGGTCCGGTGGACGTTCGGCGGCGGCCGGTCCGCGAGGAGCCCGTTCAGTGACTGTCCGATCTCCCGGGCGTAGACCTGGCCGGCGGGTGTGACGGCGAAGTCGTCCGCGTCCTGCGGATCGATCCTGGGCCGCATTTTCTCACCTTCGTGAATTATGTTGTCGCATCGGCGTCTCATGGACGGGTGGCTCGGCGTTGTGGCTCTATTCCACCGGCCGAGGTCCAACAGTAATTGATCGTAAGGGCTTTCAAACGCCGGAGGTCTAGGGGAATCCCTAATATTCCCCGTTGTGCTGAGTGGCGGTAACGGAATGGCGTGCGTCGTTCGCGACAGGAGGGATCTGTAGGGAAAATCAGAGAGTAAAAAATCCCAAAACACAGAGAGAATGACGCTGTGGCCCATGGAGGCAGAGAATTACCCGCGAAGACGATGAGTTGGGGGATCGGTGCCGTGAGCCGGAACGAGTCCATATCCGCGTCCGCTGAGCGACTCCAGGAGCGGGACACTGCCGTCGCGGTGGTGGGGCTGTCCTGCCGGCTGCCGTCCGCGGCGGATCCCGCACGGTTCTGGCGGCTGCTGACCGGCGGGTCGAGCGCGGTGTCGCAGGTGCCGACGGGCCGCTGGAACAGCGACGCCACGACCTCCGGCGAGACCGGCTGGGGCGCCTTCCTGGACGAAGTCGACGGCTTCGACGCGGAGTTCTTCGGGGTCTCTCCGCGTGAGGCACGGGCCATGGACCCGCAGCAGCGTCTCGCGCTGGAGTTGGGCTGGGAGGTCCTGGAGGACGCGGGACTGCCGCCCGCCGCGCTACGCGGCAGCGACACCGGGGTGTTCATCGGGATGACCGCGGATGACTACGGCGCACTGGACCGGCTCAGGGGACCGGCGTCGATCGGTCATCACACCCTGACCGGCCTGAACCGCAGCATGGCCGCGAATCGGCTGTCCTACGTCCTGGGACTTCGGGGGCCGAGCCTGGTGGTGGACACCGGGCAGTCGTCGTCGCTGGTGGCGGTGCACCTGGCGTGCGAGAGCCTGCGGCGCGGGGAGTCGGCCACGGCGCTCGCCGGTGGTGTGCAGCTCAATCTGATCCCGGACAGCGCGGAGGCCGCGGCCCGGCTCGGCGCCCTGTCCCCGGACGGCCGCTGCTTCACCTTCGATGAGCGTGCCAATGGGTATGTGCGTGGCGAGGGTGCGGGGATGGTCCTGCTCAAGCCCCTGGCAAGCGCGTTGGCGGACGGGGATGAGATCTACTGCGTCATCGAGGGGAGCGCGGTTGGCAACGACGGCCCCGGCGACGGCCTGACCACCCCCGACCCCGAAGGGCAGCGGGCGGTGCTCCAGGCGGCCTGCGGGCGTGCGGGCGTCGACCCGGCCGAGGTCCAGTACGTCGAGCTGCACGGGACCGGGACCCCGGTGGGCGATCCGGTGGAGGCCGCGGCGCTCGGCGCGGTGTACGGGGCGGGCCGTGCCACGGACCGCCCCCTGCTGGTCGGTTCGGCGAAGACGAACGTGGGACACCTGGAGGGCGCCGCGGGCATCGTCGGCCTGTTGAAGGTCGTGCTGTCGCTGCGGAACGGTGAACTGCCGGCGAGCCTGAACTTCGAACACCCCAATCCGCGGATCCGGTTCGGCGAGTGGAACCTGGACGTGGTGACCTCGACTCGTCCCTGGCCCTACCGCGACGGCCGTGCCCTGGCCGGGGTGTCGTCGTTCGGCGTGGGCGGCACCAACTGCCACCTGGTGGTGTCCGCCACCGAGCCGACGCCCGGGAACACCTCCGCGGCGACGGACCCCGACCCCGGCACGGCGGACGGCGCCCTGATGGCGGGTGGCACGGTGCCGTGGCCGTTGTCGGGCCGGACCCCCGAGGCGCTGCGCGCGCAGGCCGTCCGCCTCGCGTCCCATCTGGCGGAGAACGGCCGGCTCGACCCGGTGGACGTGGGCTTCTCCCTGGCGACCACCCGGACCACGTTCGACCACCGTGCCGTCGTCCTGGCGCCGGACCGGTCGGCGGCCCCGGGCGCGCTGACGGCGCTTGCCGGCGGCGAGTCCGCGCCGGGCGTGGTGCGCGGAGCCGCCGATGTCGAGGGTGGCACGGTGTTCATCTTCCCCGGGCAGGGGTCGCAGTGGGCGGGCATGGGCGTCCGGCTGATGGCGGAGTCCCCGGTGTTCGCGCGGCGGCTGACCGAGTGTGCCGCCGCGCTCGCGCCTCATGTGGACTGGTCGTTGCCGGAGGTGCTGCGGCAGTCCGAGGGGGCGCCGTCACTGGAACGGGTGGACGTCGTCCAGCCCGCCTCCTGGGCGGTGATGGTCTCCCTCGCGGCGGTATGGCGGGCGCACGGGGTGGTCCCGGACGCGGTGGTGGGCCATTCCCAGGGAGAGATCGCGGCGGCGTGCGTGTCCGGTGCGCTCTCCCTGGAGGACGCGGCCCGGGTGGTGGCGCTGCGCAGTCAGGCCATCGCACGCCGCCTGGCGGGGCGGGGCGGCATGCTGTCGGTGGCACTGCCGCGGGCCGAGGCAGAGGCGCGGCTGCGCCGCTGGGACGGCCGGGTGTCGATCGCGGCGGTCAACGGGCCGGGTTCGGTGGTGGTCTCCGGTGAGCTGGAGGCGCTGGACGAACTGTTCGAGGAGCTGTCGGGCGCGGATGTGCGGGTGCGGCGGATCGCGGTGGACTACGCCTCGCACTCGGCCCAGGTGGAGCGGGTGCGCGACGAGCTGACGGCCGCGCTGGGGGGCATCCGCCCCCGCCGGGCCGAGGTGCCGTTCTTCTCCACGGTGACCGGCGACTGGCTGGACACCACCGGTATGGACGCCGGGTACTGGTACCGCAATCTGCGGCGTACCGTCGGTTTCGAACCGGCCGTCAGGATGCTGCTCGGCCAGGGCCATCGGGCCTTCGTCGAGGTCAGCTCCCACCCGGTGCTGACCGCCGCGGTGCAGGAGATCGTCGACACGACCGACGTCACGGCGGTCGCCGTCGGCACGCTGCGCCGGGAACTGGGCGGGGCCGACCGGTTCCTGACCTGTCTGGCGGAGGTGTACGTCCGCGGGGTGCCGGTGGACTGGCCGCGGCTGTTCACCGGGACCGGTGCCAGGCGGGTGGCCCTGCCGACGTACGCGTTCCAGCGGGAGCGGTACTGGCTCCAGGGACCGGCCGGCGATGTCGCGGTGCGGGACGCCGTTCCGGCCGCCCCGGCGGCGGTGACCGGCCACGCCACCGATGCCGAACCGGAGCGCGCGGAGCCGGAGGGTACGGAATCCGGCACCCCGTGGACGCGCGCCGACTTGGCACGGCTGGTGCGTGCGGAGACGGCGGTGGTCCTGGGCTTCGCCGCCGCGGAGCGGGTGAACCCGGCGCGGTCCTTCAAGGAGCTGGGCTTCGACTCGGCGATGACGGTGGAGCTGGCGACCCGGCTGCGGGCCGCGACCGGACTGCGGGTGCCCAACACTGTGCTGTTCGACCATCCGACGCCGGACGCGTGCGCGGCCCATCTGGCCACACGGCTCACCGGCCCGGTGACCGGTGACACCTCGCCGGCGCCCCGCGCCGTTCCGGAGGACGACCCGGTGGTGATCGTGGGCATGGCCTGCCGCTACCCGGGCGGGGTGACCTCGCCGGACGAGCTGTGGGAACTGGTGTCGGGCGAGGCGGATGCCATTTCCGACCTGCCCGTCAACCGGGGATGGGCGCCGGAGATGGCGGCCGGCCGGGCGGGCGGGTTCCTGTACGACGCGGACCGCTTCGACGCGGCGCTGTTCGGGATATCCCCGCGCGAGGCGGAAGCCATGGACCCACAGCAGCGGCTGGCCCTGGAGATGAGCTGGGAGGCGGTGGAACGGGCCGGGATCGCTCCGTCGTCACTGCACGGCAGCGGGACCGGGGTGTTCCTCGGGGCGATGGCCCAGGACTACGGTCCGCGGCTCCAGGACGGCTCCGGTGCCGCGGAGGGATATCTGCTGACCGGCACGTCGCCGAGCGTCCTGTCCGGCCGCGTCGCCTACGCACTGGGGCTGCGGGGGCCCGCGCTGACCGTGGACACGGCGTGCTCGTCGTCGCTGGTGGCGCTGCACCTGGCGGCGCAGGCGCTGCGCGGCGGCGAGTGTTCCCTGGCACTGGCCGGTGGTGTCACCGTGATGTCGGAGCCCGGGATCTTCATGGAGTTCGCCCGGCAGGGCGGCCTGTCACCCGACGGCCGCTGCAAGGCGTACGCGGAGGCCGCGGACGGCACCGGCTGGTCCGAGGGAGTGGGCGTCCTGGTGCTGGAGAGGCTGTCGGACGCGATCCGGGGCGGCCACCAGGTGCTGGCGGTGCTGCGCGGTTCCGCGGTCAACTCCGACGGGGCGTCGAACGGCCTGACCGCTCCCAGTGGCATCGCGCAGCGGCAGGTGATCGGCCAGGCCCTGTCCGGTGCCGGTCTGGCCCCGTCGGACGTGGACGCGGTGGAGGGGCACGGCACCGGTACCCGGCTGGGTGACCCGATCGAGGCCCAGGCGCTGCTCGCGACCTATGGACAGGACCGGGACCCGGACCGTCCGCTGCTACTGGGGTCGCTCAAGTCCAACATCGGGCACACCCAGGCCGCCGCCGGTGTCGCGGGCGTCATCAAGATGGTCCTGGCGATGCGGCACGGCGTATTGCCCCGGACGCTGCATGTGGACGCGCCGTCGTCGCAGGTGGACTGGTCGGCCGGGGCGGTGGAACTGCTCACCGGGGCCACCCCGTGGCCGGCGGCCGGGCGGCCCCGCCGCGCGGGCGTGTCGTCGTTCGGGATCAGTGGCACCAACGCGCATGTGATCGTCGAACAGCCACCGGGGGATCGGCCTGATCGGCCCGCCGCGCGCCCACCGGCCGGGCCGCCGGCGAAGGTCCGGCCCGGTGTGGTGCCATGGCCGGTGTCGGCGCGTACCGAGGCCGCGCTGGACGCGCAGCTGGACCGGCTGGCCGCTTTTGTGGCCGACACCGGCGCGGCGGCACCGGACATCGGCCTCTCCCTGGCCACGACACGCTCCGAGCTGGAGCATCGCGCCGTCCTCCTGGCCACGACGGACACCGCGGGGGACGGTGGCACACCGCCCCTGAAGGTGGCCGAGGGCATGGCGGGCGACCCGGGCCCGATGGCGCTGCTGTTCGCCGGTCAGGGCGCCCAGCGGCTGGGCATGGGGCGCGAATTGCACGGCCGGTACCCGGTGTTCGCCGCGGCGTGGAGGGAGGTCTGCGCGCTGCTGGACGGCGAGCTGGAACGGCCGCTGAGCGAGGTGGTGTTCGGCGACGACGCGGAACCGCTGAACCGCACGGCATACGCCCAGCCCGCGCTGTTCGCCCTCGAGGTGGCCCTGTTCCGGCTGCTTCAGTCGTGGGGGGTGGCGCCGGATCTGCTGATCGGGCATTCGGTCGGGGAGATCGCGGCGGCCCATGTGGCCGGGGTGCTGTCCCTGCCCGACGCGTGCACTCTCGTCGCCGCCCGCGGCCGGCTGATGCAGGCGCTGCCGGAAGGCGGGGCCATGGTCGCGCTGCGGGCCACCGAGGACGAGGTGGCGCCGCTGCTCACCGGCTCCGCGGACCGGGTGGGACTCGCCGCCGTCAACGGCCCGGAGGCGGTGGTGGTGTCCGGGGCGGCCGACGCGGTGGAGGCGATCGCGGACCGGTTCGCCGCCGACGGCCGCAAGGTGACCCGGCTGCGGGTCAGCCACGCGTTCCACTCCCCGCTGATGGCGCCGATGCTCGAGGACTTCCGCGCGGTCGTCGAGGGCCTGGTCTTCGGCGAGCCGCGGACCCCGATCGTCTCGACGGTCACGGGTGAGCGGATCGATGCGGAGCGGATCCGTACCGCCGACTACTGGGTTCAGCACGTCAGGCTGACGGTGCGGTTCGCCGACGCGGTCGGCGCCGCGGCACGGGCCGGTGCGCGCACCTTCCTCGAACTGGGCCCGGACGCCACGCTGTCGGTGCTGACGCAGGACGCCCTGCCCGATGTGGCGGACGTGGAAGCCGTGTCCCCGCTGGGCAAGGACCGCGGCGAGGAGTCCACGGTGGTGACGGCCGCCGCCCGGCTGTATGTGCGGGGCGTTCCGATCCGGTGGCCCGAGCTGTTCGCCGGCACCGGCGCGTGCCGGGTGGCGCTGCCGACCTACGCGTTCCAGCGGGAGCGGTACTGGAGCGCGCCCACCGTCGGCGCATCGGCGGCCGGTGCCGCCCCGGCGGGGCTCCGCGGTATGGAACATCCGCTGCTCGGCGCGGTCGTGGAACTGCCCGAGAACGGCGGCCTGCTGTGCACCGGCCTGCTGTCGGCGGCGGTGCTGCCGTGGCCGGCCGACCCTGTGGTGGCCGGGCAGGTGACCTTCCCCGGCGCCGGATTCGTCGAGCTGGCGATACGGGCGGGCGACGAGGCCGGCTGCGCCCTCGTCGAGGAGCTCATCCTGGACGCACCGCTGGTGCTGTCCGGGCGGGACGACGGCGGGGCACGGATCCAGGTCGCGCTCGGTGGCCCCGGCGACGACGGCCGACGCACCCTGAGCATCCACTCGCGGCCCGTCCACGCTCCGGACGCGCCGTGGACGCGGCACGCCACCGGCACACTTGCGCCGGGCGCCCCCGCGGCCGCCGCCGATGACGGGCGGGTGTGGCCGCCCGCGGGCGCCGTATCCGTCGATCTCGACGATTTCTACGAGCGGCGGCGTGCTGCCGGGCTCGCCCACGCGTCGGCGTTCCGGGCCGTCCGGGCGGCCTGGAGGTCCGGCGACGAGGTGCTGGCCGAGGTCGCGCTTCCCGAGTCACTCGCCGACGAGGCCGACGCCTTCCGCCTCCATCCCGCACTGCTGGACGCGGCGCTGCACCTCGCCCCGCCGACCGTGCTCGACGGCCCGGACGGCCGGCGGCTGCCGGCTGCCTGGTCCGGGGTGTCCCTGCACGCCGTCGGCGCGTCGGTGCTGCGGGTACGGATGCGCAGGACGGGCGACGACACGGTCACGCTGACCGCGGCCGACACCGCGGGCGATCCGGTGGCGACCGTGCGCACGCTGACGCTGCGTGCGCCGGACGTTCACTCCGCGGTGACCACGGCGGCGCGGTCGCTGCTGCGCCTGGATTGGCTGCCCGCCCCGGCGCCGGACACCGGAGGGCACGATCCGGTGGCGGCCGGGGAGGCGGTGGTGATCCCGGTCACCACGCCGGCCGGCGTGCCGGTGCCGGAGGCGGTCCGTACCGTCACCGCGTCCGTGCTGGACACGCTGCGGCGATACCTCGATGACGGCGACAACGGCGACAACAGCGACGACGATGACGACGAGGACGGAAGGGACAGCGGCGACCGCAGGGACGACGGCGACGACGCGGGCCAGGCCGGTGACGGCGGGCCCTCCCGGGTGGTGTTCGTGACCCGCGGAGCGGTGGCCACGGCACCCGGCGCGGCCCCCGACGTGGTGGCGGCCGCGGTGTGGGGGCTGGTGCGATCGGCCCGTCAGGAGATCCCCGGCCGATTCGTCCTGCTCGACCTGGACCCCGCGGGCGGCGACGATCCGGTGCCTGCCGCCGCGGCCGCGCTCCGCGCGGCGCCGGACCGCGATGAGCCCGAACTGGCGCTGCGCGACGGCGAGTTGCTGATCCCCCGGCTGGTCTCCGCCGACGCACCGGACCCGGCGGCGCGGGACCTGGCGGCGCCGGACACGATGTGGAGCGGCGACGGCACCGTGCTGATCACCGGCGGCCTCGGCCATCTCGGCGCGCTGATCGCCCGGCACCTGGTCACCGCGCACGGGGTGCGCCACCTGGTGCTGGCCGGCCGCCGGGGGGCCGACACCGAGGGCGCCGGGGAACTGCTGGCCGAACTGAGCGGGCGGGGCGCACAGGTGACCGCCGTCGCCTGCGATGTCTCCGACCGAGCGGCCGTGGCCGCCCTGCTGACGGCGGTCCCGGACGAGCACCCGCTGACCGGTGTGGTGCACGCCGCCGGCGTGCTCGACGACGGACTGGTCGCGGCGCTGACTCCGGACCGGCTGGACACGGTGTTCCGCCCGAAGCTGGACGGCGCGTGGCATCTGCACGAGCTGACCCGTGACCTGGGCCTGAGCGCGTTCGTGGTGTTCTCTTCGGCGTTCGGCGTCCTCGGCAACGCGGGGCAGGCCGGTTACACCGCGGCGAACGCCTTCCTGGACGCGCTGGCGCGGCGGCGGACCGCCGAAGGGCTCGCGGGCCTGTCCATCGGCTGGGGGCCGTGGCCGCAGGACAGCGGGATGTCCGCCGCGCTGAGCGACGCCCAGCTGCGGCGGATCACCGAGGCCGGGCTGCCGACGCTCTCCGTCGATCAGGGGTTGGCCTGGTTCGACGCCGCGTGCGCGGTGGACGAGGCCGTCGTCGTCGCCGCACGCGTCGACCGGGCCGCCCTGCGTGCGCGGGACACCGTGCCCGAACTCTTCCGCGGCCCGGCCCCCGCCGGAACCGCCCGCCGAGCCGCCGCCACCGAGAGCGGCTCCCTCCTGCCGGCCGGGCTGACGGCCGACCAGGCCCGTGCCACCCTGCTCCAGCTGGTGCGTGAACAGGTGGCTTCCGTACTCGGGCACGTGGCGCCCGCGGCGGTCACCAACGGGCGGACGTTCAAGGACCTGGGCTTCGACTCCCTGACCGCCGGCCAATTGCGGAACGGCCTGCGGAAACGGACCGGCCTGAGCCTGTCGTCGACCCTGGTCTACGACTACCCGAGCCCGGACGCCCTGGCCGGTCACCTGTGGACCGAGCTGTACGGCGGCACCGGCGAGCGGTGGGAGAGCGCCGGGCAGCCATCGGCCGCGGCGGCGGGCCCGACGGCCGGGGCGCCCGCTCCGGAGCCGATCGCGATCATCGGAATGAGCTGCCGGTTTCCCGGCCGGGTGCGCTCGCCCGAGCAGCTGTGGCAGCTGCTGGCCGAGGGCGTGGACGCCACGTCCCCGCTGCCCGCCGACCGCGGCTGGGATCCGGGTGTGTACCACCCCGACCCGGACCACACGGGCACGACCTACTCGGCGGCGGGCGGCTTCCTCGACGGCGCGGCCGAGTTCGACGCGGCGTTCTTCGGCATCTCCCCGCGCGAGGCCGCCGCGATGGACCCGCAGCAGCGGATACTGCTGGAGCTCGCCTGGGAGGCGTTCGAACGCGCCGGGATCGACCCCGCGTCCCTGCGGTCCAGCATGACGGGCACCTTCGTCTCGGCGACCGCCCAGAGTTACGGCGCTGGCGTGTCCGCGGACTCCGACGGATATCAGCTCACCGGCACCATCCCCAGCGTGCTGTCGGGCCGACTCGCCTACCTGTTCGACCTGGGCGGACCGGCCGTGACGGTGGACACGGCCTGCTCGGCGTCCCTGGTCGCGCTGCACATGGCGTGCCAGTCGCTGCGCTCGGGGGAGAGCACCCTCGCCCTCGCCGGCGGCGCCACCGTGCTGACCGGCCCCGACACCCTCGTCTCGCTGAGCAGGCACCGGGTCATGGCGCCCGACGGGCGGTGCAAGGCGTTCGCCGAGTCGGCGGACGGCATGGGCATCGCCGAAGGCGCCGGTCTGCTGGTACTGGAGCGGCTGTCGGACGCGGTCCGGCACGGCCACCGGGTGCTGGCCGTCGTCCGCGGATCGGCGGTGAACTCCGACGGCGCCTCCAACGGGTTGACCGCGCCGAGCGGTCCGGCCCAGCAGCGAGTCATCCGGCAGGCCCTGGCCAACAGCGGGCTGTCGGCATCCGAAGTCGACGCGGTCGAGGCACACGGAACCGGCACCGCGCTGGGCGATCCGATCGAAGCCCATGCCCTGCTGGCCACCTACGGCCGGGACCGGGGCGGCAATCCGCCGCTGCTGGTCGGCTCGGTCAAGTCCAACATCGGACACACCCAGGTGGCGGCCGGTGTCGCGGGTGTCATCAAGATGGTGATGGCGATGCAGCACGGGGAGCTGCCGAAGACGCTGCACGTCACCGAACCGTCCTCCCGCGTCGACTGGAACTCGGGCGAGCTCAGGCTGCTGACCGAGGCCGCGCCCTGGCCCGACCTCGGCCGACCGCGGCGGTGCGCGGTGTCGGCGTTCGGAATGAGCGGGACCAATGCCCACGCCATCCTGGAGCAGCCGCCGCGGCCCGCCGGGCGACCCCCGCTCGCGGATCCCGTGTCGGACGGGCCGGTGGCATGGCCGCTGTCCGGCAAGTCGGCCGCGGCGCTGCGCGCCCAGGCCGCGAAGCTGCTCGCACACCTGGACGACCACCCCGCACCGCACCTCGTGGACATCGGGTACTCACTGGCCACGACCCGTGCCGCGTTCGAGCACCGGGCGGTGCTGGTGGGCGACGACCGGGCGGCGCTGCGCGGTGGCCTGGCGGCCCTGGCCGAGGGCACCTCGTCGCCCGCCGTGGTGCGGGGCACGGCGTCCGAGCGCCGTGCGGTGGTCTTCGTGTTCCCCGGGCAGGACGCGGCATGGGCGGGGATGGCGGCCGAACTGCTCGATGTCTCCCCGGTCTTCGCCGACCGCGTCGCCGCGTGCGAGGCGGCCCTGGCCCCGTACCTCGACTGGTCGCCCACCGGTGTGCTGCGCGGCGAGTCCGGTGCTCCCCCGATGGACGGGCGGCCCGATGTGCTCCAGCCCGTGCTGTGGACGGTCATGGTCTCGCTCGCCGCCCTCTGGCGCTCGTTCGGCGTCGAACCGGCCGCCGTGATCGGCCACTCCCAGGGCGAGGTCGCCGCCGCCTGCGTCAGCGGCGGTCTGTCGCTGGACGACGGTGCCCGCGTGGTGGCGCTGCGCAGCCGGCTCATCCACGAGCGCCTGTCCGGGCGCGGCGCGATGATGTCGGTGATGGCATCGCCGGAGCGGGTACGGGAGTTGCTGGACGGGGCGTCCGGCACGGTGTCGATCGCGGCGGTCAACGGACCGAAGACGGTGACGCTCTCCGGCGACCCGGCAGCGCTCGACGAGGTCGAACGCCGCCTGTCCGCCGCCAGGATCATGCGCTGGCGGCTGGCCGGGGTGGACTTCGCCGCCCACTCGGCGCACATCGACGAGATCGAGACAGAACTGCTCGAGCTGCTGGCGCCGGTGCGGCCCCGCCCGTCGGAAGTGCCGTTCTACTCCACGGTGACCGGCGACCGGCTGGACACCGAGGAGCTGGATGCCCGGTACTGGTGCCGGAACCTGCGGCAGACCGTGTCCTTCGCCGAGACGATGGCGGCTCTCGTACGCGAGGGCTATGGGGCCATGATCGAGGTCGGCCCGCATCCGGTGCTCGCGGTCGGCACCAGCGAGATCATCGAGCACGCGGGCAGCCCGGCGGTCACCCTGGGCACCCTGCGCCGCGACGACGGCGGATGGGACCGTGTCCTTCGCGCGCTCGGGGAGGCCCATGCCCACGGTGTGCCCGTCGACTGGACCGCGGCGCTGTCCGGCGGCCGCACGGTGGACCTGCCCACCTACGCCTTCCAGCACGAGACGTACTGGACCGCCCCGCCCGCCGTCACGCCAGCACTGGCCGACTCCGCCGACGAGCCGCTGTGGGACGCCGTGGGCCAGGGGGACGCCGCCGCGGTCGCCACACTGCTCGGCCTCGAAGCCGAGCCCCCCGAGTACAAGGAGGCGCTCGACGCGGTGCTCCCGGCGCTGTCGGCATGGCGCAGGCGGCAGGACGAGCACACCCTGACCAGCGCGCGGCGCTACCGGACGGTGTGGACACCCCTGCGGGTCCCTGCCGCCCCCGCGCTGACCGGAACCTGGCTGGTACTCACCACCGATGGCATCGACGACGCCGATGTGGTGGCCGCGCTGACCGCACACGGCGCCCAGGTGCGCCGACTCGTCCTCGACGGGGCCTGCACCGATCCCGAGGTGCTCGCGGCCCGGCTCGGTGACCTCGACGGCACCGCCGGAGCACTGTCGCTGCTCGCGGCGGCCGAGGAGGCGGACCACGGCGAGCCCGTACTGCCCGCCGGACTGGCGCTGACCGTGTCGCTGATCCAGGCGCTGATGGCGGCCGGCGTCGAGCTGCCGCTGTGGGCGGTGACCCGTGGCGCGGTCGCGACCGGCCCGGCCGACCCGGTGCGCAACCCGCGGCAGGCGATGGTCCTCGGGCTCGGACACACCGCGGCCGTGGAGGCGCCATCGCTCCGCGGCGGGCTGGCCGACCTCCCCGAGCGGCTCGACCCCGAGGCGGCCGGGCGATTCGCCGCGCTGCTCTCGATGGGCCCGGAAGACGAACGGGCGGCGGTGCGATCCTCGGGCGTCCTCGTCCGGCGGCTGGAGCGGGCGGCGGCACCGGCCGACACGCCCGGCACCTGGACGCCCGGCGGCACCACCCTGGTGACGGGCGGCACCGGGACGCTGGGCGGCCGGGTCGCCCGCTGGCTGGCCCGGCAGGGAGCCGGGCACCTGGTGCTGATGAGCCGGAGCGGCCCCGCGGCACCGGGCACGGCCGAGCTGGCGGCGGAGCTGACCGCCCAGGGGACGAACGTCGAGGTGGTGCGGTGCGATGTGACCGACCGGACCGCCGTGGCCGCGGTGCTCGACCGGCTCTCGGCGGACGGCACTCCGGTGCGCGCGGTGGTGCACACGGCGGGTACCCGCGCCCTCGGGCCACTCGCCACATCGGACCTCGCCCATGTCGCCGACGCGGTGCGCGCGAAGGTGGCGGGCGCCGCGCACCTCGACGAACTACTCGGCGACACCCCCCTGGACGCCTTCGTACTCTTCTCGTCGCTGGCCGGTGTCTGGGGCATCGCCGACCACGGGGCACTCGCGGCCGCCGACGCGTATGTGGAGGCGCTGGCGGCACAGCGCGGTGCCCGCGGCGCCCGTGCGACGGCGATCGCCTTCAGCCCCTGGGAGGAGGCGCGCCCCCTGATGACCCGGCAGGACGGCGAGCATCTCATCCGCAGCGGGATGGCCTTCCTCGACGGCGACGTGGCGCTGGCCGGGCTCGCCCAGGCGCTGCACGAGCAGCGGACCGCGCTGACGGTCGCCGACATCGACTGGGAGCGCTATCTCTCCGTCGTCACCGCGGCCGGCTCCCGCCCGTTCTTCGACGAGCTGCCGGAGGCACGGTCCCTCGCCGGGCCCACGGCCCCGAGCGGTGACGGCGGGTTCGCGGAGCGGCTGCGGAGCCTGTCGGCCGGGGAACGGCGGAAGGACCTCCTCGACCTGGTGCGGAGCGAGACCGCCGTGGCACTCGGCCACTCGTCCGGCGAGGCGATCGGCGAGCACTCGGCGTTCCGTGACCACGGCATGGACTCGCTCGCGGCGATCGACCTGCGCAACCGGCTTGTCGCGGTGCTGGGCAGGCCACTGCCCAGCACCGTCGTCCTCACCCACCCCACCCCGGCCGACCTGGCCGACCATCTCCTCGACCAACTCGCCGCGCCGCCGACGGAGGCCGGCGCCACCGACGTCGACCCAGCGGCCGACCTGGTCACCCGGCTCCACCGCGACGCCGTGCGGACGGGCCGGCTGAACGAGGCCCAAACCCTGCTCCTCGACCTCGCCGCCCTCCGGCCCAAGGGCAGCGGGCCCCTTCCGCCCGCCGTGGACCGGCTCACCACCGGCAGCTCGGGCACCCATGTGGTCTGCGTGGCCCCCATCGTGCCCCTGACCGGACCCCACACCTACTACACGCTCGCCCAGGCGCTCCCCGGCGACTGGTCCGTCTCCTGCCTGACACCTACCGGCTTCCGCACCGACGAGGAACTGCCCGCCACCCGGGAAACACTCGTCGAAGGGCTGGCCCGAGCCGTGGTCGCGAGCACCGGCGGCGACACCGCCGAGCCGGTGATCCTCCTGGGCACCTCGTCCGGCGGCATCCTCGCCCACGAGACCGCCCGCCATCTCGCGGAGCGCGGCACCCCCGTACGGGCGGTCGTCCTCGTGGACACCTACATCCTGGAATCCCCCGCCGCCCGAGCGCTCCAACCCCACCTGTGGCACGGGCTGTACGAACGCGAGCACCTCACCGACGGCTACACCGCCACCGATCTGTCCGCCTACGCCTGGATGGAACGGCTCCTGCACACCTGGACCCCCGCGCCGACCCCCTTCCCGACCCTGCTCCTGCGTGCCTCGGACCCCTTTCCGGCGCCGGACGGGACGGACCCGGTGCCGCCCGACTGGCAGACCGTCCTTCCGCACGTCGCCACCACCCTCACCACCTCGGGCGACCACTTCACCCTCATCAATCAGCACGCCTCCGCCACCGCCACCCACATCGCCGACTGGCTCGCCGGGCGGGGGAGGGAAGTCAACCGTGGATTGCGATAACAGCCATTGGATAGCCTGGCGAAATGCTGACCGAAGTCACCGCGATCCGCTATGTCACGCCCTTGCGGGAGGGTGGATCGCTGCCGGGTGTCCTTTCGCATTGCAGCTGTCGGATTCTCACTTGTTCTCGTTCGTGTTGACCGCATCTCATAGCGTCGCGCGCCCCGGCCGGCACCATGCGTTGCTGCCCGACCTCCTCCGCCCCGGGTAGCTGTCGCAGCCACAAGTCGAGAGCCGCATAGTCGCCATCGGTGAGACCGAGGCGGGCATCGACTCGGTGGAGCAGGGCGTGTCCCGGATGGTGGGCGGCGACCCAGGCTCGATCAGTGTCAGTGACTGAGGCGTCCCCCGGAGTGTGGACACAGGGGCTCATGCCGCGATTGAGAGTTTAGCTGCTCGTAGGTGCTGCTGTTCGAACTCCACGGGCGAGAGGTAGTTGAGAGCACTGTGGCGCCTGCGTGCGTTGTAGTACGTGAGCCACTGGAAGATCTCCAGCCTCGCCTGGCGCATCGTCGAGAAAAGCCTGTGGTGCATGTCTCTCTCTTGAGTCCTTGCCAGAAACTCTCGGCGAGGGCGTTGTCGTAACTCGAGCCGACCCGGCCCATGCTCCTGCGGATCCCGAATCCGTCGCAGACCTGCGCGAACACGGCCGCCGTGTACTGCGCGCCGCGGTCCGCATGGAAAATGACCCCGCCCACGTTGCCGCCGCGGGCCGCAACCGCCATCTTCAGCGCGTCGATAACGAGTTCGGCGCGCATGTGCGAGGCCATCGACCAGCCCAGCACCCGGCGCGAGCAGATGTCGATGACGCAGGCGAGATACAGCCACGCGCCGCCGACCTGCACGTATGTGATGTCGCCGCACCACTTCTCGTTCAACTGCCGGGCGGCGTTGGACGAGGTCCGGTGCCGGTGGTGCGAGCCGGTCCGGGATGGTGGTGCGCTTGCGGCGCCGCAGAAGACGGCCCTCGATCCCGTTGATGCGCATGAGCCGCTCGACGCGTTTGCGGTTGACGGAGTGCCCGAAGCCGCGCAGCTCGGCATGGACGCGCCGGACCCCGTAGGTACTCTGGTGGCTGGCGTGTATCTCGCGTATCTCGCCGACGACTTCCTCCTCATCCCGCCGCCTGGCCACCCTGGACTCAGCCGAGGTCAGGTGTCGGTAGAAGCCGGACCGCGACACCTGCAGCACCCGGCACAGCCGCTTCACGCCGAAGTCGGCGCGGTGGGCGGAGATGAAGTCCCAGCGACCGTTCATGCCCTCATCTCCGCAGCGAAATACTGGGCCGCCCGGCGCAGGATCTCGCGCTCGAGTTCCCATTCCCTCTCGGCCTTGCGCAGGCGGTCGTTCTCCGCCCGCAGCCGGGCCAGTTCCTCGTCCCGGCTCTCCACGGCCCGTTCCCCGCGCGTGCCGCGGCCGGCCAGTTCGTCGGCCTGGCGCACCCAACTGCGCAGCGTCTCGCCGGTCACCCCGACGTCGGCCGCGACCGCCGCGTACGTGCGCTTCCCGCCCGCCGCCCGGTACAGCGCCACCGCGTCGTTCCTGAACTCCGCCGGATACGGAGACTTACGTCCCACCAGGACACCCTTCCTCGGACCTAGAAGATCCATTGTCAGAGTGCCCACACCACGGGAGTCACCTCACACGACCCCGCACCCGTTGGTGCCGGGCACCGCCGGGAGATCCGGGAGTATCCCGAACTTTCCGTCGACGACGTTGAGATCGAGATGGGCCACCTGTGACGCCAGCATCCGTACGAGGGTCTGCCCGGGGCTCGCCTCGGGCACGGGCCGCTCCACCAGCCGGGGCAGCCGGCCGAACTGCTCCAGCACCAGCGCACGTGACATCTCGCCGCTCACAGCTTCACTCCGTACCGACGCAGGACCCGGGACGCGATGATCCGCAGCACACGGTCGAAGACGAACCCGAGCATGCCCAGGGTGATGATCCCGACGAAGACCCAGTCGATACGGCCGTAGTTGCGGGAGGTCCAGATCAGCGCGCCGAGTCCCACCTGGGCGGCGACGATTTCGGCGGAGACGATGGTCAGGAAGCTGTTGCCCATCGCCAGGCGCGCCCCGGTGACGATGTACGGCACCGTCGACGGCAGCACGACCCCCTGCAGGATCTGCCGCCGGCTCGCGCCCAGGCTGGCAGCGGCGCGCAGCTTCGACTCGCTCACCGACATGACGCCGGCGCTGGTGTTCAGGATGACGATGAAAACGGCCGTGTAGAAGATCAGGACGACCTTCGAGGACTCGCCGATGCCCAGCCACACCACGGCCAGGGTCACGAAGGCGATCGGCGGGATGAAACGGAAGAACTCGATGTAGGGCTCGAGGAGTTGGCGCACGAGCCGGATCTGCCCGATGAACAGGCCGACTGGTACGCCCACCAGGAGGCCGAGCCCCCAGCCGATCAGAATCCGGCGGCTGGAGGCGATGATCGAGTTGGTGAGCGTTCCGTCGCCCGCCAGCTCGCCCGCCGCGGACAGGGTCGCGCTCGGGGAGGCGACGAGTGAGGGGCCGTAACTCATCGAGAGCAGCTGCCAGACGCCGATGCCGACGAGGACGGACACCGCGTACACGGCGAGGGTGCGCAGTCTGAGCCGGGCGGCCTGCAGGGCGCGCCGCTCGGTGCGCGGCTTCGGGGTGGCGTCGACGGTCATGGTCGTCATCGTTCGTCCTCCGGGCCGCGTTCTGTGTCGAGTCCCTGGTCGCGCAGTGCCTTGCGTACCTCTTCGCCGATGTCCTGCCGCAGACTGCGGCGCAGCTCCCGGGCCGCCGGGTCCGACTCGTCGCGCGGCCTGGGCAGGTCCACGGTGTAGACGGACTTGACGGAGCCCGCGGGGCCGGCGGTCATGACGGCTATGCGGTCCGCCAGGAGGATCGCCTCGTCGATGTCGTGGGTGACGAACACGACGGTGCAGCCCGAGGCCTGCCACAGGCGGGCCATCTCCTCCTGCATCACCTGCCGGGTCTGCGCGTCGAGCGCCCCGAACGGCTCGTCCATCAGCACGACTTGCGGCCGATTGGCCAGCACGCGCGCGATCTGCACGCGCTGGCGCATGCCGCCGGACAGCTGGGCGGGGTAGCGGTCGGCGCAGTGCCGCAGGCCGACAAGGCCCAGATACTCGTCGGCCAGCGCCGTCTGCTCGGCCCGGGACTTGCCGCGCATACGAGGGCCGAACGCGACGTTCTGACGGACGGTCAGCCAGTCGAAGAGGGCCTCGCTGCTCTGGAAGACCATGCCGAGCTCGGGATCGGGCCCGGTGACGGGCGTGCCGTCGACGGTCAGGCTGCCCTGGTGCGGTCGCACGAACCCGGCCAGTGCGGACAGTAGCGTGGACTTGCCGCAGCCGCTCGGCCCGAGCAGACAGAGGAACTCACCGGCGGCGATGTCGAGCGAAATGTCGCGTACGGCATGGAAAGATCCGAACCGGATGTCGACGCCGTCGACGTGCACGGCCGCGCCGTGCCCGCCCTCGGACGTCGCGGGGGACAGGTCGGCCTCGATGGCCTTCGTCATCACGATCCCTTCGTCTGCTGGGTGAACCAGCCGCGCAGCGCGGTCCTGGCCACATCCGGCCGGGACTTGGCCTTGCCGGTGCTCGACATAGAACTGAGCGGTGGCGGTGTACGTCTTGAGGTCGGCCGAGGTGATGTCGCGCACCCCGAAGTCGATCTCCTTGATCGCCTCGACGGTCTGGGCGGTGGGGATTCTCGCGGCCTTCTGCGTGGCCGCCGCCGCGTCCGGGTCCGACTCGGTGCGCCGGGCCGCGTCCTGCAGGGTTCTGGCCACTTTCGCGGCGATGCTCTTGTGGCTGCTGAGCCAGGAGTTGTCGGCGATGAGCCACTGGGCGTACGACACCCCGTAGTCGCCGGTCGTCCCCACGATCCGTCCGCCGAGCTCGACACCCTTCTCGGGCCAGGGGTCCCACAGGACGTACGCGTCCACGTCGCCCTTCTGCAGCAGAGCCGGGATCTCGGGCGGATCGGCGGTGATGAACGTGACCGACTTCTTGTCGATGCCCTTCGCCTCCAGGAACCGGGTCGCCGCGAGCTCGGACAGGCCCGGCACGACGGCCACCTTCCGGATCTTCACCGGTGAGCCGGTCTTCGGGCCGAGGACGACCTTGAGGTAGCGGCCGGACTGCTCGTAGACGAGGAGCGAACGCAGGCCGGGGTGCTGCTGCAACTGGCCGATCGTGGTGGTGTCCGAGTTCCCGGCCAGCTGCACCTGGCCGCCGGCGAGCGCGTCGACGCCCTCGCCGCCCCTGCCGAACTGGACCAGCTGGACCTTGACCCCGTGCTTGGCCCACAGTCCCTGCGCATCGGGGAGGAAGAAGGGCGCGAAGGACGGGTCGATGCCGACGGCGACGCGGACCGTCGGGCCTTCGGTACCGCCGCCCCCGCGGCGGAGTCGGTGGTGGCCGCGCCGCACGCGCTGAGCGAGACCGACGTGACGGCGGTGAGGAGGGCGACGACGCACGTGGCGGAGCGTCCTCTGCTGGCCTGTGGCTCCATGAGCACCTCGATGGGTGGTGGCGGGAATGCGCGCACCGTAGAACGCGGCGGGGCGGGCGCGCATGGACGGTGGTCCGCTCAGCGGGACACGACCTGCCCGGCGACCGCCGGCCGCTGCGCGGCAAGTGCCCGCCGCCGGGCGGTCTGCTGGGCGGAACGGTTCCGTAGGCGGTCGCGCCGCCTCACTCGATGCTCATACACAGGCTCTCAAGGCCATGCATCGACTGCAGCAGGAGGTCACGCACGATGACGAAGGGTGAAGGTTCGCTCGCCCCCAAGGGCAGAAGCCGGTCCGGGCGCGGGCGCGGAGGGCAGCCCGGTCGGCAGGAATGGACGTCGTGGCCCCACTACGACGCGGCGGCCGCGGGATTCCGCGGTTACTGGTATCCGGTCACCTGGTCCAGCCAGATCACGGGCAAGCCGCTCCCGTTCACGATCTGCGGCGAGAACATCACGCTGATCCGCGACGGCGGAAAGGCCTACGCTCTGCACAACCGCTGCCCGCACCGCGGGGTGCCGCTGTCCGAGGGCAACCAGCAGTTCCCGGGCACTGTCAGCTGCCCCTACCACGGCTGGACGTTCGACCTGCCCACCGGCAATCTGGCCGCGGTCATCACCGACGGGCCCGACTGCCGGCTGACCGGCAAGGTCCAGGTGCAGACATACGCGGTCGAGGAGCGCCTCGGCATGGTGTGGGTCTACATTCCCCTCGCCGACGAGGAGCCGCACCCCATCGACGAGCAGCTCCCCGAGGAACTCGTCTCCAACGCCTTCGTCATGGGCGGCCGTATCGAGCCCCGCAGCGGCAACTGGCGCTTCGCCTGCGAGAACGGCTTCGACGAGGGGCACGCCAAGTATCTGCACCGGACGGCCCTGTGGCGGCTGTTCAAGCCGATGCCGACCTGGAACATCACCCGGATCGTGCCCAGGGGCCGCTGGATCTTCCGCGTGCAGGACGAGGTCCACTGGGAGGCCGACTTCCCCGGCGTCGGCCGCTGGACAAACAAGCGCTGGTGGAAGCTGCAGCCGCCGAAGGAGACCTTCAACATCGGCAACACCGGCGCCGCCGACAAGATCAACCCGACGATCGAGGCCCAGGAGTTCCCCGGCTTCGCCTCCCTGTCCATGCCGGGCGTGCTGCGCATCGCCTACCCCAAGTTCATCCACTACGAGTTCTACGTCCCCGTCGACGCGGACCATCACCGCTACGTGGGCGTGATGGTCAACTTCACCGAGGGCTGGAAGACCCTCGGCTTCTACGCCAAGTACCTGGGCGCCATCCGCTGGCTGTTCCACGGACAGTTCTCCGGCCAGGACGCCTGGATGGTCGACGTCACCGACGCGCCCCCGGAGAGGCTCTACCGCCCCGACATCTCGCTGACCGCCTGGCGGAACCTCAGCGAGGAGGAATACGGCAAGAAGCTCGCCGCCGTCGGCGCCGGGGCCCCGGCCGAGAAGACCGAGAAGGAGACGTGAGGACACGCGCCGCACACTGCTCGCCGTGCTGGCCGGAGCCGCCCTCGCCATGGGGCTGCCCTGGGCCAGGAAGCGCTTCGAGCGCACCACCATGACCCAGGTCCATAGGATCAACCAATGAGTGGCGACGGACTGGCGGGACTCGACGCCCCCCGCCGCGCCTGGGCGGAGGAGGCCTGACGGCACGTCACCGGCGACCGTCTGCGCGACCTGATCATCGGGCTCGTCGACATTCCGAGCCCCACCGGTGACGAGGGCCCGCTCGCCACGCACATCGCGGACATACTCAAAGCCTCGGGATGCCGCGCCGCGGTCCAGCCGCTCGACGACCGGCAGGCCAATGCCTGGGCCAGGCTCTCCGGCGACGGAACCGGCCCCGACCTCATGCTGTACGCGCCGATCGACACCCTGACCGTGGGCGAGGAGAGCGAGGATCTCCCCTGGATCGGCCCGGAGCTACGGGACGTCATGCGTCCGCAGGCCACCGTCTACGACGACCTGGTGACCGGCCTCGGGGCGTCGAACCCCAAGGGGCACGCGGCCTGCGTGATGATGGCCGCCGAAGCGATCTCCCTCGCCGGGGCCCCGCTCACCGGCGACCTGGTCGCGGCGTTCGGCGCGGGCGGCATGCCCACCAACGCCCGTCCGGCCGGTACCCGCAGCAACACTGGGCAGGGCGTGGGCTGTTCCTTCCTCCTCGAGCAGGGGGTGTGGACCGACTACGCCCTCATCGCCAAGCCCGGCTGGACCGTCTCCTGGGACGAGGTCGGCCTCGTCTGGTTCGAGGTCACCGTCGGCGGCACGCACACCTACGTGGGTTCCCGTCACCGGCTGCCGTACGACAACGCCATCGCCCGCGCCGGCGAGGTCGCCCGGCACCTGGAGGAGTGGTTCGTCGCCTACGCCGACCGCCACACCGGCGGCACCGTCGCTCCGCAGGGCATCGTCTCCTCCGTACGCGGCGGCTGGCCGCGCATGGCGGCGGTCACCCCGGCCGCCTGCACCCTCAGGGTGGACCTGTGCGTCAGCCCCGACACGACCCCGATGCAGGCCAAGCGGGAGTTCACGGCCGCACTGGAGGCCATCCAGGACAAGATGCCCGGGCTCGACGTCACGGCCGAGATGATCCTGGGCATCCCCGGGACGCGGACCGGTCCGGACAGCTGGATCTTCCGGAGCGCGGCGGCCGGCTGGGAGGCCTTCGAGGGACGCGAGCACGAGGTGATCCACGGCAACAGCGGCGCCACCGACGCCAACATCCTGCGTGGTCACGGCATCCCCACCGTGCGGGTCGGCATGCCGAAGGTCAGCGCCGCCGAGGCGTCCTTCGAGATCGACTTCGCGCGGGGCATGAACACCGTCTCCGTACGGGCCATGGAGAAGCTGACGCGCCATCTGATCCGTACGGCCGTCGACACCGCCACCCGGTCCCGCGCCGAACTGCACGAGCTGGAAGGAGAGCCGCAATGACCGAGATCGTCCTCGCGGTGGGCGCGTCGCACAGCACGCTGATGAACACCCACTGGGAGGAGACCTTCCACAAGGACCGCGCGCCGAACGGTTCCGTGACGCGCTGCGCTCGGCACGCGACGAACTCGCGGCGGCACGCCCCGACACGGTGATCCTGGTCGGCTCCAACCACTTCCGCGGCTTCTGGCTGGACCTGATCCCCAGCTTCACGATCGGCGTGGGGGAGTGCATCGCCAGCGGTGAGTCCGGCACCCCCGAGGGACCCCAGCGAGTCGACGTGCCACTCGCCCGCTACGTCGCCAACTCACTTGTGGAGGGCGGCCGTTTCGACGTCGCCTTCTCGGCTCGCCTCCAGATCGACCGTGGCCAGTCGCACGCGATCCAGTACCTCCTCGACGGCCTCGACGTGGAGATCGTGCCGCTGGTCGTGAACGTCTTCGCTCCGCCGCTGCCGACCCTGGACCGCTGCGAGCAGCTGGGCCGGGCAATCCGGGAAGCCGTGCTCGCGTTTCCCGAGGGCCGCCGCGTCGCCGTCATCGGCTCCGGTGGTCTTTCGAACCGCCTGCCTTGGCCGGACTGGCGTGATCCGCACGGCGAGGACGAGGAGTTCATGGTCGGCGCCTGGCTCAACGGCCGGGACAACTGGCAGGACTACGATGCCCGCCGCCGCGAGATCATCCGGGCTGCCGAGGCCGCGCTCAACCCCGAGTTCGACGACGAGTTCCTGTCCCTCGTCGAGCGCGGCCAGACGCACCGCATCACCGAATACACCACCGAAGCGCTTCAGAAGACGGCGGGCAACGGAGCGCAGGAGCTGCGCACCTGGCTGCTGATGGCGGCCCTGCTCGACCACGCACCCGCCCGCCGCCTGGTGTACGAGCCCATGCCCGAGTGGCTCACCGGCATGGCCGTCGCCGTCCTCGACCCCGCACGCACCACCCAGGAAAGGCAGCCATGAGCATCTGGACCCATCTGTCGGGCACCGACTACCGGCACGCATAGGTCGACGCCGGCGGCATCAAGACCCGGGCGCTGCAGGCAGGTCCCGAGGACGGTGAGCACGTGGTGTTCCTGCACGCCACGACCGGCCACCTGGAGGCGTTCGTGAAGAACATCCCGGTGCACGCCGAGCGCTACCGCTGCCACGCCATCGACATGCTCGGCCACGGCTACACCGGCAAGCCGGACCGACCCGGTGAGATCCCCGCGTATGTCGAGCACCTGATGGCGTACCTCGACGCGGTGGGCGCCTAACACGCGCATCGGGTGGGCGAGTCGCTGGGCGGCTGGGTGTCGTCCTGGGCGGCGAGCGAGTACCCGGACCGCGTCGCTTCGCTGCAACTGCTGTGCATGGGTGGTACGAAGGTCAACCCGGCGGTGATGGAACGGCTGAAGACCTCGACACGGGCCGCCGCGCTGGAGGACGACACCTCCCTCACCCGCGACCGGCTGCGCCTGCTGTGGGCCGAGTGGGACGACGACTTCGGCAACGAGCTGACCGAAGTGCGGTACGAGATCTACCACGAGCCCGGCTTCCAGCGGAATCTGCACAATCTGCGGGCCCTGCAGGAGGTCGAGACCCGCGAGCGCAATTTGCTCAGGCCGGACCGCATGGCCAGGATCAAGGCACCCACCCTTGCCGTGTGGGCCAACCAGAACCGTTCGGTGACGTCCCGGAGGCCGAAGCCATCGCCGCCGCCGTCCCCGGCGCCCGTCTTGAGATCTTCAACGAGTGCGGGCACTGGCCGCAGCACGAGAAGGCCGACCTGTACAACCCGCTCAGCCTGGCATTTCTCGCCGGGGTTTCCTGACCTCGTCGCGGTCACGGCCCAGGTCACCGCGAATTTACAGCTGGCACCATGGCCGTGAACGCGGGTTGCATGATTCCGTTTTCCCCCAGGGCGCCGGATTGACCGGGAGGTTCTCCCCATGACCGTCACCATGGTCGGCCGCGCCGATACCGCCACTACCGCACCCGCCACTACCGCAACACCCCCTGCTGCGACCGCCGTTACCGATGCGATGAACTCGGTCCTGGGGAAAGTCAGGCCCATCCTCGAGGCATTCACCGCGGAGGACGCCACCCTCTCCCTGGCCGAACTGGTGCGCCGTACGGGCGTCGCCAAGGCCACCGTGCACCGGCTCGCCCAGGAACTGGTCGTGTGGGGCCTGCTGGAACGGTCGGGCTGTGACTACCGGCTCGGGCTGCGCCTGTTCGAGATGGGCCAGCGCGTGCACCGGCAGCGCATCCTGCGCGAGGTCGCCCAGCCGTACATGGAGGACCTCCTGCTGGCGACCCAGGAGACCATCCATTTCGCCATTCACGACAGCCTGGACGTCGTATACCTGGAGAAGATCTTCCCGCACCGAGGGCTGAACGAGGAGTCGCGGGTGGCGGGCCGGCTGCCGCTGTACTGCACGGCCACCGGCAAGGCGATCCTTGCCTTCTCCCCGGCCTCGCTGTTCGCCGACGTGGTCAGGAACGGGTTGAAACCCTTCACCCGGCACACGGTCACCTCACCTGGACGGCTGCGGGCACAGCTGGAGCGTATCCGGGCCGAGGGCCTCGCCACCGAGGCCGAGGAGATCCGTCTGGGCTACACGAGCATGGCCGTCCCGGTCTTCGGCAGCCAGTCCTCCCTCGTCGGCGCTCTCTCCATCACCGCGCCCACCTACCGTATGGATCCTTCCGGGCACGCCGTCGCACTGCGCGCGGCGGCTCTGGGGATCAGCCGGTCGTTGCGGTGAGCGCCGTACTCGAGGAGGTCCTCTCCCGGGCCCGGAAGCTGATCGGGCAGTGGGAGGACGAGGAGTGCGGCGTGCTCACGGTGAAGGATTTCTGCCGCTACGCCGCCGCCGTCAACGATGTCGACTACATCCGCACCGCCCACGCCCAGGAGGCGGCGGGAGAAGCTGTCGAAGCCCCCGCCCTGTTCCTCTCCGGGACGCTGAGCTGGGAGGACGGCCCGGCGGAGGACGGACTGCGCCCGGAGGAACTGGCCGCCCGCGAGTCGCCGTGCACCCAGGGCCTGCGGGTCCGCCAGGTGCACGGCGGCCAGGCGGTGCGGCTGGGCAGGCCCGCGGTCGCGGGCCTGCGGGTCACCGCCACCCGGGCGGTCACCTCCGCCGACCTCCGCCGCGGCCGCTCGGGTGAGTTCGTGCTGCTCGGCGTGACCACCCGCCACAGGGCAGAGGACGGAGAACACCTCATGACCGAGGACGAGACGATCGTGGTATTCGAAGCGCTCGACGACGCTCAGGACGACGAGAGCGGGGCCGCTGCATGACGGCCAAGGCGCCGGCCGCCCCGGTCGCCGGGCAGGTCTGCCCACCGCGCGCGTACTCCCACAGCAGGGTGCAGTTGTTCCGGTTCAGCGCCGTGTCGTGGAACGCGCACCGCATCCACTACGACGCCGAGTTCGCCGCGTCGGAGGGCTTCGCGGACGTGGTCGTGCAGTCGACGCTGCACGGCGAGATGCTCGGTCGGTACGCGCTCGAGTGGGCCGGGCCCGGAGCGCGCCTCACGTAGGTGAGCTGGCGCAACCGCGCTACCGCCGTGGCCGGTGAGCCACTCACCTGGACGGGGATGGTGCACACGGCCGAGCCCTGTGACGGGGGAGCGGGGGTGACGCTCGACGTCTCGGTGCTCAAGGACGACGGCGCTCCCTGCGTCACAGGACAGGTCGGCCTTACTTGGCGTGCTGCTCGTACCAGCCCTTCAGCAGAGTCGTCCGCAGGTCGGGCGACTTCTTGATCAGTTTCTGGCCGAGGAGGAAGTCGACGATCTTCTTCGACTCGGCGACGTCGGCATCGTTGATGCCACGGGTGGCGAAGGTGATCTCCGGCAGCACCTTCTTCGTCTGCTCCTCGGGCAGCTTGACCTGCTGCTTCGAGGCCTTCGCCGCGGCGGCGGGATCGTCGGTGACGAGCTTGTCCGCGGCGGCCACCACCTTCAAGATCTTACCGGCGACCTCTTCGTTGTCCTTCAGCCAGCGCTGCTCGGCGAGCAGCCACTGCGCATACTTCACCCCGAAGTCACCGATGCGCCCGGCGATGTGCCCGCCCGCCGCGGCACCGCGGGCCGCCCACGGCTCGAACAGGATGTAGCCGTCGATCGAGCCCTGCTCCAGCATTCCCGGGATCTCCGGCGGCGAACTCTGCAGGATCTTCACGGACTTCGGATCGATGCCGTTGTGCCGCAGGTACTCGTGTGTCGCGTACAGGCCCAGGCCGCCGATCGACGCCATCGTCTTGAGCTGCTTCGGTGACCTGATGCCGTCGCGCAGCACGACCTTGAGGTAGCGGTCGGATGACTGGAAGACGCCGAGCGCCCGCAGACCGGGATCGTTCACCATCAGCGGCAGTGCGGTGGAATCGGCGTTGGCCGCGATCTGCGCGGTGCCCGCCGTCACCGCCTGGGACGCCGCCGGACCGCCCTCGGTCTTCACCAGCACCACGTTCACCCCCGCCTTGGCGAACATGCCGCGCTCCACGGCGAGATAGAACGGGGCGTACGAGGCGTCCACACCGAGGGCGACCCGCACCGTCGGCTTCCCCGCCGAGGACACCCCGGCCGAATCCGTGGAACCGGAAGTGCAGCCCGCGACGAGGACCAGGGCCGTGCAGCCGGCGGCCGCGGCACCTCTCCTGATGATCGCCCTTCTGCCGATCTTCTCCGTGTGCATTGCGTCCTCCTGGCGCCGGATGTGCTGGGATGCCGACGTTCCCAGCACCAGGCCGGGCCGCATAAGCGAGGCGTCTTGCTCACCGGAACGAACCCATGAGGCGAAACCCCGGGCCGCTCCTACCAGGGGTCCGTTAGGTCTGTCTTGATCTTGGTGTTGTGTGTCCTGCTGGGCAGGGGTTGGTGGCAGGTGGTGCAGATGCCGGTCCAGCACCTCAAGGTGTCCTGGAGGGTGTCGAGGGTCTGGTAGAGAGTGAGCTGGGCCCGGGGACTTTTGGGGTCAGCCGTTGTTCGGTGAGGAAGGCGTGGGCGGCGGTCACGAGGGTGATGTGGTGGTGCCAGCCCGGCCAGGAACGGCCTTCGAAGTGGTCCAGGCCCAGGCCGTGTTTGAGTTCCCGGTAGTCGTGCTCGATGCGCCAGCGGACCTTGGCCAGACGGACCAGGTCGGCGATCGGAGTGTCGGTCGGCAGGTTGGACAGCCAGTAATCGGTGGGGGCCTCGGCCTCTTCCGGCCACTCGACCAGCAGCCAGCAGTCGGGCAGGACCCCGTCCCACCAGCCCTGCTCGGACGAAGCAGCGGCCTTGATCGGACGCTCGACGGCTTTGCCGGCGGGGCGGACGCGCACGGCGGCGAAACGGGACCGTAACTCCCCGCGTTTGCCCTTCCGCCAGGCAACGGTGGTGAACGCCTGCGGCTCAAGGCCGGCGGCCAGGGCCGCCGCCGACAGCGCGGGCTGCCGATAGCGAGGCTGAGGCCAGCAGCCGATGGGCCCGTTGCGGTCCGGCGCCTCGGGCTCCGCGTCGAAGGGGTGGGCGGTCACACCCGCGCGGACGGCCGGCACGTAGTCGACGCCGCGGTCCGCCAGGGCGGCCCGCAGGTGTGCGTTGGTGCCGTAGGCGGCGTCGGCCACGACGGTCGGCGGCCTCATTCCCCAGCCGGCGAGCGTGTCGAGCATGTCCAACGCCAGGCGCCACTTCTCGCGGTGCCCGGCCTCGGGCGGAACGCGGGTGGCAGTCCTGCGGTCGCTGTCCGCTTCCCATTCCCGGGGCAGGAACAGCCGCCACTGCAGCGGGCAGGAAGCGGTGTCGGTCGGCCAGGGCTACACCCTGCGCGTCAGTGCCGTCCCGCCGTACACCGCCAACTCCTCGCCCGCTGCCAGCCGCTCGACGGCGCCCAGGGCCTCCCCGCAGTCCCGGCCCAGCGCACTCACACCCTGACCAAGATCGTTCTCACCGATAACCGCTGTACCGATGTTCCCCGAGGCCGGGGGCCTTGCGCCAGGGGGACCAGCACCAGCGGCACGGGGAAGGCGAAGAGGCCAAGGAGTGTGGCCCGCCCGATTCCGATCCGGCGAACGATCCGGCCGGTCAGCGGCTCGCTTCGGCCGGCGGCGTTCATCGAGTGGGACCTTGCGGCGCCGGGCGCCCGGATCCATGACATCGCTCAACGTGCCCAGCCAGCGGGTGGGGTCTACGCTGCGCCCTGCGGCCACCGCCTATCTTCGTTTGTCCACACACCAATTCGATGATCGCCGGTGGCCGTACCGGCAGCCGTCCGGGCGGGTCCTTACCCGGCGGATGCGGCGATGCCGTCGAGGGTGGCAAGAGTTTCCCGGTCGAGGCGGACATCACCCGCCGCGATGTTCTCCTTCATGTGGGCGGGGTTGGCGGTGCCCGCAATGAGCAGCGTGTGCGCGTGGGTTCCGAGCAGCCAGGCCAGGCCGACCTGGGCGGGTGTCGCCCCGAGGGACGCGGCGGCCTCGAGCACCGCAGGATGTCCGGTGACCTTGGGCAGGTGGGGAAACGCGGAGCCGAGCGGGCAGAACGGCACCCACGCGATGTCGTGCTCCCGGCACACGTCCAGCACAGGCTGGCTCGCGCGGTCGAGGAGACTGTAGGCGTTCTGCACGCAGGCGATCCCGGCGGGCAAGGCGTGGCGCAGCTGCTCAGCGGTGACGTGGCTCAGCCCGATGCCGCCGATCTTGCCCTCGTCCCGCAGGGCGAGGAGCTCCGCGAGCTGGCTGTCGAGGTCGACGACCTGGTCGCCTTCGGCCAGGATGCCGGGCGGGGCGTCGGCGCGGCGCAGGTTGACCACGTCCAGCCGCTCGACGCCCAGGGTGGCGAGGTTCGCTTCCACGCCCGCGCGTAACTGCTCGGGTCGCTGGGCCACGACCAGGCCGCCCTGGTCGTCGTGTTCCGCGCCGACCTTGCTCACCAGCACCAGGTCCTCGGGATACGGCGCCAAGGCCTGCCGGATCAGCTCGTTGCACCGGCCGGCGCTGTAGAACTCCGCGGTGTCGATGTGGTTGACACCCTCGTCGACGGCGGCGCGCAGCACCGCGACGGCCAGCTCGGGCTCGGGGGCCGGCCGGACGTGTCCCCCGGCCAGCTGCATCGCCCCCAGTCCGATCCGGGCAACCCGGCGCCCCGCGAGCATGGCATCGCCTCCCGGCGCCTTCGGTGCGCTTCCGGCTGTGGCCATGAGTGTGCTCCCGTTCGTCGATGGCATAGCCTTATCGATGCGGAGGACCCTCCGCTACGTTGAAGCCATCACAACCGGAGGTTCCTCCGATTAGTAGGGACGACATCAACACCAAGACCATGCGCGCGGACGCACGGCGGAACCGGGAACGCCTGATCGAGGCAGCACGCCGGGCGTTCGCCGAACAGGGAGACCAGGCGACCCTGGAAGCGATCGCGACCGACGCCGGCGTGGGCATCGGCACGCTCTACCGCCACTTCCCCACCCGGGAAGCCATGATCGAGGCGGTCTACCGCGCCGAACTGACCCGCCTGTGCGACGGCGCCCGCGACGTCCTCGACGGGCAACCCGCCGACCATGCCCTGCGCAACTGGATGGACCGGTTCGCCGACTACATCGCCGCCAAACGGGAGATGGCCGACGTCCTGCGGGCGATCACCTCTTCGGGCACCATCACCAGTTCCCAGGCGCGCGAAGAAGTCTCCGTCGCCGTACAGGTGCTGCTTGACGCCGGAATCGCCGACGGCACACTCCGCGACGACGTGCCTGCACAGGATGTCGTCGCCAGCACCGTCGGCGCCTTCCTCGCCTGCGGTCCAGATCAACGCGACCAGGTCGGGCGGCTGCTGGACCTGCTCATGGACGCCCTGCGCCGCGGTGGAAAACCGCCTACCTCCGGGGTGTGACGGCCCGATCTTCATTCGTCCGCACACCAACCGATGACAATCGGCGACCGTACCCGCATCCACGTGGCGCGGAAGACGTCCAGCTCAATCGCCTCGGCCGGCAGCACCACGGGCACATCCGAATGCTCATCCCCGATCACCGCCGTCTGCACCAGCCGCGTGTCCCGCACTTCGACGACCCCCAATCGCCCACGGCCAACGATAGATCCGCAGACAGCGCGCACGACAGAGAGCCGATCATTCCCCTCCCGACCGGCAACCGCCCTGGCGGCACGACGAGTTGAGATCGTCGCGGCCGGGGCCGGCTTGTCCGGTGCGAGCCGGACGCCGTGGAGGCGTACGGCGTGGCGGCGGTGTACAGGGCCAGGAGCCGGGTGGCGACGCCCAGTTTCTTCTTGCGGATCTTCCGGTCACCGACGACTTTCTGGGCCCAGCCGGAGATCCTTGCGCGGGTGGTCTTGCCGAAAGTGAACGGGCGGGGCTGCTCAGGCAGCAGTGTGGGGACGGTGACCTCGACGGGGTCCTCGGGGCGGGAGGCCATCACCTCGGCGACGGTGCCGGGCAGGCGCAGCCAGCCGCCGGTGACCAGCCGCCCAAGCACCCGCTCGGCATCGTCTTGGAGCCAGCCGGTGAGGTCCTGGCCGGTGACGTTCCCGGTGCCGGCGCGCGCGGCCCGCAGGGTGAGCATGAGCATCGCCAGGCGCACCTCGGCCTCCGGGTGCGGGGAGTGGGCGGCGACGTAGTCCAGCACGGCCCGGGCGTGCACGCCCTGTGGCCGGGTCAGCAGCCGTTCGACCCTCCGCTGGTTGCCGCCTGCCTTGTCACCGACTGTCGGGCTGGTTGCCGCCTGTCGTGTCACCGGCCGTCTGGCCGCGGTTGTCGTGCATCTCGCGGGTGGTCTGCGCGGCCTTCTCGGCACGCTTCGCCTCGTGGCGCAGGGCGCCGTCGCCACTGACCTCGGCCCACCAGGCGAAGGAGCGGGCCTTGCGCTCGTGGAGTCCGGCGAGGAGGGCGAGGTCGGGCTCGGTGCGCTGCTGGTGGGCGCGGAACGTGTCCCCGAGTTCGATGAGCTCCATCCGCAGAGCGTCGGGTTCAAGGTCGTGCGGCACGATCCGCTGCGCGATCTTTCCCCACCGCTTCGCCCGCCGGGCCGCCCTGGGTGAGGCGGCGCGGGCACGAGGGACCGACGTCGGCGGAGACGAAGCACCGGCCGCGGGGGAGGGGCCGTGGTCGGAGAAGACCGCCGCCGCACCATTACCGACCGTGCCGCCTGAGGGATCCCGCTGCGCGGCCGGTTTCCCCTCCTCCGTCCCGGCCGGGGCGGTACGCGATGCCCCAACGTCACACCATCGAGCGATGACAAGACCGGTAGAACGCCACATCCCGCACTCTCAAAGCCGGTGTCCTGCCCCGGACACGGAGGGCAGGAGCACGCCACGACCGATGTCGGTGCCGGGTTCTACCTCGACCCGCCGAAGGAGGTGCGGAGGGGGAAGGCTCCGACGCGCCGGTCTACTGGGAATACCACAAGCACAAGACCGACCCGGCGCGAGCGGCTTACGTGTACTGGTTCTTCTACGCGTACAACAAACTGACACCGGGCAACAGGCACGAGGGTGACTGGGAGCGCGTCGCGGTTCAATTGCGCGACGCCAAGCCGGAGGCGGTGACGTTCGCGAAGCACGGCGGCGATCCATGCAGCGTGAAGTGGTCGGACCTGAATCCGCAGGACGGGCATCCGACGGTGTACTCGGCGCGTGGTTCCCACGGCTCCTACCCGACTGCCGGATACCACCGGGTGAGTGCCACGTTCGACCGGACGTCGAAGGACGGCCCCGAGTGGCACACGTGGAACCGTGCCCGCCCCGCCGACCGCGAGCCCTGGTGGGGGTACGCCGGGTGGTGGGGTTCGCAGGAACACGTGAACGGCTTCAACGGGCCGATGGGCCCGTACCCGAAACGTCAACTGCCCGGCGTCTTCACCGACGATCGTTGTGGGTCCGCCGACAAGCCGCCGACGGATTCGCCCGGGGGACAGCCCGGGGAGCCCGGGGGCCAGACCGCGCCCAGGACGAAGGAGGGGGCGATCCGGCGGTACGAGCAGTACCTCCACGCCGTGGGGGCGGGAGGACATCGACACCGTCTGCGAGATCGCCGGGCCCGCGGCGAAGCAGGCGGAGGACCAGGGGTTCGGTCCGTGTACGTCAACGTTTGTCATCACGTTCCAGATGATCCCGCCCACGCAGAAGAAAGCTCTGCAGACCGCGACAGTCGACCCGGAGCGCGTCGTCGTGCGAACGCCCGACAAGGTCGACATGCCGGCGGAGTCGGTCAGGTCCTCCGCCACCTTCTCCGAAAGCGACCTCGGGACCAGCACCCTGGAATACATCAAGGGCAAGTGGTATATCACCGACTGAAGCGCGCGTGATCGAGGGCGGGCGGCCCGGGCGCGGGGTGCCCGCCCCGGCGTCGCCGGTTCTACCCGAACAGGGCGCTGTAGCCGTTCAGCGCCGGCTGCCCGCCGAGGTGGGCGTAGAGCACCTTGGCGTCCTTGGCGATCTCGCCCCGGGCGACGAGGTCGATGAGGGCCGCCATGGACTTGCCCTCGTACACCGGGTCGGTGACCATGCCCTCGGTCCGCGCGGCCAGCCGCATCGCGTCCATGGTGGACTCGTCCGGGATGCCGTAGGTGCCCGCGTGGTAGCGCTCGTCGAGCAGGATCTCGTCGTGCGTGAGCTCCCGGTCCAGGCCGATGAGCGACGCGGTCCCGCGCGCGATCCGCGCCACCTGGTCCCAGGTCTCCTTCGGCTTGGCCGAGGCGTCGATGCCGAGGATCCGCCGCGGCCGCCCGCCCAGCGCGGCGAATCCGGCGATCATGCCGGCCTGGGTGCTGCCGGTGACCGCGCACACCACGATGGTGTCGAAGAAGACCCCGAGCTGCTGTTCCTGCTCCGCCACCTCGAACGCCCAGTTCGCGAAGCCCAGCCCGCCGAGCCGGTGGTCCGAGGCGCCGGCGGGGATCGCGTACGGCTTGCCGCCCGCCGCCTCGATCTCCGCGATCGCCTGCTCCCAGCTCTCCTTGAACCCGATGCCGAACCCGGCCTTCACCAGCCGCACGTCCGCTCCGGCGAGCCGGGACAGCAGGATGTTGCCGACCTTGTCGTATACCGCGTCCGGCCAGTCGACCCAGCTCTCCTGGATCAGCACGCACTTGAGCCCCGCCCGGGCCGCGACCGCCGCGACCTGGCGGGTGTGGTTGGACTGCACGCCGCCGATCGACACGAGCGTGTCGCAGCCCTGCGCCAGGGCATCGGCCACGAGGTATTCCAGCTTGCGGGTCTTGTTGCCGCCGTAGGCGATGCCGGAGTTGCAGTCCTCGCGCTTGGCCCAGATCTCCGCGCCGCCCAGGTGCGTGGTCAGGCGCTCCAGGCGGTGCACCGGCGACGGGCCGAACAGCAGCGGGTAGCGGTCGAAGTCGTTGAGGGACAAGGGATCTCTCCGATCAGTGGATGTCGAGCCTGCGCCGCGCGAACGCCACGCAGGACAGGCTGAGCACGGCCAGGAACATCAGGTAGAAGGTCGGCGCGAGCTTGCTGCCGGTCACGTCGACGAGCCAGACGATGATCAGCGGCGTCGTGCCGCCGAACAGCATCACGGCGATGTTGTAGCTCACCGCCAGGCCGGTGGCCCGGTTGGTGACCGGGAACAGCTCCGCCATCATCGCGGGCAGTGGCGCGAAGTAACCGGCCTTCAACACGCCGATCAGGAACATCACGCCGAGTATCACCCCGAAGCCCGGGGCGGCGACCAGGAACGCGAGGCTCGGGTACACCAGCGCGAGGATCAGCGTCGCGAAGATCAGCATGATACGGGTGCGGCCGAACCGGTCCGACAGGTGACCCACCACGGGAGTCAGGCCGGTCAGCACGATCCCGGTGACCAGGGTGGACGCGAATCCGGTCGACGCCGGCAGGTCCAGCTCCTTCACCGCGAAGGTGGGCATGTAGGTGATGAAGTAGCTGATCGCGGTGGACACGGCGAGCGCGCCCATGGCCACGAACATGCGGTCCTTCTGAGTACGGAACGTCTCCTTCACCGGCGCGCGCTCCTGGTCCGCGGTCTCGACGAACTCACCGGCCTCGCCGACGTAACGCCGGATGTAGTAGCCGATCGGGCCGATCAGCAGACCGAAGAAGAAGGGGATGCGCCACCCCCACGACTCCAGCTGAGCGTCGGACAGCGTGGCCGTGAGCACCGTGCCGAACGCCGACGCGAGCAGCGTCGCGAAGCCCTGGCTCGCGAACTGCCAGCTGGCCATGAAGCCGCGCTTCTCGGGCATGTGCTCGACGAGGAACGCGGTGGCGCTGCCGAACTCCCCGCCCGCGGAGAAGCCCTGGACGAGCCGGGCGAGCAGGATCGCGATCGGCGCGACGAGCCCGATCTTCGCGTACGGCGGCATGATCGCGATGAGCAGCGTCGCGACCATCATGAGCCGGATCGACACCATGAGCGCACGCTTGCGCCCGGCACGGTCGGCATACCCGCCGAGCACGAGTGCCCCCAGCGGACGGACCACATAGGCCACCGCGAACGTGCCGAGCGTCAGCAGCAGCGACACGGTCTCGTCGGCGGTGGGGAAGAACTGTTTCGAGATCGTCGCGGCGAAGAAGCCGTAGACGAGGATGTCGAACCATTCCAGCGCGTTCCCGATGGACGCGGCGATGATGACGCGGTGCACCTTCACCGGTGCTTCGGGGGCGACTGTCTGTGTGGGTGCGGTCATGGGTGACTCCTCACGGGAGAGTCCTCGCCGAGGTCCCAGAACACGCCGGCCATGATGCGCAGGCTCTCCCGCGCCACGGGGGCCAGCAGGTGCTCGTCCGGGGCGTGCTGGGCGCAGGCGGGGTAGGAGTGCGGGATCCAGAGTGTGCACAACCCGAGCTCGCCTGCGAACGCGTCGTTGGGAAGGCTGCCGCCGAGGTTCGGCAGCAGCGCGGGTTCCGTGCCGGTGGTCCGGCTGATCGAGCCGAGTGCCCAGCGCACCCAGGGGTCGTCCGGATCCGTCCGGGTCGGCGGCATGGTCGGGCCGACCTCGACGTCGACCATGGGAAATCCCTGCTCGTCCAGATGCTTGCGGAGGATGACGCCGAGCTTGTCGACTTCGGTGCCGACCACGGACCGGAGCTGGCAGTGCGCGTGTGCGCTGCCGGGAATGGCATTGACCGGGTTGTCCGGGTTGCCGGCGGCGAGCGACAGCACCTCGACGCTGTTCCAGCCGACGAGGCGCTCGGCCGGGGTGAGACCGGGTTCGCCCCAGCCCTCGTCGACGGGCGGATCGTCCGGTCCGCTGCCGACCGCGATGTCGCGCAGGGCTTCCCGGACGTTCCCGGGGATCTCCCGCGGCCGCAGACCGGGCACGAGGATGCGGCCCCGCCCGTCGACGAGGGTGGCGAGCGCGCCCGCCAGCACGGTCGCCGGATTGCGCAGCAGACCGCCCCAGTTGCCGGAGTGGTACGAGGCCTCGCGCAGGTCGACCCGCAGTGTGAACGGGGTGGAGCCGCGTGAACCGAGGAACAGCGTCGGACGCTCCGCGGCCACGCGCGGCCCGTCGGACGCGATCAGCACGTCGGCGGCGAGCTCGTCCCGCAACTGGGCGCAGACCGCGCGCAGGCCCGGCGAGCCGGACTCCTCCCCGGTCTCGACCAGCACCTTGAGGTTGAAGCCGAGCCGGCCGCGCACGCGGAGCACCTGCTCGAGTGCCGCGAAGTTGATGGTGTGCTGGCCCTTGTTGTCGGCGGTGCCGCGGCCGTACCAGCGGTCGCCCTCGACCACGACCTGCCACGGATCGAGGCCGGTCCGCCACCGCTCCGGCTCGCCGAGCACGACGTCGCCGTGGCCGTAGACCAGCACCGTGGGCAGCGCATCGTCCTCGTGCCGGACCGCCACGAGCAGCGGGTAGTCGCCGGCGGGGTTGTCGACGACGCGCGCCTCGCAGCCCAGCCGGCCGGTGAGCGCCGGGGCCAGCTCGTCGGTGAGGTAGGAACGCAAGTCCCGCGCCCGCGCCCGGTCCTGGCTTTCGGTCGCGAACGCGACCCGGCGGCCGAGGTCGGCGAGGAATTCTCCGGAATCGTAGTATTCGGTGGCACCATCGATCACGGCAGCACGGGTCATCATTACCCTTAACATCGGAAACGTGCAATTTACAATGCATCCGGCCGGTGCGCAGAGTTTACGGAGCGGCGAGAGGGCGGCGATAGAGGGAGCAATTGCGCGTTTTCGAAAGGTGTATTGCCCTGGCGGCAACGGCAACGGCAACGGCAACGGCAACGGCAACGGCAACGGCGACGGTCGGTCGTCCCCGTCACCGCCCTCGACGGCCCCGCTCCGCGCTGCAGTACATTCTCAGAATGCCTCTCCTGCCCACGTCGCTGCGCTACTTCCTCGAGGTCGCGCGCACCGGTTCGATCAGCGAGGCCTCGGAGCGCCTGCACGTGGCCACGTCGGCGATCAGCCGGCAGATCGCGAAGCTGGAGCAGGATGTCGGGGCCCCGCTGTTCGAGCGCCGGCCTCGGGGGATGGTGCTGTCGGAGGCGGGCGAGATTCTCGCCGCCTACGTCCGGCGCAGTGCGCTCGAGGCCGATCAGGTGCTCGCCGATGTGCACGGCGTCGAGGCCCTGCACCGCAGTACCGTCAAACTCGCGAGCTGCGAGGGTTTCGCGCGCGATTTCCTGCCGGCGGCTATCACCGCATTTCGGGAAAAGCATCCGGGGGTGCGGTTCCGGATGAATGTCACCGGTCCGGCGGCGGCCACGCGGCAAGTGATAGACGGCACGGCGGACCTGGCCGTCACCTTTAGCCTCGGGCCGGAAGGGGGAATCAAGGTCGAGTATTCGCAGCAGCAGCCGATCTACGCGCTGATGCCCGAGGATCACCCGCTGGCGCACCGGGAGCATGTCGAGCTCGCGGACCTGCTGGAGTACCCGCTCGCGCTGATGGACGAGGGGACCACGATCCGGCAACTGTTCGACGTCTGCGTCGCGCTGGAAGGGCTGAACTTCGAGCCCGCTCTCGTCAGCAACTACTCGGGTGCGCTGCAGAGTTTCGTGCAGCTACGCGGTGGGGTCACCCTGGTCGGTCCGCTGACGGTGCGGCGGCTCGGCGCCGACCATCTGGCGATCGTTCCCATCCGCAATCCGGAGCTGAGCCGCCGGAGCATGCAGATCCAGTCGATGGCGCGGCGCGCGCTGCCCGCGGCGGTGCGGGCCTTCCTCGCGCACCTGATCGAGCAGATCGGTGATGACCTGCCCAGGTAGACGGATCCCCGGCGGCGACGCGGCTTTACCTGCCCTCGGCTCGGCGAAGGAGCAGCGGGGTGAGGCGGTGCGGCACCAGTTCGCGCATGGCCAGGGCCGTCGTCGTACGCTCGATGCCGGGAATGGCGAGGATCTGCCCCGCGATCCGGTACAGGTCGTCCGCGTCGGCGGCGACCACCCGTACGAGCAGATCGGTCTCGCCGCTGAGGCCGAAGACCTCCACGACTTCGGCGATGCCCGCCAGCGCCTCGGACACCTCGGCCAGCCGGTGCTGATCGACCCGCGCGGTGACGAACGCGGTGAGCAGGTGGCCCAGGCATTCGCGCCGCCGCGAACCCCCGGATCGCACGGGTTCATTGGACACGTCGACCGCCTGTCGTCAAACGATCGTTTGACGACAGGTACCGTCCGGCGATCGTCAGGCGTTGGTGGTCTTCCCGAGGTTCGGGGGAAGCGACAGCATCTGTTCGCTCCTGTCCCACAGCTGTCGGGAGATGTTCTCGTCGCGCGTCTGGGGATGGGTGCGCTTGGCGGGTTTCCGCTTCTCGTAGTAGGCACCGGAGAGCCAGTCTGTGCCAGGGCGGCCCTCGGCGAGCCAGACGAGTTGCCCGGCGGCCTTCTGCGGTGTCGTCATCAGCCGCCGGGCGATGCGGCTGCCGTACATGCGCTGCACGAAGTTGCCGGAGTTGGAGGCGAAGCTGGAGGCCACTGTGCCGGGGTGAAAGGCAGCCGCGGAGATGCCTTGACCGTGGAAACGGCGGTGCAGTTCTTGGGTGAAGAGGATGTTGTCCAGCTTGGCGGTGCCGTAGGCGCGCTGCGGGGTGAAGTCCCGGTCGTGTTCGAGGTCGTCGAGGACGACTTTTCCGAACAGGCGGGCCCCGGCGCTGGAGGTCTGGATCACCGATGCCGTGCTGGCGGTGAGGGTGTCCAGGAGCAGGTGCGTGAGGAGAAACGGCGCGAGGTGGTTGACCTGGAAGGTCACGTCGAATCCGTCCTCGGTCTTGGTGGGGTCGCCGAAGATGCCGCCGGCGTTGTTGGCCAGAACGTCGATGGTGGGGTGGGCGTTCTGCAGGTCGGAGGCGACCCGGCGGACGTCCGCGAGGCGGGAGAAGTCGGCGACGTGACGGTCGACGCCGAGTTCATCGCCGATGGCGTTGGTCTTGTGCGGGGATCGTCCCACCACGACGACCCGGTGGCCATGGTGGTGGAGCTGGCGGGCTGCCTCCGCGCCGACGCCGTCGCTCGCGCCGGTGATGACGATGGTCTTCGAGTCCATGGGTGCTCCTGGAGTCTGCATGTGCGAATGTGCCGAGCGCTTGCGCCCGCGTGGGGTGCACCTCGCTCTGGGCCGGGGCGCAGGGGGTGCGGCCGGTCAGGACGCGTTCTGCGGGGCGATCTGCTCCACGTGGTCCCGCTTGGTGAACAGGTCGAAGTACACGTCGGCGAGGTCGGCGGGTGCGACGGTGGGGAGCGCTGTCAGGTCGATACCGAGCGCCTCCGCCTCGCGCTGTCCCTGGCTGCCGTCGACGACCGCCCCCACCAGGAGCAGACCGGCGTAGACGCCCGTGGCGGCGAGGTCCTGGTTCAGGGCGTGCACCCAGTGCCGGGTGGCGGCGGCGACGCTCGGGGCGCCGCTCATGCCGGGCGCGGCCGAAGCGTCCTGGGCGGAGGCGCCCAGGGCGACCAGGAAGCCGCCGTCCCCCCGCTCGACCATCGGCGGAACGACGGCGCGCGCGAGCTCGACCGGGGTGTTGAGGAGCAGGTCGATGTGCTCGCGCAGGAACTCGGCATTCATCTGCGACGCCGGCCGCGTGAACTTGGTGACCGAGCCGACCGGGGCGTACGCGACGACATCGATGCGGTCGAAGCGGGTGGTGATCCGTTCGAGGAGACCGGGTACGACCGATGGGTCGGAGAGGTCGGCGGTGAAGGATTCGGCGTCGATCCCCTCGGTGCCGAGCCGCGCCGCCAGCTCGGCGAGAGGTTCCGGGCGGCGGGCGACGAGCGCCACCGCGTACCCCTCGCGGCCGAACCGTCGCGCGGTCGCCGCGCCCAGCCCCGAACCGGCTCCGAAAATCGCGATCGTCTTGGACATGGTCCGTACCGCCTCGTCTGGCTAATTTGATGGCTGCGTCAAGTTGTTTCGGTCGAGACCGTAAGTTATCTTGATGGCAGCGTCAAATTACGTACGCATAGGTGACGCGGGACACGGGACCCGAGGAAGGCAGGGAGGAGGGGACGTGACGACGCCCTTGCGCAGAGACGCCCGGCGCAGCATCGAGAAGATCACCGCCGTGGCCGTCGAGATGTTCGCCGAACGAGGACTGGACTGCCCGCTCGGGGAAATCGCCCGCCGCGCCGGGGTCAGTCCGGGCACCATTTACCACCGCTTCGGCGGCCGTGCCGGGCTCATCGAGGCCGTCGCGCCTCAGGTGGCGGCCGGCAAGGTCGCCGCGGTGATCGACGCCGCGGAGGGCAAGACCACCGCCTGGGAGCGTTTCGCCGCGTACGTCGAGGGTCTGGGCGCTCTGGGCGGCAGCGACGCGGTCCTGCGCGACGCGCTCACCGCGCGCTCCGAACTCACCCCGCCCCTGCACGAGGTCTGCGGGCAGGGGCTGGAACGCGGGTTCGTCCTGATGGAGAAGGCGCACCGGGACGGCACCCTGCGAGCGGACTTCGGCCCCGACGACCTGCACCCGCTGCTGCTCTCCGTCATCGGCGTCGCACACGCGGCCCCCGAAGCCCGGCGCAGGATGGTGGAGTTCATCCTCGACGGACTGCGAGCCCAACACCGCAGGCCATGAAGCGACGAGCGTTCTGATCCACTCTGGAACTCACCTCTGCCCGTCCTCGTCCTCGTCCAGCTCGGGGGCGTCCGGGTCGCGCAGCGGGCGCAGGGCGCCGGCGGCCGGGGTGCTGGCGGTGAAGCTGTAGCGGCCGAGCAGGTTCAGGTTGCGGTGCTTGAGCGGGGAGAGCCGGGCGATGTCCTCCTCGCGGATCTCGTGGCCTTCAGGGTGGAGCTGTTCGACGGCGGCGTCGATGTACTTCGTTGTCCAGAGCACGATGGCGTTGAGGGCCAGGCCGAGCGCGCCGAGCTGGTCCTCCATGCCGTCGCGATACGCCTGGTGGATGGTGCCGCGCTTGCCGTGGCACACGTCCCGCGCGAGCTGGTGGCGGGATTCCTGCACGGTGAGCTGCCGGTTCATCTGCCGGCGGTAGGTGTCGTCCACCGGGTCGACCACCCGCAGCAGGTGCTCCGTCTTGGCGATCCGCCCGTACTCCGCGAACGCCGCCCCCAGCGGAGTCGGGCGCCCCTCACGTCCCATCTCCGGCTTGACCCCACCGTCGAGGTTCAGCAGCGCGTCCAGGATATGCAGGGAGTCGTGCGGGGTGCCGGGCACGACCATCTGCCCGATGCCCGCGACCTGGTCGTTGACGGCATTGAGCCAGGTGATACCGCGCTTGAAGCCGAAGTACTTCGGTGACGGCGCCGAGCTGATCGTGCGCACAGGGACGACGAACCGCAGTCCGTCGACCGAGGCGAGCAGTCCGTTGCCCCAGAACTGCACGATGGGCACCTGGGCTTGGGCCTCGATCAGCTTCGCGTTTGCCGCGGTGATGGTGTCGGCGCGCAGGTAGTACTGGTCGACGTGGACGAGTCGGGCCCGGGTGAGCGCCTCGTGCGCCGGGTTCACCACCGGGGTCAGGCCGATGTTGCACGCCTCCGACACGAGCAGGGCGACGAGGGATGTGGCCAGGTCCTTCATGCGGGTGGTGCCGTCGCCGAGGTGGACGAAGACGTCGAGGAAGCCGGTCCAGAAGTGCACCTCGAACAGCAGGTCCGGCAGGTCGATCTTCGGGAGCATCTTCTCGACCCGTTTGCGCAGCGAGGCCAGGGACTTCGGTTCACCCAGTGCGCCGAGCTTGTCGACGTTCAGCTTCGCCCGCCCGTTGTCCTGCACCTCGATGGTGACCTTCGCTGCCGGTCCGGCCTCTTCGAGGCGTTCGAGGAGCTGCTTCCATCCCGCGTCCAGGCCGCGCACCAGGTCCGCCAGGTGCTCCTCGACGGGCATGTCCAGGCTCAGGGCCGCCAGGACGTCCTCGCACACGGCCTCCCACTCTGCGCCCTCCAGCAGGCGGGCCCGCGGGTTGGACCAGCGGTGCGAAGGGGTGGCGAACACATCGCGGTTGTTCAGGGCCCGGTGTAACTGCTCCAGCACGCACACCACGTACGCGTCCCGGTCCACCGCGCCCTGCGGCAGATCGGGGTTGGCGTAGACCGCCTTGCGCCAGGTCGGCGGCACCAGCTTGTCGTCGACCTCGCGCGGCAGCAGCGGCTTCACGCTCACTTTCCGCCGGGCCAGCGCCGGAAGCGCTCGGACCCCGGCGAGGACCCGCTTGCCGCCACTGGCCGCGGACAGCGCATTCGACTCGCCCAGCAGGGCGAGGAACGGCTTCACCGTGTTGTACCGGGTCACGAGCGCGGCCCGCATCGCGATCCCGGCCGCGTCCTCACCCTCGGGCACGAGGGAGACCACCGTGGCCGCGGCGGTCCTCACGGCGGCGCGCGGGGCGACTTCCTCCAGCGCCGCCCACAGCGCGGCCACGTCCACGTCGGTGCCGTGTTCCTCGACCGTCTCCAGCTCCTCGACCAGCATCTCCCACGCGCGGGCGACCAACCTGGACGCCTTCTCCAGCTGCGGCATCGTGGACAGCCGTTCCTTCTCCGTCTTCCGCTTCGCCGTGTTCAGCAGCCGGGAGGCCATGAGGACCTGGAACAGGTCCAGGGCCTCGTCGATCGCCTTCGCCTCCAGGTGCCGCATCACCGCGGTGAGCATCGCCGTGCGCTTCGGCTCCGCCGCCCGCTCCAGCAACGCCGCCTTCGACCCCAACGCGTACCGAGCGAGCGCCGCCATCCGGTTCGGCGGGATCTGCGACAGCTTCAACCGCCCGAGCTGGAACGCGCTGATCTCGTCCACCCGCTCCAGCGCGCGGGCGAACGCCGTCCCGGTCGTCCGCCTCGGCGGCCGACGCAGCCGCTCCAGATCCGAGAACCGCGAGCCCTCCGGCGTCGTCAGCGTCTCCACCAGGTCGCCGGGCAGCGACGGGTCCGCCCGCCGCGCGGCCCAGCGACCGTGGCGTGCAGCCGCTTCTCAGCGACCGTCCGCCCCTCCGACACCTGCCGGGCCGGCACGCTCACCCCCGGCAGCAGCACCCGGTTGCGGCGCAGCCAGCCCACCGCCTGGTTGAACAGCGCCTTCGGCCCCTCGGCGTGCGTCCACGCCCGCCCGTGCAGGAACGTACGGAATCGCCGAGACCACTCCGAGTCCTCGTACTCGTGGTACTCGTAGGCGTCCCGGATCTCCCACGCGTGCTCGTAGGCCGTCTTCGGCCGCTCGGTGTACCGCTTCACCACCGACGGGTCCTCGATGCCGAGCTGCGCGGCCAAGTGCTCGACCACCGGCCACGGGGCGTCGAGTGGATCGTCCGGGAGGAACCGGCCGATGTAGCGCACGGTGCACATCTGAAGCGCGAAGCCCAATTGGTGATGCGTGGAGCGCCGCAACGCAATCAGATCGCGGTCGACGTCGTCCAGGAAGAAGAACCGCTCCTGGTTCGAGGGCGATGATCACCAGCGTCCGCTCGCCGAGCGCGGCCGTCGTTTTGCCGGTGACCCGGGGGACGGACAGGACCATCCCCTGGGCGTGGGCTTCCCCGGGGGTGGCACGGACAGTCAGCGGAACAGGCGGAAGAACCCGCGCACCTGCTTGACCAGCGACTCCGGCTGCTCCAGCGCGGCGAAGTGGCCACCATGCGGCAGCTCCTCGAACCAGCGCAGGTCGGTGAACCGAAGCTCGGCCTCCCGCCTCGACGGGCGGGTTATGTCGCGGGGGTAGACCGACAGCCCGGATGGCGCGGTCACCTTGTCCCGGAAGTTGGCGAAGCTCTCCCAGTACAGGCGCGCCGACGACGTGGCCGACGCGGTGAACCAATAGACCGAGATCTCGTCGAGGATCGTCTGCCGCGACAACGCGTCCTCGGGATGGCCGTCGTTGTCCGTCCACGCCCAGAACTTCTCGGCGATCCAGGCGGCCTGCCCCGCCGGGGAGTCGGTGAGGCCGTAGCCGAGCGTCTGCGGCCGGGTCGCCTGGATCGCCGAGTACCCCCGGCCGGTGCGCTGCATCTCCTTCTCGGCCTCGAGATTCGCCAGCTCCGCGGGCGTCGGGTCGTCGAACGTGCCCGCCGCCACGGATCCCAGGTTCAGGTGCACGCCGGCGACCCGCTCGGGCGCCACCTCGCCCAGCACCGCGGACACCGCCGAACCCCAGTCACCGCCCTGCGCGCCGTACCGTTCATAACCCAGCGAGACCATCAACGTGTCCCAGGCGCGCGCGGTGCGAGTGATGCCCCACCCGGTATTCGACGGCTTGTCACTCCAGCCGTACCCGGGCAACGACGGCGCGACCACGTGGAACGCGTCCGCCGGGTCACCGCCGTGCGCGCGCGGGTCGGTCAGCGGGCCGAGGACCTCCAGGAACTCGAGCACCGAACCCGGCCACCCGTGCGTGAGCACGAGCGGGAACGCGTCCGGCTCCGGCGAGCGGACGTGCAGGAAGTGGATGCCCAGCCCGTCGATCGTGTCGCGGTACTGCGGGAACACGTTCAGCCGCTCGGCGAACCCGAAATCGTAGTCCTCGGCCCAGCTGCGGCAAAGCTCCTGCGCATACGCCAGCGGCAAACCCTGTGACCAGTCGTCCACCGGCTCGCGCTCGGGCCACCGTGTCCGTCGCAATCGTGTCCGCAGATCCGCGATCTCGGCTTCGGTGATGCTGACCTCGAATGGCTCGGCGGACATGGCAAGGCTCCTTACTGGTCAAGGCGTTATCGGATCAGAGGCAGGTGGACCGTCATCGCGGGCTCCCACGCGTGGCGTCGGGCTCGGGGCGGCGGTCGGCGGTAGGGCGCCGGGTCAGGCTGAGGACGAGTCCGGCCAGGGGGAGTGCCGCGAGCACGGCGAGGGCCACCGGCCCCGGCACGATGCCGGACAGACCCGCGACAGCGGCCGGACCGATCCCGCCACCCAGGGCGTTCATGAAGTTGAGCAGGCCCTGTGCGGTGTCGCGGTCGTCCGCGGCGACCAGGTCCGGCGCGAGGCTCACCAGTACGGCTTGGGCGCCGGCGAACCCGCACACGGTCAACGCCGTGCCGACGACAATCGGGATTGGTCCGGTGAAGATCGCGACCACGAGCACGCCGACGACGGTGAGTGCCGCAAGCCCGGCCGACACCTGCCAGCCGGCGAACCGGTCGGTCAAGGTGCCGACCAGCCGCCCGGCCAGCACCGAGCAGGCGGCGGCCGGGACCAAGAGCACGCCGGCTTCCAGGGGGCCACCGCCCGTGGCCTGCTCGATCAGGGACGGGGCGCGGAACAGCACCCCGTAATAGCCGGCGAAGACGGTCCCGCCGATGAGCCCGGCCGCAAGGAAGCCGCGGGAGGCGAGCACCCGCCGAGGCACGAACCCGTCGGGCGTGCTTCGCACGCGCCACCACAGTCCCACGGCGGCGAGCGCCCCGGCGGCAGCCACGACGAGGGTGACCGGAGCGGGCAGGCCGACCGAGTGTGCCTGCAGCAACGTGATCAAGGAGCCGGCAAGTACCGACAGCACGGCCGCGCCGACGATGTCGAGTGGCCCGGTCGAGCCGTTTCGCTCGCCGCTACCGCTCCGCGTCAGCGCGCGCGTACTCGGCAATGCGGCCAGCAGGAGGGGCAGCGCGAGGACCGGGATCGCGAGTACGGCACGCCACCCGAGCCATGCGGTCACCGCCCCGCCCAGCAGTGTCCCGCACCCCGACGCCGTCGCGCTGGCGGCCGCGATGATTCCCAGGGCGCGGATCCGTTGCCGCCCGGGAAGGGCTGTGGTCGCGGCAAAGACGGCGATCACGGTCGCGCCCGCCCCGGCGCCGCCGATCAGTCGGCCGACGATCACGACAGACAGTGTCGGCCCGGCTCCGGCGAGCACGGAGCCCGCGGCGAGCGCCACGACCCCGGCGACGAGGACCTGGAAGGGGCTCCAGCGGACCAGCAGCCGACCCGCGACCGGCATCGCGAGCGCGGAGGTCAGCGACCACGCGGCGAGAATCCATGCGGTGGCCCCGAACGGCACCGCGAGTGCGCGGCCGATGGCCGGCAGGGCCACCGACGGCGCTCCCAGTGCCACGTACATCGGCAGCACCAGCATCCCCAAAGTCAGCCCCAGCCGACGCCCGTCCGGGGCGTCGGTTCGCTGCGGTGCCGGGGCCCCTCCAGACGGGATCGTCTGCGGCGTCGTCCCCTGCCGAGTATGTTGTGACATGCTAAAGCTCCTTTGGGTGTAACATTACGGGGCAGTGAGGAGACACGTCAAATGCAGGATGCGTATCACAGTCCATTGGTGGTCCAGACGGCCGTCGACCTGGCCAACACCTTGAGGCCGATCAAGGGAGAGGACACGCTCGAGACCGTGGAGCAGCTCCGGGACTTCCTTGACGACCATCCCGCGGCTGAGCCTCCGAGTTCGGCCGCGAACCAAGGGACCGGTCCGCGGCATCTCACCCGCGCCGACCTGGCGGAAGTCCGCGCGTTGCGCGAGACGGTGCGTGAGGTGCTCGAACGGGCGAACGCGGACGCGGTCGAAGCTGCGGCTCTGATCAACGACGGTCTGCGTCGCAGCCGCGCCACCCCGGTACTGCGCCACGAGGACGACCGCTGGTGGACCGAGGTGACCTCCGACACCGACCGCTGCTCGGCGCACCTTGCCGCGACTACGCTCAGCGCACTGGCATCCGTGATCGCCACGCTCGGTCCCGCTCGTCTCGGCGTATGTGCCGGGCCGACCTGCCGGGCCACTTTCGTGGACCTCTCGCGCAACGGCTCGAAGCAGTACTGCACCCGAACCTGCGCACACCGGGCCAGTGTCGCGGCCTACCGGAGCCGGCGCAGCCCGCGTTGAGCGCCGGCACCTGACCCTGTCACGCCGACGCCGGGGTTTCGTCCGAGCCCGCCATACCCGCACGGCCACGGCCCCTACGCAACGGCATGGGCCTTCTGGGGGAGCTCAAGGCGGGCCTCGACCGGAATAGTGGTCGCTCGGGAAGCCGCCCTCCGGGCCCGGTATCGGCCAGGTTGCAGGTGAACGCCCGTGCGGCGGCCTCCAGTTGACGTACGTGTCCCCAGGTGAAAGCACGCAGGAACGTGCCCGGCGTGGATGGAGCGCGCATGCCGCCGAGCAGGCGCGGCAGGCCGCCGTGGCGCAGAACATCCAGGTCGTCGATGCTGTCCGCACCCGCGACCATGCCACCGATGATCGACAGTGCCATCTCGTCGGGAGTCGTACCCGCGCCGTTCTTCGCGCCGGTCAGCTTGACCTTCTCGGCCACACGTCGCCGAACGCGACCCCGCCGCACGCCGCCGCACATAAATCCGAGCAGATCAGGGCTTCAAGATCATCCCGTTGCCCCTTTGGCGCGTATCTCGGTCACACCCCGGTCATGCCAGGCCGGCCGCGATGGCGCGGCGGACGGCGTCGGCGCGGTCCCGGATGCCGGCTTTGGCGAACAGGTTGTTGATGTGGGTCTTGACCGTGGCCTCGCTGATGAAGAGTTTCTCGGCGATGGCCCGGTTGGGCAGGCCCTGGCCGATAAGGGTGAGCACCTCGCGTTCGCGGCGGGTGAGGCCCGGGGGGAGCGACTGCGCGTCGGCCGGCGGGCGCGTGCGGACGGTGGCCAGGAGGCGGTTCTGCACCTCGTGGTCGAGTACGGACTGTCCCGCGGCGGCGGCCCGGATCGCACGGACGATGTCCTGGCGCCCCGCGTTCTTCGTCAGATAGCCGCGGGCGCCGGCGCTCAGGGCGGCCAGGATCGAGTCGTCGTCGGCGAAGGTGGTCAGCACGACCACGGCCGTTCCCGGGTGTTCCTCGCTCAGCCGGCGGGTGGCCTCGGTGCCGTCCATGACAGGCATGCGCAGGTCCATCAGGACGACGTCGACCGGTGTGGCGGCCACGGCGGCGAGCACCTCGGTACCGTCCGCGGCGGCGGCCACGACGTCGATGTCCTCGGTCATGTCGAGCACCGCGGCCAAGGGCTCGCGGACGGTGGCCTGGTCGTCGGCGACGATCACCTTCAGCGAGCGCTCGGTCAGCGGGTCCTGCGGGTTCCGTGGCTCCTGGGCCGGTTCGTTCGTCGTCATCCTCGGATCACTGCCTCCACCTGCCAGCCGCCCCGGTCCGGTCCCTCGGTGAGCGGACCCGCGGTGAGGGTGCCGCCCAGCAGGGCGACGCGTTCGCGCATTCCTATCAGTCCCATGCCACTGCCGACACTCGCGGTCGCCTCACCGGTCGCGGGCCCGTTGCGGACGGCAAGGCTGGTCGAGGCGGCGTCGAACGTCAGCTCCACCGCGATCTCGGCCCCGGGAGCGTGCCGGGCCGCGTTGGTCAGCGCCTCCTGCGCGATGCGCAGCACGTTCTGGGTGACCTGTGCCGACAGCTCTCGGACGGCCCCGGTGACGGTGAGCACCTCGCGGTGGCCGGACGACTCGATCATGGCGGTCAGGCTCTCGAGCAGCGGAAGGGAGTCCTCGCGCAGCGCGTGCACGGTCCACTGGGCCTGTTTCAGGCTCTCCCTGACAAGGCTCTGCGCCTTGTTGTGCGCCGCGCGGACCTTCTCCAGGTCGCCGGTGTCCATCAAGGCGTCCGCCAGCTCCAGGTGCATGTTGATCCCGGCCAGCGAGTGCGCCAGCACATCGTGGACGTCGCGGGCGATGCGGCCGCGTTCGGTGAGCACGGCCGTTCGCGCCTCGGCCCGCGCGGCCCGCTCGGCGGACTCGGCGGCCTGGAGCCTCGCCTCCACTGCCTGTTGCCTGCCGCGGCCCAGGATTCCGGCCACCACCGGGATGCCGGTGCTGAGGCCGAAGGTCCAGGTGAGCACCTGGTGATCGGGGCCGACGTAGAAATAGAAGACAGCGCCGCACAGCAGACTGGACAGGGCCGCGACCGCCAGGGCCGGCTTGAGGGCGAGGCGGTAGCCGGCGTGGCCGACGAGGAAGTAGGCGAAGAGGTAGCCGGAGCCGCTGCTGCTCACCTCCAGCAGGCCGGCGGACGCCACGACACCGGCGGTCAGCCAGACCAGCGCGGCCCGGTGTGGGAAGGCGGGCGGCAGGTGTCTGGCGAGCAGGGCGACTGAGTTGACCACCAGCAGGGCGACCACGGCCAGGCCGCGGCCGCTGACGCCCACCGGCCGGACGGTGATGACCGCGATGGCGATGACCAGCAGGGTGACGGCCCACTGGAGAGAGGCGTCGTGCCGGAGCACGACCCGAGGGCCGGGCTCCCGTTCGGAAGCCGGCCCGGGGGCTGGGGGATTGTCGGAAGCGGACACGGCGCGACGATAACCCGTACTCAGACCGTCCGGTCCGCGGCGACCGCCGCGACCCGTCCGTCCACGGCCGGCTGCCGCAGCTCCCGGGTGGCCATGCGGCCGCGGAGAAATATGGTGCCCAGCCGCGTGACCACCTCGGTGAGTGCCATCAGCACGAACGCGGCCACCCACGCGTCCCCCGTGGTGATCTGGTGCGCCAGGCTGAAGCGGGCCACGTCGTCGGCGCCGCCGTGGTCGACCCACAGCTGGAAGCCCATCCGCGCCCCCATGCCCAGCACCCACACGGTCGCGGAGACCGCGCCCGCCTTGATGAACAGATGCGCGCCGACCTTGCGTATACGGGTGTAGACGCCGCCCACGACGCCGAGGGCCGCGCCGACGGCGACGAGCGCGCCGATCAGCACCGGGTCGTTGCCGGCCGTGGGCACGGTGGTCAGGTAGCTGTGCGCGACGAAGGCCACGATCCCCAGGGGGATCACGTACGACTTGGCGTCGAGGCGGCCCTCCCGCAGCTGCCGGAAGACGACGAGGAGGAGGGCGATGTCGGTGATCCAGTCAGTCGTTGTCATGCCTCAAGCCTGCTGGCACGGGCCCATACGCGCCTGGACCCACGGGTGGAACTACGGGTGGAGTCCGGTCAGCCGGTGATCTCCCGGGCTCACGGGAGCAGCAGTCGTTCCAGCAGGACGACGAGAACGACAGATCGCCCCCTTTCGCCACCAGGTCGATCTGCTGATCACGATCCCCGGGATCAGCACCACGGTGGCCCACGTGATGATCGCGGAGATGGGCGCGGACATGAGCCGGTTCCCGAGCGCCGGGCACCTGGCCGCCTGAGCCGGGCTCGCCCCCGGCAACCGCGAGTCCGCAGGGAAACGCAAACGGGCACCGACCCGGCACGGCAACGTGTGGCTCAAGGGCGGACTCGGCGTCGCCGCCCTGGCCATCGGCCGCACCAAGGGCACGTATCTCGCCGCCCAGTACCACCGGCTGCGACCGCGGCGCGGCGAGAAACGCACCATCGTCGCCATCGCGCACAGCATGCTCGTCTCCGCCTACCACATGCTCACCACCGACGTGCCTTACCAGGACCTCGGCCCCGAGAGCCTTCCGGGGCCAAGATCATCCAGTGCCGGGTTTCTGGCGTATCTGGGTCACACCCCTGATGCGCACGCTGGGCCGCTTCGAGGGCCGCGTTGACGCCGACCGCCCCTTGGGGACTCCTCGGAGGAGTTCGCGGCCTCCGAGTTCCACTTCCCGGTGCGCGACTGGGACCTGTACCGCTACAGCGACTGGTTCCTGCTCTCCTGCGTGGTGCTGCCCTGGGCTGTCGAACAGTACGACGCTGTCCTCGCCCCGGTCGGCTGAGGGCATGGGCAGGGCCTCGCAGAGCATGTACGGCGTCGACCTGTCCGGGCCGCCGGTCCCGATGGACATGCAGGCATGGAGTGTCGATCACCTCAGCCGGGCCCAGGTGGTGTTCACCACCAGCCGTATCGAGACGTTCACGCCGGACTGCGGGAGCGGGCCCGACCCGTACCTGCTCGGTCTGGCCACTGGCAGCTGGGCGAAGTTCGACGACTTCGCGGGTTGGGCCGAGCCCGCCGATGGCTGGTCGGCTGTCCTGGACGTGCCCGGTGACCTGTTCACGGTGACCGGCCCCGGCGGAGTGACCTTCTACGCGGGCACCCTGAACGCCTCGAAGGCGTGGCGGCGTCTGGCCCGTCGGCACAAGGTGTTCATCGCGCTCGCCGGGGACCTCGCGCACCCGGCCGACATCCCGGCCGCCCAGGACCGCGGCCGGGTGTACGCCATGCTGTGCCCCGTCACACTGACCGTGCCCGGCAAGACGATGTGATCTGGGTCCACTCTCCGTGGAGCTTCGGGCGGATCCGCCCGAAGCTCTCCTCCGTGAGCGCGGACGATGGAGCCTTCAGCCGACCGCCCCGGCTGGAGGCTCCATCATGCTGAGTTCTCGCAGGTCACAGGCTCGACGATGCGGGCGGATCCGCCCCGCTGGTTCTGACGCCCGTTGGTCCCGCGTCCGGGCTGCTGTCGGTGCCGGTCGCTACGCTGTGGGCAGCGGCAGGACGCGCACGCCGCACGCCATGGTCACCGGCACCCAAGCTGCCCGGCAGACGGCCAAGGACCCCCGGGAGAGCGTCCCGGCGCCCCTCGAAGTCGCAGCACGTGCGACCGTTTCCGCCCGGATGTCGATGAGCCCGGCGGGATGCGTGGGATGCCGCGAGAGAGGCTGAGATGACCAAGAGCGGAGCAGGCGGCCCCAAGTCCCGCGCCCGCGCTCGACAGGAGCGCGACGGCGTCAAGTACACCCAGGCCCGGCGCGGCGCCGCTGGCGCGGGCACGGCATTCGGCGTCAGCGAGCCGGACAACGGCTTCGGCGGCCACGAGTTCGAGTACGAGCAGGTCACCGACTTGTTCCGGTGCACGGAGTGCAGGGTCTACGAGGTGGCGGCCCGTGACACGGAGGGACCGATCAAGCCGTGCACGGGCCTGGTCGGCTACGGCGGTGACACCGAGCGGGTCTACCTGCTGCTGACCGAGAACCCGGCGCTGCCGTACAGCCACGTGGCTTTCCTGGCGACTCGCATCGCAGCACCGGTATTGGCAGGGCGTCGCGGTTCTCATGGCGGGACGGGAGGCTGCTGGTCGAGTCGGCTCCCAGCGTCGTCGCCGAACTGGCCCGCCGGATCGAACTGATCACCTCCACTGTCGACGGGCGGCAGGTCCCGACCATCGCCTCGGTCGAGCACCTCACAGCCGAGGCCGGCCGGGCCGTCAACTCGGAGAACTACGCGGCATACGTCGCGGGTCACCCCACCGGTCGCCGGCACGGGCGTAGATGTCCCGCCGCCGCAGGCCGCGATGGAGGTGCTCGAGGATGCAGAAGGAGTAGGCGGCCTTGTCCACCACGCCGTCCGGCAGGCTCGGGTTGGCGAACACCAGCCGCCGCCAGGACCCGGTCACCAGCTCCCCGGCCACCTCGGCAGCGCCGATCTTCTTCCGGCCGATCAGCTGCGGGAGCTGCCTGAGCGCGGTGACCACGGGCGCGGCAGCCTCAATCGCGCCGAAGTCGATGACCTCGACCAGGAGGCGGATGAAGCCCCGCACAGTGCCGCGGGGACATGGTCATCGAGATCACCCCGGAAAGTGCTGCCCAGTTCGCCGCCCGCGCGGCCGTGGACGGGCAGGCGGGCTACCGCGTGCAACTGGTGGCCCTGGCGGTCCGCGAGGCCGATTCCCGCCAGGGCACCGCCGCCCGTTACGCCCACCTGAACCAGCAGGACATTCCCGCGCGGTTCACCACCGCCGCCGGGCACAACGCCTGCTTCGCCGTCGTCCCCGAGACGGTGGCCCTGGCCGAGCAGATGGCCGTGGTCGACGAGGTGGTGGTGATGCGGCACGATGCCCACCCCCTCTACCGCAACCACCTGAGCCTCCGTTCCCGCTTGGCTCTTCACGCTGGAGGGCTACGACACCCCGCTTAAGCGTGTCGCCGTCACCCCGTCAAAACTTCCAAGCTCGCCGATCGGACAAGCTCGGCAAGGGTCTGCGGGCAGCCTCGGGCATGTCACCCGGCTCGCCGGAACGGCGATGGACGGCCGCTCCATCACCGTGAAGGCCACACACGGAGCCTGCGACGACGGCCCCGTCGTCAAGGCGCTGGAGACGAGCGAGAGCATAGTGCTGTACGCATCTGTCGCAGGGGCACGAAGCGGCGCCTGCAGCTCCGAGATGATCGAACAGAGCGTGAGGGTGCAGATGCGGAAGCCGCTCGGTGACCGCATTCTCCTGGACGCTCTCAGCGGCCAGCCAGTGCCGCACGGAGAGCCAGACGGGCTGTCACCCAGCTGGACGTAAGGGCGATTTTTCGGCTGGCCGGAAGGCTTCGGGTTGCGTCCTGCTGCGGACCGTCTTCGAATGTCACCTCCTGCAGGCATCTGTGCTGTCCTGTCTCAGATAAGTCCGGGCATCGTGTTGCGCTGACCTGCGGTGCCCAGGCTTGAGTGAGACGGGGTTCGTCGGCATGTCTCACTCAAGTCCGGGCAGTGAGCCGTTCTCTCCCTGTCCGGGGGTAGTGGTCGCCGGGGCCGTGATGGGCTCAGGCGTCCGCAGTTGTGGCGTCGAGGGCAGCCGGGTCGAGGCCGGCCTCGGTCAGAACATCGGCGGCGACTCCGCGGCCGACCTGGGCGAGTCCGATCAGAAGGTCGTCGCAGTCGATGCGGTCGGATCCGTTCTGCTCGGATCGCGCCTCTGCGATGGCGATGGCCTTGCGGGAGTAGGGCGTCCAGGCGATGCGCTCGGCTGCCTGGGAGGCGCCCATGCTCAGCCGGGTTCCGACGGATCTGTGGACCGTCTCCGGCGAAACATCGGCAGCCTGCAGGAGCCGAGTGGCGCTGTTGTCCTCGGCGGTCAGCCCCCAGAGCAGGTGCTCGGTGCCGATGTAGTTGTTGCGGTGGTGCACTGCCGCCTGCTTGACGTGGATCATCGCCTGGCGGAGGTCGTCGGTCATCGTCTCGGGGCTGTAGCGCTTGTGAGGGGCGTGGAAGCGTTGCTGGACCGCCTGCCGGGTCACGCCCAGGGCGGTGCCGATGTCTGTCCATGAGTTGCCGTGCATCCGGCAGTGCTCGACGTAGTCCTCGACCAGGTCGTCTGCCAGCGCCTGCATCTGGCCTGCGAGTTGGGCGGCGACGGTCAGCAGGGCGAGCCAGTCGGGCTGTTCCTGTCCACCGGGGCGGTGTGCGGTGTCGCATCTCCTGTCGACTTCCGCGATGAGATCGTCCAGGTCTGGAAGAGTCATGAGGCAAGTAAGCCTTGACAGTTTGAAATTGTCAAGACGTACTTGCCTTCTTGGGTGGCTCTTCAGGCGCCTCTTGAGGCGCGGCATGTTGTTCTGTCTCATTTGAGTGCGGTAGCAGGGTCTGCTGACCTGGGGTGCCCGGAGTCGGTTGAGATGTCCAGGGCTCCGGCTGTCTCGGTGGAGTCCGGGCATCTCGCGATGTGGCATATGCCGCTATGGCGTCCTCGATGCGTAGAGCGGTGTCTCCCAGTTCTTTGAGGAACCACGGCTTGCTGCTCCGCCGAAGGATCCGTTCCTGTGGCAGCTGGCGGATGAACTCGGTCCGGAAGTGGAGGTATCCGCTGTCCTCGGAGCGCGCGAGCTTCCTCCGGTGAGGGGAGGCGTAGAGCGCGGTGGCCGCGACGACCTCGGGATAGACGGCGATGTAGCGGCGGGGGTCCCAGATTTCGGGATGGCTGATGCCCAGGATGCCGAGACGGCGGCGGCGGTCGCTGGGGCGGTATCCGCGTCGGACGACAGCGTCCCAGAGGTCGGAGCAGTGTTCGAAGCAGGCGCTGGGCACGACGTGTCCGTGTTTGCGTAGGAGCCGGTAGTGCCGCCGTTGTGCCTGGAGCACGTCGGGGAGGTCGGTGACGTCGACCTGTTGCATGTAGTTCTCGGCTGAGCGGCCGGTCCAGATCTTGTGCCGGAGGCAGACTTGATCGTGGAAACGAGAGCTCCAGACGGAGACCCTTGAGAAGTGGGAATAGCTTCCGGTCCGTCGGGCAACGCGGAGCCGGCACGGGGCGTTCACGGAGAAGTCCGGGTGGTCGGTGAGGAACGGCCCTGGTTCCTGGCCGAGTTGAGGGATCGCGTGCAGGAGGGTTTCGCGGGACTGGCCGCTCACGATGGCGAGCCGCTTGATGGAGTCCTGCCGCGACTCCAGCCAGGAGCTCTGTGCCAGCACCCTTTCGGCCCGGATTCCGTTCGTGGCGCCCAGCCGTTCCAGATAGGACCACCTATGAAACGCGCTGAGGCGAAGTCGCACTATCGGTGCGGGTCTCCGGGTTGTGTTGGCTGATCAGCTGTGTGCTGGGAGCGGTCTTGGCGCCGGGTGGCGTGGAGGGAGCCGAGCAGGCGGAGGGAGTGGGCGCTGGGGCTGCCCGGTTCGGCGTGGTAGATGACGAGCTGCTGGCCGGGTGTCTCGCGTACGTCGAACGCCTGGTAGGTGAGCGTGAGCGGGCCGACATCCGGGTGGAGGAAGTGTTTGGCGTCCTGCGTCTTGCCTCGCACGGTGTGGGACTGCCACAGGCGCGCGAAGTCCGCGCTGTGCTCGGTGAGGGTGCCGACGAGTTCGCGCAGCCGCGGGTTGTCCGGTTCGAAGCCGGTCGCCTCGCGGAGGTTGGCGACGGTGGCTTGTGCCGCCCGGTTCCAGTCCGTGTGGAAGGTGGGGCCGACCGGGTCGAGGAACGTCATGCGGGCGAGGTTGTCCGCCCGGGTGAACGCCGAGTAGAGGGCTTGGGCCAGCGCGTTGACCGCGAGGAGGTCGAGGGTCCTGTTCATGACGAACGCCGGGGTGTTGGGGTAGCCGTCCATCAGCTGTCGCAGGGCGGGGCTGACGCGCTCGGTGCGGCGAGGCGACAGCCGGTCGGCGGGGGCGGCCCCGGCCAGCCGGTACAGGTGCACCCTGGCGTCCTCGTCGAGGTGCAGCGCATGACTGAGAGCGGCGATCACCTGGGACGAAGGGTTGCGTTCGCGGCCCTGTTCCAGGCGGGTGTAGTAGTCGGCGTTCATTCCGGCCAGGACGGCGACCTCCTCGCGGCGCAGCCCGGCGACTCTGCGGGTCCCGTGGCTCGGCATCCCGACGTCGTGCGGGCGCAGGGCGGCGCGGCACGCGCGCAGGAAGTCCCCCATGCGGTTGTCGTCCATGTCCTCAGGCTAGGCGGCGCGCCGCCGTGCTGCCTGGGTGTGGTGCACCCAGGCAGCAAGCGTCCTGGTCGGTCATCGCTGACCTGCGCAGACTCGGTGGAACGGGAAGGACCGCACCCTTCGAGGAGAGGAGGCCGCCATGGCCGCGATCGAGGACGGCCACGTGGACGTGGTCGGTATGTGGGTGACCGAGGACGGGCACATCCGGCAGGAGCTGCTGCCGGACGGCCGTTACGACGAGGCTCGCGGCGAGCGGGCCAGTGCGTACACCGGCCGTTACACGGTCACCGGTAGTCACCTGGACTACGTCGACGACACCGGGTTCACCGCCACAGGGGACATCCGCGACGGAGTGCTCTACCACGAACACCTCGTGCTGTACCGAGAGTCGAGCCAGTCGTAGCGGGGGGGCGAGCGTGGCGGGACAACGGGGTTCGGGCAGCAGCTGCTCCGGTCGGGGAGACCGACTCCTCGTGGGAGCGGACCGACTGCCGAGGCAGGCAGCAGTCGCTGACAGACGTATCAAACGCAAGGGAAGGACCGTATTCATGACCGGACGACGTCTTGAGGGCAAGGTGGCCCTGATCACGGGCGCGACCGGGGGGATCGGTGCGGCGACCGCCGAACTCTTCGCCCAGGAGGGCGCCCGGCTGGTGATCACCGATGTAGCCCGGGAACCCCTCCAGAAGCCGGCGCGGCGCCTCGAGGCGGGTGGCGCGGAGGTGGCGACCGCCCTCCTCGATGTCTCCTCCGCCCGGGAATGGGAGGAGGTGACGGCCCTCGTACGCGATCGTTTCGGAGTGCTGGACGTGCTGGTGAACCTCGCCGGAATCCTGGACTGGCCGGGTATCGAGGACACGCGGGAGGAGGCGTGGGACCGCGTGATCGACGTGAACCAGAAAGGCACCTGGCTCGGTATGAGGGCGGCGATGCCGCTGCTGCGAGCGAGCGGCAACGCGTCGGTGATCAACACCTCGTCCGTGCTCGGCCTGGTGGGCAGCGGCGCGGCCGCGGCCCACCAGGCGTCGAAGCGCGCGGTGCGCCTGCTGAGCAAGACGGCCGCGGTCGAGTACGCACGGCAGGGCGTACGGGTCAACTCGATACATCCCGGAGTGGTCGCCACACCGATGATCCAGGACCTCCTGGACGAGCAGGGCGACCAGCAACCGGACATCCAGCGCACCCCATGCGCCGAGTCGGCCGCGCCGATGGGGTCGCCCCCGCGATCCTCTTCCTCGCCGGCGACGACTCCTCCTTCGTCACCGGCTCGGAACTCGTCGTCGACGGCGGCCTCACCGCACACTGAACAACCCGCCCGCCGGGCGTCCACGACGCCTCCCGTGCGCACGCACGGCAAGCGCGCTCATCTCCTGTGCCGTCTGCCTCGTGAGTGCGTGACCGTACAGCAGCCCAGACAGCCGACGCGGGAAACCGCGCGCGACCCTGATCTTTACGAGAGGACCTCATCATGACGCCCACCGCCGCGTCTGCCGAAGCATCCGAGTTCGCCGGGAAGACCGCCCTGGTCACGGGGGCCGCGCGCGGCGTGGGCAAGGAGACCGTGGCACTGCTCCATGCCCGCGGCGCCCGCGTCGTCGCCGTCGACCTGCGTCCCGACGTCACGACCCTGCAGGACGAATTCCCCGGCGTACTCGCGATGCGGGGCGACATCACGCGGGAGGAGACCGCCGTCCACGCGGTCCGCTCGGCGCTGGACGCCTTCGGAGGACTGGACATCCTGGTGAACAACGCCGGACGCACCCTGAACAAACCCGTCACCGAAACCACCGCCGAGGACTGGGACACCGTGATGGCCGTCAACGCCCGCGGATCCTTCCTCTGCGCCCGAGAAGCCTTCCGGGCCATGCGGAGCCGGGGCGGCGGGAGCATCGTCAGCACCGGGTCCTACGCCGGCACGGTCGCCCTGCCCGAAGGCGCCGCCTACAGCGCGTCCAAAGGCGCCCTTGCCCAACTGACCAAGGTGCTCGCCGTCGAAGGCGGACCATGGGGCATCCGCGCCAACCTTGTCGCCGCAGGCGTCATCGAGACCGACTTCCTCGACACGATCCGCCCCGACAGCCGTGCCTACCTCGCATCGTTCGCCGACGCCCAGCCCCTGGGCCGAGTCGCACAGCCCGAAGAGATCGCCGAGGTTCTCTGCTTCCTCGCCTCACCACGCTCCAGCTTCATCACCGGAGCCGTGGTACCCGCAGACGGCGGCTTCACCGCCGTCTGACGTGACGGGGCCGATCAGCCGTTGCCCGGACACACCACTTTGGCCTCGATCACCCGATCAGACCAACGACCGTGCCAAGGGGAGGGAAACGGGATCCGGGTCACACAAGTAGATGCTGTGTGGCGAAAACATCCGCTGCTGGGCGAAAACACAAGGCGAGTTGTGTTTCACGCCGACTTACGCATCCTGGGCGAATCCGATCGAGGCGCACTTCGGACCACTGCGGCAGTTCAACCATCGCCAACTCCCACGCCCCAATTACTCAGCCCAGACCCGGGCCCTGCACGCCTACCTGCACTGGCATAGCAGGGCTCCGGATCCGGGCGCGTCAGTGCCGATGTCGGCGGCCAGTCGGCATACATCCAAGCGACGTTGACCATCCACCGCCAGCTCAATGCCTAGGGCCAGGCGGTACTGGCTGGGAATGGGTAGCTCCCGAAGGCACCGCCCGAAACGCCTGCACCCAGCAGTCGAGGTTCGCCGATTGCGGTCGTGGGGGTCTCCCGCTCCGGTTGACACGATGGCCAAGTCGCCCTCGGTGTCGGAGACTGCCAGGCGAGCCCGGGCAGCCGTGGCCTTGGCATCGTGGACATGATCCAAGACCAGGGCGGCCGTCTGGAGGCATGCTTGCCTCTCCTTCCCGACTTCGCGGCGCGGCCGCTCTCTCACTCAGGTCACTGGAACATGCCTGGTTGACCGGAAGACGCGCTGAGCCCACCGTCGACAGGAATGTGGGCACCGTTGACGAACCGAGCGTCACGACTGGCCAGGAAGGCAATCACGTCAGCGACTTCGCTCGGCTCAGCAGGGCGTCGCATGGGGATCCGCTGACGAAAGGCGGTCATGAGCAAGTCGTTGCCCCGGATGGATGTGGTCATCTCAGTAGCCGTCAGGGTGGGGTGCACAGCGTTGACTCGTACGCCGTCCTTGGCGTGATCCAGTGCCATGGCGTTGGTGAGGTTGACCAGCCCGCCTTTGGCTGTGTTGTAGGCGGCCATGCCCCAGTCCCCGCCGAGGCCGGCAACGGATCCGATGTTGACGATGGCCCCGCTGGCCGCGCACAGGTGGGGCAGCGCGGCGCGTGAAGTGTAGAAGACTCCGTCGAGGCCCACGCTCAGCACCTTGTGCCAAGTGTCGGAGTCGGTGTCGGTGACGGTGCCGGCGGCAGCGACCGCGGCGCCGTTGACCAGTACATCGATACGACCGTGGTCCTGGGCCACGGCGTTGATGAGGGCACCAATCGACGCCTCATCGGAGACGTCGGCTGGGTGGGCGATGACTGTCGATCCGGCGGGAGCTGCACCTACTACGTGCCGCAATTTCTTGATGGCGCGCCCGATCGCGATGACGGTCGCATGCTCCCGGGCGAAACGGTGTGCGGTGGCGGCGCCGATGCCTGACCCCGCTCCGGTGATGACGACGACCTTGCCGGTGAAGCGCTCTTCGGTCACGAACTTTCCTTGTTGATGGCGAGTGTTCAGTTTCGGGGCGTTTGGCACGCCGGGCCTCTGCGTTTGGGGCTGCACAGACAACCGGGGCGCGACGAGTGCGCGAGCGCGGTGTACGGCGGGGATCTGATCGGTCCCTTCGGCATCGCGCATCCTGCGGGGATCAGTGCTGTGGTGCAGCGGGCGTGCAAGACCGAGTTGGCCGCCTCTCCCTTCCCTACCCTTGCTGTGTGAACGGGCTCCAAGGGCTCAGTGCACTGATCTCGGAGCGGGCGTCCGACCGAGTGAGTTCCAACGGAGCACGTAGGCGAGCCCCAATGGCCGGGCGGGTTCTGGACCGAGTCCGTCCGACCCCGTCTGTCGCACGTCGGCCCCGAGGTGACGGAGTGCGGTGTCAGGCTTCGGTGTCCAGGAGCGTGGTGTCCACCGTGGTGAGGCTGATTGTCGAGCCGGTGATCACGGCTTGGTCCGCGCCCAGGTCGGGGACTGGCCATCGGGGGAAGGACGAGCCGGCGACGAGCAGGACGATCTCGGTATCGGCCGGCAGCAGGTAGAAGGTGTCGCCCAGCTCGACGGTGACATCTTCGTCGTCTGGGGAGCTGCTGGCGACGCCTTCGGCGATGTTGTGCAGTCGGCCGTCGGGTCGGCTGATGCATAGCGTTGCGACCCACAAGCGGGCGTCGATTCCCAACGACACAGTGGCTGGGCTCGCTTTGGCGTCCGGCGGTGTGGGCTCGGGCTGCGTACGGGTCTTGAGCCGAGCGGTGATGGGCCCGGCCAGCAGTGTTTCGTCTTCGAGGCGGTGCCGGAGCGCGACGTGGACGTCCTGGCGCCCCACGAGTGGTTGCTGATCGACGACGCCGATGCTTCCGTTGACGAAGACCTGCACACCACGTCCGCCGCGGGTGGGCACCGGGGACTTCGGGTCGACAGTGAATTGGCCCGGTGCGAGGTCGAGTGTCATGCCCTGGGTGCCGGGCGGCGGCCAGGTCTCGAGGTCGAGCCACTTCTTGGCTCCCAGGACGTATGCCCGCACTCGTGGCAGTTCGGGGTCCCGTTCCTGAAGAGCAGCGTCGTGGAAATCGAGGATCCAATCGAAGACGGCCGTGCCGGCTCCCCTGATTCCGACATTCGTTTCGCCGACCAGATGTGAGAGGCCCCCGCCGTCGTGGGCCCAGGGACCGATGATCATCCGATCACGGTTGTCGACGGAGCGTTCGAGAGCGCGGAGGCTTGCTTGCTGGAAGAAGTCGTACCAGCCGGCGACGATCAGCGCGGGCGCCGTCATGTCGCTGCGCCGGCGGACGACCGAGCGTGAGCTCCAGTACTCCGAGTCCGGTGGCTGCCCGAGCCACTGGGCGAGCCGTGGAGCCAGCGTGATTGCCGCCTCGACGTCGCGGGTGGCGGCGAGGGTGTCGTCCAGCATGGCGCCAGAGAGCACGGCGACATGCCATATGGCTGTCGTGGCGAGTTCCGGCACACGGTTGCTGAAGGCGATATCGATGTTGTCGTCCGAGCTCAAGGTCGGTGCGATGGCGCGCAAGGCAGGAGGGTGGCCTGCTGCGGTCATCCACTGCGCGACGCCTTCGTAGCTGGTGCCGACCATGACCACACGGCCATCGCACCACTCCTGGTCCGCGACCCATGCCACGGTGTCGACTCCGTCCTGCTCATCGTCGACGAAGGGATCGAACGCCCCTTCCGAGCCACCGCGACCGCGGTGATCCACGATGACCATGGAGTACCCGCGCGCAACGGCCTTCCGGGGGTCCGCGTGTGCGAGCGGGGTGCGCTGCTCCTTGAAATAGGGGGTCCGCATGAGCACGGCCGGGTGGGGCACACCGTCGTCCGGGAGCCACACCTCGGCAACGCACCGCGTGCCGTCACGCAGCTGGAACGGCACGTCTTGCTGCAGGATGATGGACATTGCAGTCACCTTTCAGTCGGCAGGCTGGTTTCGTGGAAGAGAGGGTGTGCCACAGCAGTTGATGAGCCCTCTCCGGGAGTCAGGTCGGTCGAGCGGACCGGTGGGGAAAGGCCGACCGAATTCAGGAGGCGATCGTTTTGCCCCGGACATGGCGGCTGGCGCAGAGGTAGAGATGCCGCGAGTCTGCTCGACCGGGTGGCGCGCGCCGTTGTCCGGGACCAGCGGAGTACCAGCGCAAGGCTTGCGCCGGTACTCCGAATGGTGGTCACGTCGTGCTGAGCAGGCGGTCGAGCCATCGGGTGCGGGTGGCAATGGTCTCCAGCGAGAGCGTCGTTGTCGGCGCCAGGGCGGCGTAACCGTGGAACCCGCCGGGCCACACGTGTAGTTCTGCGCTTCCGCCGGCTTGCCAGATGCGACTCGCGTAGCTGACGCTCTCGTCACGGAAGGTTTCGGCCGATCCCACGTCGATGTACGTGGGCGGGAGACCGGACAGGTCGACGGCCCGGGCGGGGGCCGCGTAAACCGGCACGTCGTCGCCGCCGCATGCTGCACCGAGCAGCGCAGTCCATCCGGTCTGGTTGCTCGTGCGGTCCCATACTCCGAGGCCGGCCATCTGGTGACTCGAGACGGAGTCGTTGCGGTCATCGGGCATGGGGCACATCAGTAGCTGCCCGGCGATCACCGGCCCGTCCTGGTCGCGGGCCATCAGAGTCACTGCCCCAGCGAGTCCACCGCCCGCACTGACTCCGCACACGACAAGTCGGGTGGGATCGAAGCCAAATTGCTCAGCGTGTTCGACGGTCCACAGCAGGCCGGTGTAGCAGTCTTCGACTGGGGCTGGATGTGGGTGCTCGGGGGCCAGCCGGTACTCGACCGGGACGACGGCGGCCTGCAGGTGTTCGGCGTAGTCGAGCGCCTCGTCGATACCTACCTGGTTGGTCCCGGCGATCATGCCACCGCCGTGTATCCAATAGATCACGGGAACAGTGCCGGCCACGGCTGTGGGCCGGCAGATCAACAGCCGCACGTCGGGCGCGTCACGGCGGCCGGGTGCGTAGAGCTCGACCACGTCGAATGTTGCGTTGCGGCTCAGCTCCTCGGGAGGGAGGCGAACCATGCGCGCCGCGTTGGCGCGCATGGGCGGGATCATTTCCGGGGTGAGCGACGGTACGGCCTGTCCCGCGTTCACCAGCTCTGCCAGCGCCGCCGCCAACTCGGGATCGAATGGGGGCGGTGGAGGTGCTGCAAGGTCTGGATCCGTGGGCCGACCTGTAGGGCTGACCGTCATGACTCGCCCTCGCTCCGGACCGGGCTGGGAGCGGTGGCTCCCGCCTGTTGGACGTGGACTGGCACGGCGCTCAGATCCTGGAGACGGAGGATGCCCTCCGTGGCGCGCGGTGCACCTGATGTCACTGCCGTTCTCATGTACACGTGCCTCCCGTGTCCCGTGCCCGGTCCCGTCGACCCACAGACTCCTGACGGGACTTTGTCCCATCACTCTAACATGTGACGGGACTTTATCCCGTGACCTATGATGTGACCATGGCGAGATGGGAACCCAACACACCCGACCGGCTGGCGCAGGCCGCGCTCACGCTATTCACCGAGCGCGGCTACGACGCGACGACGGTCAACGACATCGCCGAGCTGGCGGGACTGACGAAGAGCACTTTCTTCCGGCACTGCAACGACAAGCGCCAGGTTCTCTTCCTCGGCCAGGACGACATGACTGCGAGACTTGCGGAGGCTGTCCGAGCGACCCCGCCCGAGATACCGCCGGCTGGCATACTTGCGGCCTTGCTCGACGCGGTCGGTGCCTTCTTCCCGCAGGAGTACCGCTCCATCTCGGCGACCCGTGCGACGGTCATCGCCGCGCACGCCGAGTTGCGTGAACGTGAACTGCTCAAGAGCGCAGATCTCGCGAGCGCCATCGAAAACGCGGCCCGGGAGCAGGGCCGAGGCGAGATAGCCGCTCGATTCTTGGCGGCCGTCGGACTGCTCGCCCTCAACGCCACCTATCAGCGCTGGATCGCCGACCCCGACGGGCGGAGCTTCAGCGACCACGCGGCCGAGACCCTGGGCGAGGTCATCGCGCAGGCAGGCGAACTGCCCGGGGAACGGAAGGCTTGACGTCACTCTCGCGAGGAGCGGGTGCGTATGGAGGCCGCACTGCCCGCCGTGCGGTCGTAGCGATCGTTGCAGAAGCAGTTCCGTGGTCCGCCGGTCGCTTCGCCGCATCAGACCCCTGTTTGACAGCGTTCAGTCACGTATCGGAGTCGGCTTCGCGGAGAAGGAGTAGCCCGCTGGGGCCGCCCCACGGTGAGGAGCATGATGAACATCACTCAGGCGCTGCGCCGAGCGGTGCAGCAGGCTCCGAACCTCCCGGCGACCGTCTTCGGCGAACGCAGCCGGACCTGGCGCGAGAGCGTCGACCGCGTGGCGCGGTTCGCGGCAGCTCTTCGTGATCTCGGCGTCGCGGCCGGCGACCGCGTCGGCGTTCTAGCCCTCAACTCCGACCGCTTCTTCGAGTACCTGTTCGCAGTGCCCTGGGCGGATGCCGTGCTGAATCCCATCAATGTTCGCTGGAGCGTGCAAGAGATCGCCTTCGCGCTGGACGACTCTGGGACGCAGACTGTACTCGTTGACGACACGTTCGCCGGCCTTGTCCCCGAGCTCCGCGTCGCCTGTCCCGGCCTGGTGACGATCATTCACTGCGGGGACGACCAACTCCCACAGGGAACGTTGTCCTACGAAGAACTCGTCGCCGCCAATGCGCCGATTCCCGATGCCCACCGGGCCGGGGACGCGTGGGCCGGGATCTTCTACACCGGTGGAAGCACCGGCCGGGCCAAGGGGGTCATGCTCAGCCACACCAACATCGTCACCTCGGCACTGGGCTCGATCGCCAGTGGTGTGTTCATGGAGCCCGGCGGGCGCCTGTTGCATGCCGCACCGATGTTCCACCTCGCGGATCTCGCGGCATGGATCGCGCGCAGCATCCTCGGAGGGACGCACGTCATTCTTCCCTCTTTCGTGCCCGCTACCGCTCTTGCGGCCATCGAGAGGCATCGGGTCACCGAGATGCTGCTGGTTCCGACACTGGTTCAGGCTCTGGTGGACGAACCGGCAGCCGCCAAGACCGACCTGTCCAGTTTGCGGCACGTGATGTATGGAGGAGGCGCGATCACCGAGGTCGTGATCGACCGCGCGGCCACTGTCCTGCCGGGATGTGAATTCACCCAGGCGTAGGGGATGACCGAATCGGGGCCGATCGCCACTCTGCTGGGCCCGGAGGGTCACCGTGATCCGGCTTACCGGCGCTCGGCGGGCCGCGCAGCGCCGCACAGTGAGATCCGCATCGTTGACGCGGACGGCATCGAAGTACCCACCGGCACGGTCGGCGAGATCGTGATTCGCGGCGGGCACGTCATGCTCGGCTACTGGGAACGGCCCGAAGAGACGGCAGAGGCCCTGCGCGAGGGCTGGCTGCACACCGGAGATGGTGGCCGGATCGACGCGGACGGATACCTGTTCATCGCCGACCGGATGAAGGACATGATCAAGACGGGCGGCGAGAACGTCTACTCCATAGAAGTGGAGAACGCGCTGGCCAGTCATCCCGCTGTCGCGAACTGCGCGGTGATCGGCGTCCCGGACCGCACTTGGGGTGAGCGCGTGCACGCCGTCGTCGTCCTTGTGCCTGGCGTTCAGGCCAGCGAGGAGGAGTTGCGGGAACACGTGAAGAAGTCAATATCGGGATACAAGGCTCCGCGCAGCATCGAGTTCGTCGATGCTCTTCCGACGTCGGGCGCGGGAAAGGTGCTGAAGCGCGAATTGCGTGCCGCGCACCGGGACGCGCTCAGTAACTAGGTGCACCCGTGGGCCGGCATGCGGTGAGCGGGCGGGTGCAGATGGTCCGGACTGCTGCCGCGACGGCCGGGTTGCGGCGCGGGTGGGGTGTGCGGGCGGTGTCATGAGCCACGGACAGGGCGGCGTGGACCCGGATGCGGGCGGCGACCGGGTTGAGGTCGGGCTGCTTGAGCAGGAGCAGGTGGGTCCATTCGCTGATGTAGTCGTGCTGAGCGCGGCGGGCGGTATGGCGCTCGGCTTCGGGGAGGTGGTGCATGTCCGTGATGAGGAGGCCGAAGATCTCAGGGTGCGTGTGGCTGCGGGTGACGTGGGAATCTGCACGCCGTCCGTCTGGGGCCGGCCGACGACGTCGCCGAGGTCACCGCGACTCAGGTCCGCCGGGTGGTCACGGACCTGATCGAGATGGGTCGGTGGCACTTCGGTGACCGCGACATTCTGGTCGTCTTCGACGCCGGCTACGACGCCCCGCGCATGGTCCACCTCCTGCGCGGGCTGCCGGTGGAGGTCCTCGGGCGGATGCGCTCGGACTGGTGATGCGCAAGCCAGTCCCGGTGCCGTGGATTTCATCCCCGCAGGGCGGGCGCCCGCCCAAGCACGGCAAGGAGTTCCGCTTCGCCAAGCCGGAGACCTGGGGCGAGCCGGACGCGGCGACGACGCAGGTCACCGACCCTTACGGGACCGCACAGGCCATGGCCTGGGACAGGATCCACCCGCGGCTCACCACTCGCTCGGCCTGGATCGACCATGACGGCGAACTCCCTGTTGTCGAAGGCACATTGATCCGCCTCCAGGTCCACCACCTGCCAGGCGGTGGAGATCCACTGCCGGTCTGGCTGTGGTCCTCCAAAACCGGCATGACCGGCACCGACGTCGACCTTCGCTGGCAGGCCTTCCTGAGGAGATTCGACCTGGAGCACACATTCCGGCTCATGAAGCAGACCCTCGGCTGGAACCGTCCGAAGATCCGTGCCCCCGAGGGCGGCGAACGCTGGACATGGCTCGTCATCGCCGCCCACGCCCAACTCCAGCTTCTCCGCCAGGCCGCTGCCGACCTCCGCCGCCCCTGGGAGAGGCCGGCCGAGCCCGGCCGACTCACCCCGGCCCGCGTCCGCCGGGGGTTCCGGAACCTCCGCCCCCATCTCGCCTGTCCGGCCCGTGCACCCAAACCCTCACGACCAGGTCCCGGACGGCTTCCCGGCTCGAAGAACCGACGACCCGCCACCCGCTACGACGTGGGCAAAACCGTGAAACGGCCCGAGAGCATCACCGAACGAAACCTACTCAGACCATAAAAGACAAGGTAAGAGCCTGTTTCTGAACCCCGTATCGGCAGGTCAAAAGGCTGAGCGGTGGAGACAGGGCGGCATCGTGAATGGCTTCGGGGGCCCGAGGTCGTTCCCTATTGGTGCAACGTGGAAAGTGAACGCTCAAACAGTTGCGGGCTGACAGAGGAGGCCTGTACCGCACCAGTTCTGCTGGTTGAGATGGTCGAGCATGGCCGTCTCTGCCGAACCCGGATTGCGCCGCACGCCGACGAGGACGGGCTCGGTCAGGGAGGGCAGTAGCGGGCAGGCCAGTTCTTCGAAGCCTTCGGGGATGGCCGAGGCCGGGACCACAGTGACGCCCAAGCCCTGCGCCACGAGCCGCACCGCAGTGGAGATCTGTGACGCTCGGGCCACCGTGTGCGGGCTGAGGCCCGCGTCGGCGAGCAGGCGGGCGAGGTAGTCGTCGAGCAGGCTGGCGCGCCGGAACCGGATCCACCCCTCTGATGCCAGGTCTTCCAGGCGCGTGGCGGCGCCGTCCGAGAGAAGCGGGTGCCCCTTCGGCAAGACGGCGACGCAGGCTTCCTCGCCCAGAGGGTGAATGTCGAAGGTGCACCCGGCGGGGATGCGGTGCACGAGGACCATGTCGAGGGTTCCCTGGCGGACCAGTCGTTCCATGTCCGCGGGATCGGGCTCCTCGTGGAGAGTCACCTGCAGCTTCGGGTGGCGATTGCGCAGTTGCCCCAATGCCTGGGGCAGCTGGCGTGCTCCCAGGCCCATGGGGACAGCGATGATGAGTTCGCCTGCCAGTTCCCCGTTGGCGGCGCGGGCGGCCGTGATGGCACGCCGGGATGCGGTCGTCGCGATCTTCGCCTCTGCGAGGAAAGCCCGCCCTGCCACCGTCACCCCGCTCGGGGTGCGGGTGAACAGTTGCGCCCCGAGGCACTTCTCCAAGGCGCCGATCTGCTGCGACAGAGAGGGCTGAGTGACCCGCAGACGTTCTGCTGCCGCTGTCATGGAGCCCTCGTCGGCGACGGCCAGGGCGTATTCGTACTGGCGCAGGTTCATTCGCATCCAACCTTCGAGGCGACATAGGAGCTGTCAATGCAGAGTATGCGTTGCCACTATTTGCCTCTATGTCAGGCCGGTCCTACCGTGGTGCACGCCCAGCACAGCCACCAGGGCCGGAAAGCTGCGGGACGGCAGCCGCATTCTGCAGGCACGCAAGTCCTGCGACGCCGACTGTCAAAAGCAGGTTGAGGCAAAGCAATGTGTCCGGTGCTCACAGTCTCGACTCAAGGAGAAAGCATGCGTCTCGCGAATAAGGTAGCCCTCGTCACTGGCGGAGGCACGGGCCTTGGTCTGGCGATTGCCCAGAGATTCGGAAGTAAAGGCGCCCACGTCTACATCACGGGGCGACGGAAGGAGGCACTCGAAGCCGCGAAGGCTTCCATTGAGGGACCGGCGGTCACCGCGGACGCCACAGTGTCGGGCGATCTCGACAATTTGGTCGAGGCCATCCGTCAGGAGAACGGGCACCTCGATGTGATCGTCGCGAACGCTGGAGCATTGAGCGGGTGAACTTCGGGGACGTGACCGAGGAACACTTCGACCACACATTCGACCTCAATGCCCGCGGCACACTGTTCACCGTCCAGAAGGCGCTGCCGATTCTACGAACGGGCGGCTCGATCGTTTTGTTGGGCTCGATCATGGCATTCAAGGGGGATCCCGGGGCAGGGGCTTACAGCGCGGCGAAGGCCGCCGTGCGCTCCTGCGCGCGCACGTGGGCGGCAGAGTTCGGCGACCGGGGTCTTCGGTTCAACGTGCTGAGCCCGGGGCCGATCGACACGCCCATCATCTATAGCCCGCTTCGGCCGGAGCAGAACTGGACATGAGCTTGTCCTACGGTTTTGGCGCGGGGTTACTCCGCTCATTCGTAGGATCGGTGAGTTCGAGAACTCCGGGTACGGCCGAGTAATTGGTACGTAGCGGACGAGGCCGCCCGCGACGTCACCGAGCGGCTCATCCGCGACGTCGGCGACGACCCGGTGCGCGTCGGGGATCTCTCGCGAGCCCGCGACTTCGAAAACGCGGTCTGGATGCTCATGCGAGTCCAGCCGGCCGGCTGCGGTACCGGTTCGCCGTTCCCGGCGAACTCTGATCGAACCGGCCGGCCTGTCCCCGATTCATGCCGGGTCTGTATATCGCCGATGATTCGGCAGTGAATCCGCCAGTAGTTACAACGTGCGCCAGATCTCGGCGCGCGCCGTCAGACATCTTTTCTTTTCGAGGGGCACACAATGGATTTCGAGGGCAAGAGCGTTCTGATTACGGGTGCGGGGTCGCGAGGAGGTATCGGCGCCGCGACGGCGCACGCGTTCGCACGCGATGGAGCGTCGGTGGTGATCACCGGCCGCAACACTGAGCGCGGGGCCGAGGTGGTAGACGACATCACCGCCGGCGGAGGAAAGGCCCGGTTCATCCTCGCTGATCTGAGTGATCTCACCGACGTCGAGCGGTTGGCCGAGGAGGCGGGTGAAATCGACGTGCTGGTCAACAACGCAGCAAGCTACAGGGCCAGCATCAAGCCGACCCTCGACCAGGACCTCGAAGCGAACGCGGAGTCATGGGACACCAACGTGCGCGCCACCTTCGTCCTCAGCACACGACTCGTCCGGGGGATGATCGAGCGGGGCGGCGGCAGCATCGTCAACATCAGCAGTATCGCCGCCGCGATCGCCATGCCGCACATGGCGACGTATGGGGCGCAGAAGGCGGCCGTCGAATCCTTCACCCGCAGTTGGGCCGCGGAGTGGGGCCGGTACGGCATACGCGTCAACACGGTGGCTCCTGGGAACGTGAACAGCGACAACGTGGTGGACTTCATCGGCGCCGACCAGTTCACGACCTGGTCCGAGGTCAACCCGCTCAAGCGCAACGCCACGCCCGAGGAACTCGCCGAGGTCATCGCGTTCGTGGCGAGCGAGCGCGCGAGCTTCGTCACCGGCCAGGTGATCGTGGCCGACGGTGGTCGCCTCGCCGTCTGAGCGACGCGGCGACCCTGCCATTTGCGAAGGTCTCCGGCCGCCCGTCCGTGTGCGGCCGGAGACCGAACCGGGTCACGACGCTGACCACCAGCCGGGCCGGCCGACGACGCACCCGCCTCAGAAACCGCCTTTGAGCCTGGGGGCACGTCGCAATAGGCTCAGAAGCTGTTGATGCCCCTTTCCGCGAGTCAGGCCGCCGCTCGAAGCGGCACCAGATCATCCTCACAGACGGTCTCTATGGACCGTTCCGCCCCCGCAGGTAACACGACGCACACCGGTCAGGCATCGCTCTCGGGGCTCTCCCACGGGTTCATGACGGCTGGCGCCATCGCTACAGCGACGGCGCTCTTGATCACCCTCACCCTGGCTCGCGAACGGAGCACACCGTCACGCCGCACGGGCCGTGGAGGAGGCCGCAGGAGCACACTGTGACTCCGCGCACGCATCGAGGGAAGCACCTTCGCCTGCGATCAGAGACCGGCCGCTCGCTATCGGCCAGGGGCCGTCCGGACCCAGGCGTCACATGACCCACGCGGCTGGTGAGCGTCGCCAGTGACGGCACTCAGGCCACCGGCGAGTCCCTTGAGCCGGTGATCAGCGCGGACGGGTCGCGGATCGGCTTTCGCACCAGGAAAGGCCTCGGCCACGACGCGCCGACCACCTCGCTGGCGCGCAGATTGCGGCGGCGGGGCCGGGCAGCCCGGGCCCGCCGCGGCGTCGATGCCCGGCCGTGCAAGCAGTCGCTGTTGCTCGGGATGCAGATCCGGGTACCGGGTGCACTGCAGGTACAGCCACTCACCCAGGCTGATGCTGGTACCGGGAAATCTTCCCCGCGCATCCAGCAGCCCGTGTTCTTGAACGTGGCGTCTTGCCTGGTGGTAGGTGCGCTGCCACAGGGTCGGCCATGGCGTGTTCCACCACGGATCCAGCGCACGCAGCGCGGCACCGCGCCGGACCGGCATGTCGAGACCGTGCATGCGCTGGTTGGACATCCACTGTCCCAGTGAGGTTCCCCCGTTGTACGGGGGTGGCCGACGTGCTCGCCGGGTTCGGACAGTGGAGGCGGACATCGCAGTCTGGAATCCCGCGCGCGAGCAGCGCCGGCCGGACCCGGCCGTGGGGGCTGCTTACGACCGGCTGTACGGCCTGTACCGGGACCTGTATCCGGCGACACGGACAACGGCCCACGCCCTGGCCCGACTTCAGCGCGAGGGCTGACATCGTCCGGCCACGCACGACGCGGCGGGTGCACGATCGCTCGTGCACCCGCCGCTCGCCGTGGCTCCTCGCCGGAACTCAGCCGACCAGATCCGCCACCAGCTTCTCGATCTCAGCCGCCGTCGTCGCCTCCGGGGCGCCGACGGTCATGCGGGAGGATCCAGCCGGCAGGCCGCGAACGCGCAGGGCGTGCTTGATCCGTCCGGCGCTCGGGCCCAGCAAGGCGACGACGCGGTCCACACGCTCCTGTAGCGTCGCGAGTTCGTCGGCTCCGGCACCGGCCACCTTGGCGGCGGCCAGCTCCAGGAAGGGCTCGGGGAGCGCACCGGAGCAGCCGGAGATCACGCCTGCACCGCCCTCGTCGAGCACCGTGGTGAGCAGGGCGTCGTTGCCCGAGTAGACGGTGAACTCCGCCGGAAGTACAGCACGATACGCGGCGACCTCGGTGGACGGAGAACCGCTCAGCTTGACGCCGGCCAGGTCGCACTCTCCCGCCAGCTGCGCGAACAGCTCAGGGGTGACGGTGATGCCACTGCGCTCGGGGAAGAGGTACGCGTACAGCTCGGCGTCCCCGGCGGCCTGCCGGACACGCCGGAAGTAGTCCCGCAGCTCGTCCGCCTCGGCGGGCAGGTAGTAGGGGGTGAGCGCCGCGAGCCGGGTGGCGCCCGCGGAGACGGCGTCGCGGGTGAGGGCCACGGCCGTGTGCGCATCGGGGGCGCCGACGTGGGCCATTGCGGCGTCCGGCCCTCCAACCTCCAGAGCAAGTTCGGTCAGTTGGCGCCGCTCCTTACGGTCCAGGGCGGGGAACTCCCCGGTCGTCCCGGCAATCATCAGCTGGCCTGTGGTGTCGGCGGTGAAGCGGAAAAGTTCGCGGGCAGCGACCAGGTCGAGCTCGCCGTCCGGGGTGAATGGGGTGGTCAACGGGGTGATGACGGTGGTCTGCGCAGACATGGGCGAGCGGTCCCTCCGGTGGCACGGAAACATTTCAGAATCGGTCTACGGTTAACCGTTGACGAACCTCATCGTACGCCCGATGATCTGCGGTGTCACGAGCCGCCGGGGTGGCCACCACGCCGCCCGAACACCGGAGTACACACATGCCCGACCCGTCCGAACATCTGGTCACGCTTTACCACCTGAACGACCTCGGCCCAGCGGAGCTGCGCCGCCTTCTCCCGAGCCACCCAGACCTGCGGATCACCGAGATCGGCCCGGACGAGGACCCGCGCGACCACCTCGGCACCCTGGAGACCGCCACGATCGTCCTGGCACCGCTGGAGAAGGAGCGCCGCATCACCGCGGAGCTGCTGGACGCCATGCCGCACTGCCGCCTGCTCCAGTCCGTCGCCGTCGGCTTCGACGGCGTCGACCACCGCGCTGCCGCCGAACGCGGCATCCCCGTCGCCAACCTGCCCGGCTTCAACACCGATGCGGTGGCGGACTGGACCGTGGGCGCGCTGCTGTACCTGCTGCGCCCGTACGCCTTCGGCCATGCCAAGGTCGAGCGCGGCAAATGGGGACCGGAAGGGGTCAGGGGACGCGACGTGTCGTCGCTGACCGTCGGGATCGCCGGATTCGGCAACATCGGGCGCGCCGTCGCCCGCCGCCTCGACGCCTTCGGCGCGCGCGTCCTCGTCCACGACCCGGTGCCCAGCGAGCCCGCCCGTGAGTACGTCGACCTGGACGAACTCGCCGCGCGCAGCGATGTGCTGACCCTGCACATGCCGCTCAACGACGCCACTCGCGGAGTGATCGGCGAAGATGTGCTGCGGCGGATGCCGCGCGGCTCGTGGGTCCTGAACGCCGGACGCGGTGGCGTGCTGGACGAGGCGGCGGTCGTGCGGGCCCTCGACTCCGGGCAGTTGGCCGGCGCCGCGCTCGACGTCTTCACCGAGGAGCCGCTGCCGGCCTCCTCGCCGCTACGCGGCCGTACCGACGTACTGCTGAATCCGCATGCCGCCGGCGTGACGCACGAGGCGTACCACAACCTGCGCGCCAGCGTGATCGACAGCCTCGACCTGGTGCTGTCCGGCAAGCCGCCCCGCAACGTCGTCAACGGAGTCGCCGTATGACCGGTACGCAGCCCGGAACCCGGCCCGCCGATCCGGACACCCCGGCCACCGGCCGATCGCCCCGCGTCGGCCGCGTCCGCTTCGCCGTACTCGGCCTGCTGTTCGTCGGCATCACGATCAACTACATCGACCGCGCCGCCATCAGCGTCTCACTGCCACACATCAGCCAGGACTTCCACATACCGCCCGCCGTCGCCGGCCTGATCATGTCGGCGTTCTTCTGGACGTATGCCTTCGGGCAGATGCCGGGCGGCTGGCTGGCCGACCGGTTCGGCCCGCGCGTCACCCTGTTCTTCGCGAGCCTGTGGTGGGGCGTGGCCACCGCGCTGATGGGGCTCGCGCGGAGCACGGGGATGCTGATCGTGCTGCGGATGGTGCTCGGCCTGGGCGAGGCCCCGTCCTTCCCGGCCAGCGCCAAGGTCGTCGCACGGTGGTTCCCGAAGACCGAGCGCAGCTTCGCTTCGGCGACCTTCAACAACGGCAACGCCGTCGGTGGCGCGCTGTCCATCCCCCTCGTCGCGCTGGTCGTCGCCGCGGTCGGCTGGCGGGGCGCCTTCGCCGCGGCCGGCGGGCTGGGCGTGTTGTGGGCGTTCGGCTGGTGGCTGTACTACCGCGACCCGGAGCACCACGGGCAACTGAAGAAGCCGGAGATGGAGTACATCAAGGCCGGCCAGAACCGCGCGGACGCACCCGAGCAGACCGCGGTCCGCTGGCGCGACCTGTTCCGGTTCCGGCTGGTGTGGGCGATGATGCTCGGCTTCTTCTGCGTCAACTTTGTCGCCTACTTCTTCATTACGTGGTTCCCGTCGTACCTGGTGGAGACGTACCACCTGTCGACGATGAAGTTCGGCTTCCTGGGCATGGTGCCGGGGCTCGCGTCCATGGTGGGCGGCTGGTGCGGCGGCCTGGTCTCCGACTGGCTCGTCCGGCGTGGCACCCCGATCACCAAGGCCCGCAAGCTCTGCCTCGTCGGAGGACTGCTGGGGACGTCCGTCATCGCGCTCGCCGTCGTGTCGCCCAGCGTCGGCATGGCGCTGACGGCCCTGTCCGCGTCGTACTTCTGCTCCACCTTCGCGGCCGCCAGCGTCTGGGCGCTGCCCGGCGATATCGCGCCCACGCCCGGACACGTCGGCTCGATCGCCGGCATCCAGAACACCGCCGGCAATATCGCCGGGATCGTCTCCCCGCTGCTCCTCGGCGTGCTGATGGGCAGCTCCGGATCCTTCGTCGTCCCGCTCGTCACTGCCGGCTGTGTGGCGCTGCTCGGCGCGGCGACGTACGCCTTCCTCCTGCCGAAGGTCGAGCCGCTGCGCCTGGACCGTGGGCCATCGGGCACGATGGGATAGTAGTCACCCGTCAACCGTTGACGGCATGTGCGAAGAACCGGGGAGGGGTCGGCGTGGACCAGCTGACCGTGAGGCAGGTGCGGCAGCTGCCGCTGGGGGAGCGCGTGGCACACCAGCTGCGGGTGCTGATCGTCACCGGGCAGCTGGAGCCGGGAACGCATCTGGTGGAGGGGGCCCTGGCGGGCCGGTTCGACGTCAGCCGTGGCCCGATCCGCGACGCCCTGCGGCTGCTGGAGGCCGAAGGGTTGGTGGAATCCCGGCGTCGCGGTGTCTATGTCACCGGGCTCAGCGAGGACGATGTCGACGAGCTGTTCACGCTGCGCGAGTCTATGGAGACGCTGGCCCTCACCCGCGCCGTCGAGCGCGCCGGGAAACTTGACACCGACGCACTGGACTCGCTGGTCACTGCCATGAGGGAGGCGGCCGACAGGGGGGACCCGGCCGCCTTCGCCCAGGCCGACCTGGCGTTTCACTCCGCGTTCTACTCCTTGGCCGGACACCGGCGCCTGGCTGCCGTCTGGGAGCAGTACCGCCCGGTGTTCGGGGTCATCCTGGACGTCACCAACACCCAGGACCGCGACCTCCACCCCGCCGCGGAAGCCCACGCCGACCTGCTGCGCGCCATCCGCTCCCGCGACGTCGCGGAGGCCACCAGCCTCCTCAGCAGCCACCTGCTGGGCGCCGGTGACCGGCTGCGGACGGCACTGCGGCAGGTGACCCACACGTAGGCGCTCATCGACTTCGTCCGCCACGGCCTACCACTCCGGTGCCTCGACGGCACTGGTCGCCCTGACGCCGGTGCCCACGGCGTCCGCAAGCCCCTAACGGTGGTTTGTTGGCATCGGGTCGGGGCCGCAGTAGAAGGACGAGCGGGGGTGTGTGATGACCGCTCGTCGTCCGTGTCCGCTGGCTCCGGGACCGCTGGAGCAGTACGCCGCCGACTTCGATGATCTGTTCGACTCTCTCGCCCAGCGTCGGGGTTTTCGTCAGTACCTCACGGGGTTGCTGGCACCGCGGGAACGGAACAAAACGCTGAGTCGGTGGTGGTGCTGGCGAGCGTGATGACGCCGACGGCCTGGACGATGAGGTCACGGGCGGTCTCCATGGCGATGGTGAAGCTGCAGCGGTCTGGATCGGCGCCGGGCCTGGCCTCGGCGGCTTCCAGCATCACCATCCGTAATGCTTGGTAGACGGCGAGCAGGGACCACATCTCCTGCTCGATTCCTGTGGGGTCCCCCGAGCGCAGTACCCGGCCGTCCATGAGCGTATGGCACAGCGTAGTACGCCGACTCGTGCTCCCATCTTTGGTGGTAGAGGGTGACGAGCGTCGGAGCGGGGTAGCGGTGTGCGTCGGTCAGGGTCGTGACGAGCCGGTAGGAGCCGGTGAACGAGTCATCGCCGCAGTTCACGGTGATTTGCGCTTCCACGACACGCACCGGGACGGTGCCGATGACGGACAGGTAGGAGCCGTCGTGGAGACGGGTCAGGACCGGGGTGCGGCGGTTGGCACGCAGTCGGCCCGGAAACTTGGCGCCGGTGCCGTCCACGGCCGCGAGGAAGGCGTTGGCGTCGAAGCCTTTGTCCCACAGGACCAGCATGTCGGGGCCCAGATGGTGCAGTAGCTGCCTTGCGTAGGCGGTCTCGCCGTCGCTGGTGGGGCCGAACACGGTGCCGATCAGGGCCCGGGGGCCGGCCTCCACCAGGGTCATCAGTTCCAGCATCGGGTAGCCGCCGCGGCTGCCGGGTCCGAACCACTCGACGTTCCGCTCACTGTCGGGGATCTTGATCGAGCTGCAGCCGTCGAAGGAAACCATCCGGAACGGCCCGAAGCGCACTCCGGTAGTCGTCGGCCGGGCGAGAGGGTCGGCCAGGTGATGGGGATTCTTGAAAACGGCTCTGTCCGCAGTTCCGTGAATGATCTTCCGGGTGCGGCGGCAGTCACGTGCAGCGTGTGTATCGGAGTGTCAGGTCATACGGGCGTCTGTGGATCTTCGCGTCCGAGCATCTCGGCGAGGGGAGTCCCGGTTCGTGCTGCTGCGATTCGACGTGCCCGCAACTGGGCTCGGGTACGGGGGCGGAACTTGGGTTCCTTGCCGCAGCCGCAGGATTCGCGGCCCGCGTAACGCAGTCCGGCGTCCAGCACCGCAGCCACGACGGTCCACGCCTTGGTGTCTCGACGCCGTGGTGCCGCAAAGTCATGCCCAGCACAGAGCATTGGTTCGGCGCATCGGGTGCATCGGTGTCCGCCGGGCCCGGGGTGCTGCTTGAACGCGACGCGGCAGGGCACGCACACGTAGTGCAGCTTGTAGGGCTTCTCGGCGTAGTAACACACGAGACGAACGTACCGGCATCGTGGCGACTGACGAGGCGGTTTTCATGGCGCAGTTCATGACTGGGTGAGGATGCGGGTTCGCAAGAGTTCGAACGAGGCTCGGCCATACATTGCTCTCTTGAGTGTTTTGACCCGGTTCACGTTCCCTTCAACAGCGCCGGAACTCCACGGCAGCGTGAGTCCGGCGGTGACGGCATCGAGGTCCTGGCGGAGGAAGCCGGCGAAGCCCTTCATCGGCTTCGGGGCGTCCTGCTCGGCCTGGCGGATCCACTCCAGCAGCAGGTATCCACGCTGGAGGCGGACCAGGTCGGCGAAGGCTCGGGCGAGGTCGCAGGCCCGGGTGATGTCCGGGCAGGCGAGCCGGACCTGAAGCAGCCGCTCGTCCTGGCTCTCGGTGAGCGTCTCGCGGGGCCGCATGATCCAGGAGGTGATCTTGCGGGGGCTGGGGATGTCGGCTCGGACCGGTTCGGCGGTGCCCGCTCGCAGGGCGGCGAGGTGTTTGCGGACGACCTGGCGGCTGCCCCGATATCCGCGAGCCTGGATCTCGAGGAACAGCCGGGTGCCGCTGACCTGGCCTTGCGCCTCGGTGAAGCGGGTGTTCAGGTATGTCTTGAACGCCTCCAGGACGCCATTGGGGCGGCGTTCGCGGGCGGAGACGAGCAGCTGGTCGAGGTCGGTGTCCCGGAAGCGGCGGACGGTCTTACGGTCGAGGTTCAGCCGGCGGGCGATCGCGCTGATCGTCCAGCGTTTCTCCAGCAAGCGGTGGATGTCCTCGTAGCGGTGACGGGTGCGCTCGATGATCTGGGTGCGGGGCAGTTCCGCGGGCGGTAACAGCATCGGGATCCCCTCCGGCACTTCGGCTACTTCGGCCGCCGTCTCCTCCTCGGCGCGTTTGCGCAGGCAGCCGCGGTGCTGGTGGCAGGTCTTCTCCACCGCGGCGGACAGGTTCTGAAGCAAAGTACTGGTGGGCCGTCGGCGAGGTGCCTGCTGAGCAGGCCCTTTTCCCACGGCCCCCAGCCCGAACGACGCGTGCGACTTTCGCCGCACGTCGCTCTCCGGTGACTACTCCGTGAGTGCTGGAGCAGGTCTTGTGCCGTGGATGTCCGCGTGACAACTCCCGCAGACCACGAGGGTTTTGCGGTGTCGAGCGGCCATGAGATCTGCCCACGGCGGCCGGTTCCCGGATCGTCCGAGATCGGCGAGTTTGGCGACGTGGTGAACCTCCACCTCGTCGACGCGTCCGCATGCCTCGCATCGTCCCGCCAGGAGCCGGGTGACCAGTGCCTTGCGTTTGATGGTGACCGGGGCCAGCCGACGGTCAGTGATGACCGTCTTCTTGTTCTGTCGCAGCGGGATCCCGCCGAACCTTCCGACCAGTGGTTTCCTGTCGATGCGTTCTACGCGCGCCTCGAAGCACTTGCGTGGCCCGTGCGGCGTGTCGATGGTGGTCGCGTACTTGCGGGCCATCTTCGACACCGACGAGCGGTGCTTGTTGGCGAGTGTCATCAGCATCGAGGTCTCCATGACCCATTGCAGCCGGGCGAGTCGGAAGACGTCGCCGGCCATCAGGTAGTACTGGACGATGCCGCGGTACTCCGATCCGTAGGTGCTGATGATGACGTGGTCGTCCTGGTTCAGCAGTTCGGGTCGGCGCGCGGGTTTTCCGCGCTCCTTGTACTGGGCTTGCTTGGCAGATACCACCGAACGAGGGACACGCAGACCGATGGTCCCATTGACAGTGCGTCGCCTGCCGGAGATCTTGCGGTCGTTGTGAAGCACGGTGATGTCGTAGCCGAGGAACCTCGCCGCCCTGGTTCGGGCGTGCGTGATAAGTGTTTTCTCCGGCGACAGTTCCAGCTTGAGATCGTCCCGCAGGAACTGCGCGAGGTGCTCCTTGATTTCTTCGGCTTCTGCCTTTGCTCCGGCGAACCCGACGAGGGTGTCATCGGCATAGCGCACATACCTCAGCCGCCGGTAGCCAGGATCCTGAGTATCCATGCTGGGCATGCTGTGGAGTTGCTTGCGCAGTTCCCGCACCTTGGTGAGATCTCCGCGCTTGCGGGCATTTGCCATTGCCGCCCACACCCGGTGAAAGGCACGGTTCGACTTCCTGACTCGCCCCCGGGTGTATTCCGGGATAAGAACCTTCTCGATGTACTCATCCATCTTATGCAGATAGATGTTGGACAGGATCGGTGACACAACGCCACCCTGTGGACTGCCGCTGTGCGTGGCATTCCAGACCCAGTCCTCCATGTATCCGGCCGTGAGCATGTTACGCACCAGCCGCAGGAACCGATTACCGTGGATCTTCTCACCCAGGATTCGGAGCATGACCGAATGGTCAAGCCGGTCGAAGCACTGGGCGATGTCCCCCTCGATGAACCAGGCTGTGCCTGTCCAGGTATTGACCACATCGCGTAACGCGGTGTGGCAACCCCGGCGGGGACGGAAACCATGGGACGAATTGGAGAACGTCGGCTCGTAATACGCCTCAAGCAGCAGGCGGATCACTCGCCAACGAGCTTGTCGCTCCAGGACGGCAGGCCGAGCGGGCGCAACTTCATGCTGGCCCGTCCTTTCGGGATGTAGACCCTGCGAGCTGGGCTCCACCGGTAGCGTTCGTGGCGCAGCGCGTCGATGACGTGCTCGATCTTGCCCAGCGACATGCCGTCCACGGTCTCCCCGTTGACCCCGGGCGTCATCGCTCCCTTGTTGGAGTACAGACGTCCGTAGGCCAGCAGATACAACTGCGGATTCAAGAGCTGTCGATACAGTTCATTGCACGGCAGGCCACGCCTGCCGCGTTCACGGAGGACACCCAGCACCGTTTCGGCGCTCTGCATTACGCATACCTCCCGACTCTGTGGTGTCCGATCACCTGGCCCCCTTCGCCCGATGTGGACGGCTTTCCCGTCCTCCCTGGCCGGTCGTGACTCCGGCGACTACTACGGGGCCTCCGTCGCCTTAGGAAGATCTCTTCCCGTAGGCGATCCCATGTTCGTCCTTGTCGTACGTCGTAGCGTGATGTAGGTGCCCCATTCATCTCCTTGAATGCCCTCGCTGGGCATCGCTCCGCACTCCGGAGGTTGCGTCGACCATGGCATCAAGCCGTCGCAGGGTGCGGCGTCGGTGTCAGGTATCTTTCCGACGGACTCGACCTTCAGTCTTCTGGAGATTGGGGTTCAGGCAATCCAGCTTTCACCGTGTCACGCGGGTCCCTCGACGCCCCGTCTCCAATACCTGAGCCCGGCCGTCGATTTTCTGGCATGCTGCGGTCCCATCACCGTTTCCGGATTAGGTAAGCCATCAGACCCAAGAACCTCCCTCCAAATTCTTCCCGACTGAATCGGGAATACGACAAGGCGCCTCATGGCGCACTGCCAACGATCGGCGACCTCGACGGCGTTGGGAGCGGCTTCCTTGACCGCCTTGGTGTAGGCGGTGGCCCGGTCACGGCAGATGATCTCGGCTCCAGGGTGCTCGGTCAGCCAGGCCGCGAACGTCTCGGAGGTGCGGTCGGGAAGCACGTCCACTACCCGGCCGGCCTCGACGTCGACGAGCACGGTGCCGTAGGCGCATCCCTTGCGGAAGGCGAACTCGTCCACTCCCAACACCCGCGGGGCACGGTCCGGCACTGCCGGCGCCGTCAGCAGCCCGAGCAGACGGGTCCGGCCCGCGGCCAGCGGCAGTCGGCGGCACAGCCGGGCAGCCGGGCGGCCACCGAACTCGATCGCGATCGACCTCAGCCAGCCCGTCAGCACGGTGCTGGAGCGGCGGTGCCGCTCGGTCAGGCCCGGCACCTGCTCGACGAACGTCTTCCGGGAACACTTCCTACGGTCGCAGAAGTACCGGCGCACCCGGAGCCGGACCACGACCCGCCGTGAGCCCAACGGCCGTTCATCCAGGCTGCGTTGGCATGAGCTGTGTACGCGTCTGGCCTGCTTCCGGCAGTCCGGGCACCGGCCCGGCCGGCCGGTGCCCACCGCCTCCACCACTAGAGCGCCGGAGGAGTCGCTGACACGCTCCACTCGCACGCCGAGCCCGGGAAACAGCACATCCTCAACCGTCTTGCTCGCCACGGTAGGTAACACACTGCCGAAACGATCCCTCGTTCCCGCCCCTGACCGGAAAACTCGACGGTCACGCCGGCGAGGCGTTCCCCGACAGGGACCAGAAGGACTGACCTGGGGGTTTCCGCATGGAGCGGGTGACGAGTTTCCCGTGCTTCTGGGCGCGCGGAGGGCACGGCACAAGGGGGTCCGGAAGATCCGTGTCGCCATGAAGTCGTCTGCGCGGAGGCTGCTCCGCATATGGGTGGGAAATCGGCACCCGCCGACCCGCCAATATAACGATTTGGTCTACAGACCGTGTGATCGGTCTGTACGTGGAGTCTATTTTCGGCCACCATGTCGACCCAGGCGCCTCGCGGCGACCGGATCGCAACGAGGAGGCTGAGATGGCTGTGGTGGGATCAGGGACCGGGGCCGACGTTTCGGAGATGACGAGACCGCCGGTACGCCCGGCCGGCAAGTGGCTGGTCACGACCATGGCGTTGGCGCAGTTGGGGCTGTTCCTCGCGCTGGCGGCTCCGGTGTTCGTCGGCCTGGCCATCAAGGTCCAGGAGGTGGCGCCGGGGCATGAGGTCGCGGCGCTGGGACTGGTGTCCACCGTGGGAGCGGTGGCGGCATTCGTCGCGAACCCGGTCTTCGGACGGATCAGCGACCGCACGACCGGCCGGTTCGGGCGCCGTCGGCCGTGGCTGGTGGCAGGAGCACTCGGCCTGGCGGTGTGCCTTCTGGTCATCGCGACGACGCAGAGTCTGGCGGTGCTCGTGGCGGCGTGGTTCGTCGGACAGGCGTCGGCCAACGCGGCGCTGGCCGCCCACGTGGCGACGGTCGCGGACCAGGTGCCCACCTTCCAGCGCGGGAAGGTCGCCGGGCTGCTGGGAGTGGTGCAGAACTGCGCGATCCTGGGTGCCGCCTACGCCGGCAAGTACTTCAGCGGGCAGCCGGTGGTGCTGTTCCTGGTCCCCGCGCTGGTGGCGGTGGGACTGATGCTGCTGTTCGCGGTGGTCCTGCCGGACCGTCCGCTGCTGCGGCGCCCGCCGAGCCAGGGCGGGCTGAAAACGCTGCTGCAGACGTTCTGGGTGAACCCCCGCCGGTACCCGGACTTCGGCCTGGCGTGGGCGTCGCGGTTCCTTCTCGTCACCGCCTCGTACCTGTTCACCACGTTCCGGCTGCTGTACCTGCAGGACCAGTTCGGGTTGTCGGTCGCCCGGGCGGCGTCGGTGATGGCCACCGGCGTGCTGGTTTACACGATCACCCTGGTGGTCGCCGCGCAGACCACGGGACTGCTCTCCGACCGCCTGCAGCGCCGCAAGGTGTTCGTCTTCACGTCGACGCTGATCTTCGGACTCGGCCTGGCCGTGCTGAGCCAGGCCGACACCGTCGGGATGTTCTATGCGGCCGAAATCGTGTGCGGACTGGGGTACGGCATCTACATGGGGGTGGACCTGGCGCTGGTGATCGACGTACTGCCCAACCCTGACGACGCGGCGAAGGACCTCGGGGTGTTCAACATCGCCAACGCCGCTCCGCAGTCGATCGCACCGGCCGTGGGCGCGGTGCTGGTCGGAATCGGTGGCGGTCACAACTACGGGCTGTTGCTGGGGACCGCGACCGTGGTGTGTGTGGTGGGCGCTCTGGCCATCGTCCCGGTGAAGAAGGTCCGTTGAGCCGGGAGTCCGGTGGAACTGAAAAGGACATCATGAAAGTTGACGATGTCGACCACTTGGCGGGCCGGATCGAGAAGGTGATCGACGTGCTCGACCTCGAGCAGAAGGTGCGCCTGCTGACCGGGGCGGCGATGTTCGCCCTGCACGCCGACTCCGCGATCGAGTTGGTTGAGGTGCGGCTGTCGGACGGCCCCACCGGCGTGCGGGGCCCGGAGTTCACCGGCGGCCGCATGTCCTGCCTGCTGCCCAACGCAACCGTGCTGGCCCAGCACTGGGACGCGCACACGGCCGAGCAGGTCGGGGAACTGCTGGCGGAAGAGGCCGCCGCCCATGACACCCATGTGGTGCTCGGCCCGACGATCAATCTGCATCGCACTCCCCTGGGCGGGCGGCTCTTCGAGACCTTCAGTGAGGACCCGCTGCTGACCGGGGCGCTGGCAAGCGGCGTCGTCCGCGGACTCCAGCGGCACGGTGTCGCCGCCACTCCGAAGCACTTCCTGGCCAACGAGTCCGAAACCGACCGCACCACGGTCGACGCGGTCATCGACGAGCGGACGCTGCGCGAGGTCTATCTGCTGCCGTTCGAGATGGTGGTGACCGACGCCGGCGCATGGTCGGTCATGGCCGCCTACAACCGGGTCAACGGGACGGCCTCCACCGAGCACGCCGAACTGATCGACGGCATCCTCAAGGGCGAGTGGGGCTTCGACGGCGTGGTGATGTCCGACTGGTACGCCACCCGGTCCACCGCGGCCAGCGCCACCGGGGGCCTGGACCTGGTGATGCCCGGCCCCGGTGGCCCCTGGGAACACCACCTGGTGGCCGCCGTGCGCGCCGGCGAGGTCGAGGGGAGCGCCATCGACGAGCACCTCAGGCGACTGCTGCGCCTCGCGGCCAGGGTCGGCCGGTTCCCCGGCCCGTTCGTTGCCTCGACTCGCGAACTGCCCGAGCCCGACAGTCCCGTTCGCCGGGACCAGTTGCGGCGGCTCGCCGCGGGCGGGATGGCCGTGCTGACCAACCGCGAGGCCACACTGCCGCTCTCACCCGACGTCGGGAGCGTGGTCGTGATCGGGCGCCATGCCATCGAGACCATTGCCCAGGGTGGCGGCTCGGCAAAGCTGCGTCCGCCCCACGTGGTGTCCGTCGCCGACGGAATGACCGCCGCGCTCGGCCCGGAGCGGGTGTCCGTGATCGACGGAGTGGAGGTCCGGCACCGCCCGGTGCCCGTACCTGACCTGCTGCGCGATCCGGAGACCGGACGGCCCGGCATGCGAGTGACCGCCCGCGACGCCTACGGCACGGTGGTGGACTCCCGGCACGTCGAAGTGACCGAACTCGTCACCGGTCGCGGCAGTTGGCTCGACAGCGCCGACACCATCGAACTGGCGGCCCGTATCGGCATGGACGCGCCGGCCCGCATGCAGGTCGGTGTGACCGGCCTGGGCGAATGGACCGTGCGAGTCGGCGCCGAGCGGTACACCGTCTCCCGGGACGGCGCCGCCGCGTTCTCGGCGGGTGTGCTCAACCCACCGTCCTGGACAACGAACCTCGACCTCGAACCCGGTGCGATCCTCACGGCCACCCGCCCCCGGCTGACGGAGCACAGCCGATCCGGCCTGATCGCCCGTCCTGCCTCGCCGCCGTCGGCCGCGGCGATCGGCGCGGCGGCCCGCGCCGCCGCCGGCGCCGATCTGGCCATCGTGGTCGTCGGCCTGACCGACGAACAGGAAACCGAGGGGCTCGACAAGACGACACTCGCGCTGCCGGGAGAGCAGGACGCCATGGTCGCTGCGGTCGCCGCGGCGGCGAAGCGCACCGTGGTCGTGGTCAACGCGGCGACGCCGGTACTCATGCCCTGGCTCAACCGGGTCGACGCAGTGCTGTGGGCCGGACTGCCCGGCCAGGAAGCCGGTGACGCGGTCGCCGCAGCACTGCTCGGCGAGACCGAGCCGGCCGGCCGACTGGTCACCACCTTCCCCGCCCGGGACGGCGACGGCCCGGTCTGGAGCACCACCCCGGCCGAGGGCGCGCTCGCCTATACGGAGGGCCCCGCATTCGGATACCGCGGATGGGCCGCGCATCAGGGCCCCCAGCCCCTGTTCTGGTTCGGTCACGGGCTGGGCTACGGCGCCTGGCGCTACGAACACGCCGACCTCGCCATCCAGGACGGCACCGTGCACAGAGTGCGGGCGCAGGTCACCAACATCGGCACCCATGCCTCCCGGGAAGTCGTCCAGGTGTACCGGCGACCTGCCGACTCGGCCGAACCGGTCCGGCTCATCGGCTGGGCGGGAGTTGAGGTCCTCCCGGGTGAGACGGCCACCATCGAGGTCCCCTGCGACACCCGCACCCAGCGGAGTTGGGACACCGGCGCGCGAGTCTGGCGGCCCTTGGAAGGCGGCGAAATAGTGATCGCCCGGGGCCTGGGGGACATCCGCATTACCCTGGCCGTGCACGAACCCCGCTGACCGGAGCCACGGACCGCCTGAGCATTGAGGAGCACCACACATGTCCTTCCCACCCCGCTACCGCACCCCCCGTGCGAGATCCAGGGTGGAGGCGGCGGGCGCCGAATCCCGTGCCAAGGCGGTCCGGGCCGCCGTTGAGCTCTTCTCCACCGCCGGCTACCGCGGAGCCAGCATCGCCCTGGTCGCCGAGAAAGCCGGGCTGTCCCAGTCCGGGCTGTTGCATCACTTCCCAAGTAAGGCCGCGCTTCTCGCGGCGGTACTGGAACATCGTGAAGCCGAGGACGGCCGGTTTCTGTCCGGTACCGACGACCGCCCGCCGCTCGGCTGGGCCGCCTTCGATGCCCTCACCGGTCTCGTGGCGCGCAACTCCAACCGGCCCGAACTCGTCGGGCTGTTCGTACGGCTCTCCGCTGAGGCCACCGAACCCGGCCATCCCGCCCATGCCTGGCTACGCGATCACTACACCAGCACCCAGAGCTGGCTGACCGACGCCATCCGGGACGGCCAGCACCGCGGCGAGATCCACCCTGACGCACCCATCACCGCCCTCGTCCACCTGACCGTCGCCGTCCTCGACGGACTCCAACAGCAATGGCTGCTCGACCCCGACGACATCGACATGGTCGACGAATTCACCACCTTCGTCTCCGGCCTGCACTCGCAGTGGGACACCACCCCTACAACGAGCAGCACCGCATAGCCCGCCGACACGGCCAACTCAGAGGCAGAAGAGACAACAACAAGCCCCAGGCCACTGACCTGGGGTTTCATCATGCAGCGGGTGACGAGAATCGAACTCGCTCTCTCAGCTTGGGACTGACCTGGGGATTCACGGAACTGCGGACAGAGCCATTTTCGGCGGTGGCGCAGTTCGAGGGCGGCGATCGCCTCGCCCGCCGTGTTGGTGGCGAAGCAGGTAAGGCGCATGCCGTCGGCGTCGGTGAAGCGCAATTGGGCACCGGGGTGCGGCCGTTCCTTGCGCACGATCAGCCGCAGCCCCTTCGGCCAGTCCGTCAGGCAGTCGCCGGCGAGTTCGGCGACCCAGGCGCCGTCGCGGATATCATCGTCGGGTTCGGCGGCCGGCGTCCAGGCCGAGGCCGGGACTTTCAAGACGGCCTGGTGGATGGCGTCGGTGATGGTCATGCCGACCGAGTACGACATCCACCGCCCGCGCTTCGCGAGCCAGGCGACGAACTCGTGGGTGCCGCCGCCGGAGTCGGTGCGGATCAGTGTCTGCCGCCCGCGCCGGAACCGTTTGGGCTGTTGGGCCAGGGCCAGCCGGGTGGCTTCGATGTGGTCGGCGGCGGTGTTGGAGCCCGCGTTGCCGGGCCGCAACAGGCCCACGACCGGCTCGCCGGACCCGCCGCGGCCGTGGTCGACGAAGCCCATCAGCGGGTGGTGCCCGAACGTCTTCTTCCAGGTCGCGGCTGCGTCCTGCTTCTCGGAGTGTGCCAGGACGAGGACGCCGTCGATGTCCACGACCACCTGCCCGCCGGCGTGCGGTGCTGTGTCACCGGCCAACCGCCATACCTGTTCGCGCACTTCAGCACGGGCGGTGCGCAGCGCGGCCAGGACCCGATGTCCGCCCGACGCCAGCGCGCCGATCAGCCGGGAGACCGTGGGGTCGGAGGCCACCGGACCGAACACGGCCGGCTCGGCCCGCAACATGCCCACATCGGCCAGGCAGTCCCCTCCCAGCGCCACCGCGAGCGCGACATCCAGCAGGATCTTGCCCGGGTCGTGCACTGCCCTCGGTCTGCGCCACGGTGCCAGCGCCGTCGATATCGCCGTACCCAGGCCGGTCTTGCGGACCGTCTCGACCAGCAGCACCGCGTCGGCCTGCGAGACGACTCCGCGACCGCCGCCCTCGACGCGGACACGCGGGTAGGACCCGATACGCTTCTTCACCTGGGAAGTGCCTCCGGCGGTGGCGGGAACAAGGACCTTAGCAATCCTCATTCTCGCTGCTCAGAGGCACTTTCTGCTTTCTTGATCACCAGCTGGACAGCCCGTCTCGTGAAAGCGCGAGGCTAGCGCCTACAGCATTTGCGCCGGGTGTTGCTCACTCGGTGAGGGCAGCGCGTACGGCGTCAGCGATGTGATGCGAGGGGGTAGCGGCGGGGATGGTGACGTCAGTTCCGACGAGCGGCCGTGACAGGGCAAGCGTGATGTGCAGGATGACTTCGGCCGGGTAGCGGGAGGTGACCATCCCCGCCGCTTGAGCTGCTTCAATCTTCTGCACCTTGGCCCGGTTGACCTCGGCGACGGTGGCCAGCCGCATGCCAGCTCCACCACGTTCGAGATGGTCCCAGGTGGCGATGCGCAGGATGTTGGGTGTGCGCAGGTGCTGCTCGAAGATGCGCGCGGCATATCCAGGAAGGTCGGTAACGTCCATGGGGACGGCGTCGACGGTGCGGACAACGATTTCGTCGAATACGGCGTCGAAGAGCTTCTCCTTGCTGGAAAAATAGCGATAGAGCATCGCCTTGTTGCACATCGCCGCCTCGGTGATGCGCTCCACCCGAGCGCCGGCGAGCCCGTGCGCCGAAAATTCCGTGATTGCGGCATCAAGGATGCGCCGTTTCGTCTGCGCCGAATCTTTCGGCCTGCCAGGAGCCCGCATCCCCCGAGTCTAACAAGTAACCAGTCGGTTGCATCGCGGACTGGATGCGTGCTATCAATGCAACCAACCAGTTACTTACTTCACGGGAACGGAACACCATGCGTAAGTGGGTGCTAGAACCGGGCAAATCGGGGCAGGATGCCTTGGTCATGAAGGAGGCCCCTGTGCCCGACCCGGGACCAGGGCAAGTGCGAGTTGCGGTGAAGGCGGCTGCGCTGAACTACCGTGACCAGATCATCCTGAACGGCCACTACGGGCAGGGCGTTGAGGAGGAAACCATTCCGGTCGCCGATGGCAGCGGAGTCATCGACGCTGTGGGAGCCGGCGTGGAGTGCTGGGCGGTCGGTGACCGCGTCATCAGTGTCTACTTCCGCGACTGGGTCGATGGCCCTCCGCCCACCGACCGTCTGGGATTCGGACTCGGCTCGCCCGGCGAGAACGGCGTCTTGGCCGAATACGTGGTCCTCGACGCCAACCGGGTCACCCGGATGCCGCAGAGCCTGGACTTCGTGCACGCCTCCACTCTGGTCTGCGCGGGCCTGACCGCATGGACGGCCCTCACCGAGGAACACCCCGTTACCGCGGGCCAGATGATCCTCACCTTGGGCACCGGGGGCGTCTCCCTATTCGCCCTCCAGCTGGCCCGAGCCTTCGGCGCGGAGGTCATTGCCACCACAAGCCAGCAGACCAAGGAAGGGCAGTTGCGGCAGCTCGGGACTGTAGACGTGCTCAACTACCGCACCACGCCTACCTGGGGCGAAAACATCTACGCCAGCACCGGCGGAATGGACAAGGTGGTCAACCCCGTCGGGGGAGATGCGATGACGCAATCCATCATGGCCGTCGGCGCAGGCGGAGAGATCGCCGTCATGGGCCTGTTCTCCGCTGGCGATGCGCCGCTGCCCTTGCCTGTGCTTATGAGCAAGGGCGCCTCCATCCGCGGTATAGCTGTCGGTAGCTCCAAAGCATTGGTCCAGCTCGTTGACTTTATCGACCAGCACGGCATCACACCGGTGGTCCAGAAAACCTTCGCCCTTAAGGACGCCAAAGCCGCCTACACGGCGCAGGCCAGCCGTGACGTATTCGGCAAGATCGTCATCGACATGACTGCCTAGCCTCGATCTTGCATGAGGGTCCGTCAGCAAGCTGACGGACCCTCATGCAAGATCGAGGTTAACAACCACCCGCTCGGTCCTGCCTCTACTGACAGCCCAGTAAGAGGCCATCTCATTTGGGTTCGCCGGTAGCCTGGTTGTGTGTTGATGGTCGAACGTCTGGTGCCGGACGGGTTGTGGGAGTTGTTCCAGCGGGTGGTTCCGGAGGTGTCGACCCGTCCGCAGGGCGGTGGTCGACGCCGGTACGGAGATCGTGAGGTGCTGGCCGCGATCATCTTCGTGGCGACCACTGGCTGCACGTGGGCGCAGGTCCCGCTCGTGTTCGGCCCGTCCGGTGCCACCGTTCACCGCCGGTTCATGGAGTGGTCCCAGGCGCGGGTGTGGGCGAAGCTGCACCGCCTGGTCCTGGATGAGCTCGGGTCGCGCGGTGAGCTGGACTGGTCGCGGTGCGCGATCGACTCGGTGAACATGAGGGCTCTCAAAGGGGGGACCTGACGGGTCCGAATCCCGTAGATCGGGGTAAGAAGGGTTCGAAGATCCACTTGATCACCGAGCGGACCGGATTGCCCATCTCCATCGGGATCTCGGGCGCCAACCTTCACGACAGCCAGGCGCTCGAACCGCTCGTGCGCGGCATCCCGCCCATCCGTTCCCGCCGCGGACCTCGCCGCCGAAGGCCAGCCAAGCTCCACGGCGACAAAGGTTACGACTACGACCACCTGCGCCGATGGCTACGGCAGCGCGGCATCCGGCACCGCATCGCCCGCAAAGGCATCGAGTCCTCCAAGCGGCTGGGACGCCACCGCTGGACGATCGAACGCACGATGTCCTGGCTCGCCGGATGCCGACGACTTCACCGTCGTTACGAACGGAAAGCCATCCACTTCCTGGCATTCACCAGCATCGCCTGTACCCTCATCTGCTACCGCAGACTCACCAAATGAGATGACCTCTAATACTGCAACGGTGCTTGTCGTGACTGGTGGGCAGGTCAGGGGTTGTGTCCGCGTCGTTTGTAGTGGCTGGTGCGGGCCTGGTGTTGTCGTCGTCGGCGCCAGGTCGACCAGTGCAGGATGTGCTCGACGGGTGTGGGTCGGCGGTCGGTGAGTCGGGTGATCAGCCGTCGTATTTCGGCGAGGCTGAGGTGGATGAGCTGGGAGGATCCGTTTCTGCTTTGTCCGTGTCCAGCTCTCGGGCTCGCAGGACGGTCAGGCAGGCGTGGGCGGCCATGGCCAGGGTCATGTGGCGGTGCCAGCCGGGATAACGGCGAACCTGGTAGTCGTCCAGGCCGCATTCCTGTTTCGCGCTCTGGAAGCATTCCTCGATGGCCCACCGGCTGCCCGCAATGCGGATCAGATCATCGAGCGTGGTCTCGGTGGGGCAGTAGACGATGTAGTAGGAGATCTCTTGCGGGCGGGCGACGCTGCGGCGGGCGACCACCCAGTGGCGGCGGTCGGGCCGGTGCCAGGGCCGCACCTCGACACGGGCCCAGTCGTAGATCCGCAGGCCGTGAGCCCCGCTGCCACAGGAACGGCGCTTCCATTTCTGCCGGGCAAGACCGGGAAACAGGTCGTGGACGGGATGGTCGATCGCCCAGCGGGTGACCACGGTGTCGTGGCGGGTGGTGGCCATGACGTGGAAGACGTCCGCCCGCTCCAGCTCCGACCGCCAGCCTTTGCTGAACCCGTAAGCGGCATCCGCGGTCACCCAGTGAAACGGGATCTTGTCCGCGATGGCGCGGCGGACCATCGTCTTGGCCGTGGCCACCTTGGTTTCGAAGGCGACGTCGTCCTCGATGACGGCCCGGCGGCACCTTTCGCGGTCGTCGGTCCAGGAGGCGGGCAGATACAGACGCCGGTCGATCAGTGTCCGCCCGCGGTCGGTGGCATAGGCGAGGAAGACGCCGACCTGGCAATTTTCCGTGCGCCCGGCGGTGCCGGAGTACTGCCGCTGCACCCCGGCCGACCGCGTCCCCTTCTTCAAGAAGCCCGTGTCGTCCACGACCAGGACGGCATCGGGGTCGCCGAGGTTGTCGACCACGTACTGACGCACGTCGTCGAGCACTTCATCGGCGTCCCACTCGATCCGGTTCAGCATCCGGTGGATACGGTCCGGGCCCGTATGGCCGGCTTCCTCCGCCAGCGTCCAGCCGTTCTTCCGTTGCAGCGGAGCGATCAGGCCCCGCATATAAGCAAGTGCCGACTCCCGGGGCTCCGACCTGCTGAAACGATGCACGAATCGCTCGTGCACAGCGTCCAGTTCACCCGACCACAACCTGACATCAGCGAGGTCCCCACCCATAACCACACCAACGACCGACCTGGTCAGCAGTCACGGCAAGCACCGTTGCAGTACTAGTGGGTGGGCGGAGGCTGGTGGATGTGCTGGAGTCCCAGCGGTGCCGGCGGGGGCAGGGGCTCGGTATGGCCGGATCGGAAGGACTGGAGAAGATAGGCGGCCAGGCGTCGGGACGCGGCCAGCGAGACCTGCTGGGACTCTCCGACGACGCCGCTGTTGGCCAGGAGCAGGAGAGTGACGTCGGCGGGGTGGAAGTCGGCCCGCAGTTGCCCCGTGTCTTTGGCCCGCTGCACCGGTTGGGCGAGGCCCCTCTCCGCGCGGGTGCGGTCGCGCTCGTGGTCGACGGCGTCGGGGAACTGGGAGAGGAAGGCGGCCGTGAAGCCCCGGTCGGTGGCCTGCATGGCACACACCTTCTCGATCACACTGCAGAGTCCGCGCCAGGGATCGGGGTCGGCCAGCGCGTCGTCGAGGGCGGCGACGCAGCTGGCCATCTGTGCGGCGAAGGCTTCGGTGACGAGCGAGGCTCGGGTGGGGAAGTGCCGATAGAGGGTGGCTGCGCCGACCCCTGCGCGGCGGGCGATCGTCGTTATGGGTACGTCGATTCCGTGGATCGTGAATGCCTCGCGGGCGGCTTCGAGGATGCGGTCGCGGTTGCGCCGGGCGTCGGCGCGCAGCCCGGTGGCCGCGGCGGGCGGCGGGGGGCCGTCGGTGCAAGCCGGTAGTGGTCGGCCTGGTTTCCGAGAGCTCTGAGCAGGCATGTCTCCCACTTTAACGAAAGTGGGAGGTGTCGCCCGTTTACGGCGCTACGGTGGATGAGAAGCAGGAAGTTCCCTTCCGCTCACGCCCTGGCGGTCACCGCCGGCGCGGCATTCGCCGCGGCACACAACGCGACCGCCACCGCTCGAATCCCGGCTCGCGCGAGCGCCCCGCGGGTGCGCCGTGGCGGGCCCCACCCCCTCACTCGGCGACCGGCCACACGCCGGCGCTGACTTCCCGTGCCCATTTCTGAGAGGTGCCCATGACCCCGAACCAGCCTCCCCAGGCGGCAGCCGCTGCCACGAGCGGGAGTGCGCTGGATGCGCGTCAGCTGCGGACGATCCTGATCGCCGTCTCGGTCGCGCTGATGGCCGTCATCGCGTCGGTGTCGGGGCTGAACGTGGCCCAGACCCACCTGGCCGTCGATTTCGGGGCCTCGCAGAGCACCGTCCTGTGGATCATCAACGTCTACACCCTCGCCCTGGCCGCCCTGCTGCTGCCGCTCGGCGCCATCGGTGACCGTCTGGGCCGCAAGCCCATGCTGGTCGCGGGGCTGGCCGTCTTCGGCGTCGCGAGCGTCGCGGGCGCCCTGGCCCCGAACGCGGAGGTGATGATCGCCGCGCGGATGGGCGCCGGTGTCGGAGCGGCGATGATCGTGCCCATCACCCTTGCCGTCATCACTTCCACCTTCCCCGAGGAGCAGCGCGGGAAGGCGATCGGGGTGTGGACCGGAGTGGGCGGAGGCGGCGGCGTCGTGGGCCTGTTCCTGTCGGCGTTCCTGGTCGACGCCGCCAACTGGCGCTGGCTGTTCGCCCTGCCGGGGGTCCTGGTCGTCGTGGCCCTGGCCATGACGCTGAAGTCGGTTCCCAACTCCTTCGAGCGGTCCCGCCATTCGTTCGACACCATCGGCGCGCTGGTGGCCGCCGTCGCGGTGGTCGGCCTCATCTTCGTCCTGCAGGAGGGGCCAGAGCGCGGCTGGACCGCCTCGGTGACCGTGATCGGCCTCGCCGTCGGTCTCGTTGCCACCGTCTGTTTCGTGGTCTGGGAGCTGCGCCGCCGGGACGCCTCGCTGCTGGACGTGCGGCTGTTCCGTGAGCGCGGCCTGGCCGGCGGTTCGGTCACCCTGCTGGTGACCTTCGGTGTCCAGGCGGGTATCACCGTGGTCCTCCTGCCGTTCTTCCAGGCCGTGCTGGGCTGGTCGGCGCTGCTGTCCTCGGTGGCGATGCTGCCCAGGGCCGTGGTACTGATTGTGACTTCCGGTGTGGCGCCCAGGTTGGCCGCACAGATCGGCGTCCGCCGGACCCTGGCCATCGGCATCGCGTTGACCGGTGTCGGCCTGGCCCTGATGGCGCTGTTCGTCTCCGTCGACGGCGGCTATCTCTCCGTCCTGGCCGGCCTGCTCGCCCTGGGTTTCGGCTCGGGTCTGGCGATGACACCGTCCACGGAGGCCATCACCAGCTCACTGCCGCGCGAGAAGCAGGGCGTCGCCTCCGCCCTCAACGACGCCACCCGCGAGTTCGGCACCGCACTGGGCGTCGCGCTGCTGGGCGCGCTGCTGTCGGCCGGCTACCGCAGCTCCATCGACGGCAGACTTCAGGGCATCCCGCAGGGCACCGCGGACACCGCGCGCGACGGCATCGCCAACGCCCTGGAGGCCGTACCCAGCGCAGGCCCGCGCGCGCAGGACCTGGTCCACGCCGCCCAGCAGTCCTTCGTCGACGGATGGCAGCAGGCCATGTGGGTGGGCACCGCCGTCATGGGCGCCCTGTTCGTCTACATCGCCCTGCGCGGACCGAAGAAACCGGCCCCCGTGGCCGCGGACGAGGCAGAGGCCACCGAGGACGTCGCCGCCCGATGATCCCGTAGAGGATCGGGCAGACGGGCACGCAGACCGTGCATGCCGTGGCAGGGCGCCAGGCCGCGCGGCGCCTGCCGCCCTGCCACCACGGCGACCAGCTCGGTGCGGTCCAGGTCCCGAACGGGCCGCAGGCAGGGGCCGTCGGCGCCGAGGGGCTTTCAGCCGCAGCCTTTGCCGACGCCGGATGCGTCGTCGCCCTCGGGAGCGAGGGCGGCGTTCGGTGAGTTCGCGGTGAGCCGGAACAACGCTGTGAGCCAGCACAAGCCGGTCGCCTGGCAGGGGGGTGGGTGTGGCCGGGGTCAATCGCTTTCAGCGATGAAGGCGGCCAGAGCGGCAGCGACGGCGTCGGGTTGTTCGTCCGGGATGAAGTGGCCTGCGTCCGGCACGACGATCCCGGTGGTGTTGTCGGCCCACGGCCGGATGGAAGCTGCCATGTCGGGGATGGAACCGTGGCTGCTGGAAATCCCGAGAACCGGCACCGTCAGGTGGTGCTGTTCAAGGGCCTCGTGGTTCTTCCGCGCCGATTCAGCGGCGTGTCGGTAGTAGGCCAGGGAAGCGCGGAGTCCGCCGTCAGCGGTGATGGCCGCGGCGTACTGCTCGATCTCGGCGTCGTCGAAGGTGTCGGCGGCGAGGGTCTTGGCCTTCAGGAACCAGCCGACGTACTCGCGTTCACGGCCTGTGAGCAGTGTTTCGGGCAGGTCGGGCACGAGATGGAATGCGAAGTGCCAAGTCTTCCACGCCACCTCGGGGTCGGTCGGGATGGTGTCGGGGAGGGTGATGCCCGGGATGCCGGCGTCGAGCAGAGCGACCCCGTGAAGCTGGCTCTCGAAGTTGAGGGCGAGGGAGAAGGCGACCCAGGCGCCGATGTCGTGGGCGGCCAGCCAGTATGTCGACACTCCGAGCGCTTGCACCGCGGCGTGGACGTGCGCGGCGACTGTGTGTGTGTCGTAGCTGCCGTCCGGGCGTTCGGAGTGGCCCTGGCCCGGCAGGTCGATCGCGATGACGTGGAACCGGTCGGCCAGGCCGGGCATCACCTTGCGCCATGCCCACCAGGTCTGCGGGAATCCAGCGAGCAGCACGACGGCTGGGCCGTTCGGCTGACCGCCCTCGACCGCATGAAGCCGGACACCGCCCGCGTCGACCCAGCGGTGGGTGAAGCCGGCCAGGTCGTGCAGGGGCAGGTCGCGGACCGGGTTGCCGGGGACGCGGGCGGTGATTGCCGGGTCAGTCATGGTTTTCCTCCATCGATCTCGGGTGTACTGGTTCGGTATGTCGGCCGGGGCGGGGCCCGCGAGCGCGGTGGACACGACGAGAGCGGCACCCGTGTGCACGAGTTCCGAACAAATCGAATATTTATGGCGTTTAGCGCCATATTGGCACGCCCTGGGTATCCATTCGGAGCCCGTCATTGAGAGCGCGGGACAGAGCCGCTCGGTGCGGCGGCCGCTCAGGCCATGGTGGTGGCTGGGCGGCTGAGTGCGCTCGCGAGGGTTGTCGCAATGACGGCGACGGCGAGGATCAGGGTGGCGACGTCCTGGTTGATGGTCTGGTCGAGGAGTCCCAGGGCCAGCGTGGGAACGATCGTGCCGGTGTAGGCGAACAGGAAGTACGTGGAGAACAGGTCCGCCCTGCGCCGTGGGTCGGCGAGCCGCTGGGTGACCGCGACGCCGCGGCGGAAGGCCAAGCCGATGCCCGTCCCCGCCAGGAGCGTTCCGGCGGCGAACGTCGGCAGTGACCGTGCCCACAGCCCGGCCTCGAACACCGCGACGCCCGCCACGAGGAACGCCGATGTCGGCCGGCGCCCGGAGGTCCACCGCTCCGGGGCGGCCACCTGCGCGATCAGGGCGACGATGAACAGCAGACCGACCTCTGCGCCGACGGCTGCGACGTTGTGGACGTGCAACTGTTCACGGAGAAAGGAGGGCACCAGCGACGAGAACAGTCCGCTGACCGCGAACGCGGCGAGGACAGCCGTGGCGGCCCTCAGGAACTCGGTCCGGGCTGCCCGCCGGTCGGGAAAGGCCGGGCGGCGCACGGACATCGCAGGGCGCTGCCGGGACGTGACGGTCTCCGGGGTGACGATGACGGCCACAAGCGCTGGGACCAGGCTGGCGAGGTAAGCCAAGAACACCAGGTGCGTGGGGTTCGCCCCGTATTGCGCGAACAGGCCCGCGACAATAGTGCCCAGCCCCAGCCCGCCCATGTTCGCCGCCGTGGAGACGGTCGACGCCAGTCGGGTGCGCTCGGCTCCGGCCAGCTCGCCCAGTGCCGCGGTCCCTGTGGCGGTGAAGACACCGGTGCCCAGGCCGCACAGGAACCGTGCTGCCAGCAGGGTTCCGACATCGTGGGCCAGGAGGAACAGCGCTGTGCTCGTGGCCGCGGCGAGTACAGCGGCGGCCAGGAGGGGACGGCGGCCCACACGGTCGGACAGCGACGCGAACACCATCAGCGCGAGCACGGTCCCCACGGCGTAGACGGCGAAGACCAGCGTGGTGGTGAAGGGTCCGAAGCCCATCTGTGGCGCCCAGAGCACATACAGCGGAATCGGCAGCGTCCCGCCCAGCATGACCACGGTGTACACAGCGGCTACGAGCCAGAACCCGGCGCGCGATCGGGGCCCGCCGACAGGCGGAACAGCCTGTACGCGGGTCCCTGACGCAATGTCGTCGATCATGGTGCGGCCTTTCGGGTGCGACAACCGGGACCTTCACGCTAACCATCTTGGATCGATCGGTCAAAGATATGTTGACCGATCGATCCAAGATGCGAGTAGGATCACAGCAGGGACGTACAGGAGGAGGTGGACGCTGTGTCCGGCCGGAAGCAGTTCGACATCAGCGCGGCCCTGGACCAGGCCATGCGGGTGTTCTGGCAGCGCGGGTACGCGGACGCCTCACTCGATGCCCTCGGTTCGGCCACCGGTCTCGGTCGCGGCTCCCTCTACGGCACCTTCGGCAACAAGGAGACCCTGTTCGGCAAGTGCCTGGACCGCTACGCGTCGATCTACGGGGCGCAGTATGAGCAGGCGCTCGCGGCACACCCCGGTGACCCGGTGCGGGCCGTCGAGGCATTCTTCGACGTCGTCCTCAGCCGTATCGCCGACCCGTCGGTCCCCGTGGGGTGCCTCATCGCTCAGTCCGCCGCGCAGTCACTGACGCTGAAGGAGGAGAACGGCATGCAGGTGCGTGGCCTGCTCGACGTACAACGCCAACGGGTACGTACGGCACTGGCGGACTCCTCGGCCGACAGCCGGACGCTCGACGAGCTCGCCACGTTCGTCGTCGCCATCAACCAGTCGCTGGCCGTACTGAGCCGTGCCGGCACCCCCGACGCCGAACTGCGCTCCGTGGCCCGACTCGCATGCACAACGGTGGCGGACACCATCGCCCGGGCGGCATCCAAGGACGTCGGCCAAGGCTGACGGGCACACCGGCTGCGCCGGGACTCGCCCACTGCGACCCGGCATGCCCACAGGTACTCCCGCCGGCGCGATGCCGAGACGGTCGGCGCTCTCGCGGACGGACTCCTCAAGGGCGTGTAGCGACACAGTGACTGGCTTGCCGCCGGTCCACTGCCCAGCCGACCCCGTGGCGAGCCTGGACCATGGTCTACCGCCTGGTGAGCAGAGGCGGGATACTCAGGCGGCGCCTCCGCCCACAAGCAGTCGGCCCGCCTGGGTAGGAGCCTTGAAACCCGCCCTCGCCCTGCTCCTGGTCCTGTTCGGCGCCCGGCAGTGGCGCCGGCGCCCCGCCGACCCCTCCCAGGCGCAGTTGCCGAACTGGATGGCCGCGGTCGACCAAGTGTCACCTAACTCGAAAAGTCGCACCTGCGGGCCAACAGCACCGCGCAGAAGGGCCAACTACACCGCTCACGGGCCAGGTGAAGCGCTCAGTCTTGTGACTGAGCGGCCGAGTCGGCCCGTGAGTGCTTGAGCTGGCCCGGGTGAGCGTCGTGGTCGGTCCGCAGGGCGCAACTCAAGTCGTCAGGATGTGCCTGCGAAGACGACGTCCTTGGTCTCGACCGCCCCAGCCGTCCGCCCCGGCGCCGTCTGGTAGGTCCAGTACAGGTTCGTGTGCGCGATGACCTCGTCCGGTGGCGGCGCACCCCATGCTGTCTTGTCGCCCGTCGTGTGGGCGTCGCTGACCAGGGTCGCGTCGTACCCTCTGGCGAACGCGCCGTGGAGCGTCGAGCGGATGCACGCGTCGGTCTCCGCGCCGACGACGACGAGCCGCCCAACACCGAGTCCCGACAGCACGGTCTCCAAAGTGGTGTCCTCGAAGGAGTCGCCGTAGCTCTTCTCGACGAGCGGCTCGGCGTCCTCTGGAGTGAGCTCCGGGACGATCCGCCAATCGTCGCTCCCCCTCGTGAGCTCCTCGTCGGAGTGCTGGACCCAGACGACCGGCACCTCTTCCTGCCGCGCCCGCTCGACGAGGCTGGCGACGTTCGCGACGACCACGTCGCGCTGGTGGACCCCTTCGACGACACCCTTCTGCACGTCGACGACAAGGAGCGCGGTGTTTGGCCGACTCTCCAATATGGTCATGATCCTCCTTTACTCGCGCTGGGCTCGTGTCTACGCACGGTAGCCCCACCCACCGACAGCGGGCCGGACGTCGACCAGCGCCGCTGCCCCGGGCTTGCGTAAACCACGCAGGTGAGCAAGGCGACCTCCGCCCTGCGGGCCAACCACGAAGCTCACCCGGGCCGACTGAAGCGCTCACGGGCCAACTCGGCCGCTCAGTCACACCCTTGTCCTGTGCCAGCGAAGATTGAGCGTTGTCACGGAAGGCTGGTGACCACTTGGTTCGTGCCATCCACTTTTCAGCGCCTACGGCTGGAGACTGCTGAAGCCGTACGGATGTGCAGGTCCTCGATCCTCGATGGGGTGACTTTCTCCTGTCACCTGCGCACGTTGCTCCACAGCTCCAGCGCACGTCTTGGCTGGCTGGTATAGATGAGCATGAAAGCCGTCGTGGCGGCCCCGCTCAGGGCGTAGGGCGCTGCCGTAGCCGGCAGCGGCAGAAAGGCTGCGCCTACGGCGGCGCCGCTCGCCACTGCGAGCGCCACTACCAGGCGCACCCATTCCCAGTCTGTGACCGGCTCCAGCCCGGCCAGTACTTCCTCGTCCAGCAGTGCGCCCACGCGACCGCACACATGTCGGTGGCACACCGTCATCAGCAGGTCGGCCAGCTCCCGCAAAGCAGCTTCGGCGTCCGTGTCGAGATGTGCCTCCGCCGCGCGGACCGCGGCCAGAACCTGTCCCGCGTGCCGGCGAAGGACAAGGCGTCGGTGGGAGGGCCACCCAATGCTGCCAAAATCGCGGTAGGCCCGCCGGATCAGGCGCGAAGTGCTGGCCAGGCTCTGTGCCACCTGCCGCAGTCGTAGGGGGCGGTCATCATCGGCAGCCTCCAGCGCCTGAGCGCATGCGTGGATGGTCTCCGCCGTGCTGTGCACGAGCCGATATCGGGTGACCCACCTTGTACAACGGGAGGCGCTCGCTGTCGTGCCCCGCCACGTGGACAGCGGCACGATGATCAGTGCCGCAAAAGTCCCGGCAAGTGCCACTAAGCATCCGGTTACCATAACGATGATCGCGAGGATCAGCGGACCCGCTAATGCTCCCTGGCGCCACACAGGCCATACGTGGTCGTCAGAGGTAGCGGCCTGGGGTTGTGCCATTGCATCCACCCCGCTCTGTACCAGCACCCCTGCCATGCTGGAGAGCCCGACTGGGATCAGAACGCGAGCGAGGAAAGCGAGGCGCCTACAGACAAGGAATCGGCGCAGTCCCAGGCGCACCCGTAGCGGCACGTGGCTCTCCGGTCCGAGCAGCGCCCGTATGTCTTGGCGGAATTGAACTATCTCCGCCTGCACCGCCCGTCGCCCCCATGCAGGCAACGGCTGCCGCATGCGTTCCCCGACAACCCACATGCCAAGGGAGCATGCCAGGACGGTGGCGAACGGGCCATGACGCGATTCGCCCAGCCGTTCTACTGCGGCCCGTCCTGGCATGCCAGGCTCAGGAAGCACTTCGACGGCCTGGAGGACCCCGACAGCTTGCCGGTCACCGATCTGCCGTCGATGTCGTTGGGCGTGCTGTCCATGCTCGCCGCGCGATTGGCTCCGGCCGTCGCCCACGGGTCCGGCGCGCACCTGACCGGGCGGGGCAGGGACAACGTCCTGGCCGCGCCGAGCAGTCACCGGGTGGACGCTTTCCTCGCCGGCCGCCCATTCAGGCGTTCCGTCGCGCGAACGACTTCGCCCATGTCTGCCGGATCGAGCCGTGGCGGGCCTGGCGGCAGCTCGCCGCCACCGCCGCCGTCTCCTACCCCCGCGCGCTGGACCGGCTGGCCGGCCGGATCGCCGAGCCGTTCCCCCGCTCGTGGCGCCTGGCCCCGGTTGACGCGCTGGCCTGGTGTTCGCCGACGGCCGCTGCCCGCTGCCCGCTGGCTGACTCCGGCGGGTCGCCGCGCCGTCAGCCAGCTGGTCGCCGCTCGCGTGCCGCACGCCGTGCGGCACACCGCCCCGGGCGCGCTGCATGACCGGCTGGACCTGGAATGGATGGCCGCCGAGCACGCGACCTTCGATGCCATCGCCCGCCAGCGGTGGGGTGTCCCGATCCACGCGCCGTTCCTGGACACTGCGGTCGCCGCCACCCGCCTGGCGATCCCGCCCTTCGAACGGGCCCGGCCCGGGGTCTACAAGCCGCTCGCGTGGATCGCGCTGGCCCACCTGGTGCCGCACTGGCTGCTGGCCCGGCAGACCAAGACCCCTGTTCACCACCAGCGTGTTCGACGGGTTGGCTGCCAACGCCCCGGCGCTGCGGCGCGTCATCGACAACTCGCACCTCACCGGCGCCGGTCTGCTCGATGCCCGCCGCGCCGCCGCCGATCTGGAGTCCGGCATCGCCGGAGCGCCCACGCCGCTGGGTAACCTGCACGCCCTGCTCGTCACCGAACTCTGGCTTGCCCGCCTGAACGAGACCGCGGCGTATGCCGCGTGGTGGCAGCCCGCCGAAGGGAGCACCCTGTGTCCGTAAACGCGCCTGCCTGGCTCTACACCGACCATCTGTCCGGCGGTGGCGCCGCGGTGATGGACGTGCGCGCCGGCCGGGGCCGCTGGCAGCACCTCAATGCCACCGCCGCCCTGCTGTGGCACCGGATCATCGAAGGCGCCGACCCCGAACAAGCCGCGGAGGAACTGACCGCCACCTTCACCAGCGAGGGCGCCGATGCGGACCTGGTCCGCGCCGACCTGGGCGCCCTGGTCGGCTAGTTCCGCGAGCTCGGCCTCCTGACGGCCCCAGCCGCCCCGCCGCCCGACCCCGCCCAGCCGCAGGTCCGCCCCGCCCTCCCCACCGACACTCCGCTGGGCGCGGCCGACCCCGCCGCCGGCCTGGTAGCGCTGGCCGCCGCGCTGTTCCTTCTGCGCTGCGCACCCATCCGGACCAACATCACCACCGCCGGCCTGGTTGCCCGCCTCCGGCTGTCTCCGGCCGCCCCCGAGCGCGCCGACCACCTGTTCGCGGCCGTGCGCCGGGCCGCCCGCGCCTGGCCGGGCCGTGCGGCCTGCCTGGAGGAGTCCCTCGCGTGCTACTTCGCCGCCGCGCTGCGCGGCCGGAGTGTGGTGTGGGTGATCGGTGCCCGGACCGCCCCCGCCGGTGCGCACGCCTGGGCCGAGACGCGCGGACAGGTGATCGGCCAGGACGCGGGCGATCGGGTATGGCCCTACGCGCCCGCGCTGCGCATCCGACACACCGGCCGCCCGGAATAGCAAACGTATTCGCCACCCTCCGCCAGGGAGTGGGACCGTGACACCCGTTCGGGTGAGTCGTTGCCCGAGGCGTGACGACCTCTGCTACCCGCGACACCTCTTCCGCTCCGGCTCGCAGGCGCCGCTCCCGGCGCCGGACGGAGGGCGTGGTCATTCCCCGGTACACCGTCAGCGGTGAACGGCACGACGACGCCCTCGATGTCTCCTGGTGGACCATCGCCCGCCGCCTGCCGCGCCTGTCCCGTATCGCCATCCGGCTGGCCTGGCAGGCGGCACCAGGCGCGGTGCTGCTGAGCTGCCTGCTCCAGCTCGTCTCCGGGGCGGTCACCGCGCTGGGTCTGTACGCGACCACCAGCGTCCTGACCCCGCTGCTGGGAGCCGGGCCCACCGGCGAGCGGGTACGCGAAGCGCTGCCCGCGCTGATCGTCGTCACCGCCGCCGCCTGCGCCCGCTCCACCGTCGCGGCGCTCACCGTCGCCACCACCGCCCGCATCGGCCCGCGCGTGGACGGCATCGCCGAAGCCCGCTACCTGGAAGCGACTACCAAGGCGCCGCTGGCCGCGTACGACGATCCGGCCTGGGCTGACCAGTCCGAAGCCGCCTCCCGCGCTGCGAAGGACACCCACCTGATGGTGGAGGCGCTGACCACGGTCACCACCGCGCTGCTGTCGATCGCCGCCGCGGCCGGCGTCCTCGCCCAGCTCCACCCCGTGCTGCTGCCCCTGCTGCTGCTCGCCGTCATCCCCCGCGGCTGGGCCGCCGTACGCGCGGCCCGCGCCGCGTACCTCGCCGACCGGCACGCCCTCGCCGACCGCCGCCTGAGGCACAGCGTGATCTTCGAGCCGTCCAGCAGGGAGAACGCGCTCGAGGTCCGCGCCTACACCCTCCGTCCCTGGCTGCTGAGCCGGTCCCATGCCGTCGCCGCCCGCCTGGAGGACGCCGCCGCCGTGGGCCGCACCACCGCCCGCTACCAGCTCCTCGGTGATGCCCTCGCGGGCGCCGCCACCGGTGCGGTGTACGCCACGCTGCTCTGTGGCTCACCGCGAACGGCCGCTGGCTCTGTTCGTGACTTGTGACAGCGGATGTACGTGACATTGGACAGCACCCTGGCGCGGCCGTGTTCGATGTTCATGAGAAGCGATAGCACCTTCTGACCTGAGGTCCGAGTCTCACTGGGTCAGTTCCCTGCTTGCCGGGCCCCGGTGGTCAGCCCCGGTGCGACAAGGTCGAGCCAGCGGGCGCGGGCCGTGGGTGGCTGGTCGGTGGGCGCGGTGGAGAACAGCAGGTAGATGTCGCTGACGGTGACGTCGGGGTGGATGTCGCCGTCGGCCTGGCCGGCGCGGATGAGGGCGGCGACAGCGGCACCGGCGCGGTCCTCATCTGCGCGGTCACCCTGCTCCGCGCCCAGGGTCTGGGCGGCGGCCTTGACGGCGCGGTCGGTCACGGACGCCTCGACGACGCGGCCGAGGAACGCGGTCAGCTCGTCGACAGCACGGGCGCCGGCCTCGACTCGGCCGAGTGCGCTCTCGGCGCCGTCGGCGACGCGGGCAACGTATGCGGCGACGACGGCCGCGACCAGGTCTGTCTTGGTGGGGAAGTGCCGGTACAGGGTGCCCACGGCCACGCCCGCCGCGGCGGCGATCTCGTCCATGCCTACTTCGGGGCCGTGCGCGGTGATCTGCTCGCCGGCGGCGGCCAGGATCTTCTTCCGGTTGCGGACCGCGTCGGCGCGCGGCGCCCTGGCTGGGGTCACGGGGGTGCCTGCCCTTCCACTTGCATCAAGGTGAACCTGGGTTCAGTATAGATGGTGAACCACAGTTCATCTTATTCGTGAGGACTCCGCCATGCCCGCCAAGACCGCCCTCGTCACCGGTGCCTCCTCCGGCATCGGCGAGGCCACTGCCCTCAAGCTCCACGAGCTCGGCTACACCGTCTACGGGGCCGCCCGCCGCACCGACCGGCTGCAGAAGCTGGCTGACCGCGGCATCCGGCCACTGGCGATGGACGTCACCGACGACGACTCCATGCGCGCCGGCATCGAGAAGATCACCGCCGAGACCGGCCGGATCGATGTGCTGGTCAACAATGCCGGCTACGGCTCCTACGGCGCTCTCGAAGACGTCTCCCTGGACGAGGCCCGCTACCAGTTCGAGGTCAACGTCTTCGGCGCGATCCGCCTGACCCAGCTCGTTCTGCCCCGTATGCGCGCCCAGCGATCCGGCACCATCGTCAATGTCACCTCGATGGGCGGCAAGATCTACACCCCGCTCGGCGGCTGGTACCACGGCACCAAGTTCGCCCTCGAAGCCCTCAGCGACTGCCTGCGGTTGGAGGCCAAGCCCTTCGGCGTCGACGTCGTCGTGATCGAACCCGGTGGCATCGCCACCGAATGGGGCTCCATCGCCGCCGACAAGCTGGAGAAGTCCTCCGCCAGCGGTGCCTACGCCGCGCAGGCCGCCGCTGTGGCAGCCTCCCTGCGCTCCGAGGCCAACGCCAACCGCAACTCCCCGCCCAGCGTCATCGCCGACGCCATCGGCAAAGCGGCCACCGCCCGCTGCCCCAAGACCCGCTACGCCACCGGCTTCGGCGCCCGCCCCCTCATTGCCCTGCGCCGCATCCTGCCCGACCGCGCCTTCGACACCGCCGTCTCCCGCGCTGTCGGCATGCCCCGCTGAACCCTCCGGAAGGCCCTCGCGACACGCGGGGTGCTGTCGAAACTCGTGAACTGTTCGATTCACCGCGCTCGCCCAGGTGCCTCCCGAACCCGCTTACCAATGCTGTCGTAACTCGTGAACAAAGCCAGGCCGAGCCAGATGTGCAGTGTGCTGTTCTGGACCGTCAGCTCGACGTCGATGCGGGTGTCGGCCGTCTCGGCGGCTTCGCCGCACCATGTCAGGGTCTCGGCCAGTGAGCTGAGGTGGGCGGGGAGCGGGCGGAAGATTTGCTGGTGCATGTCGTCGCGGACTGTGATGCCGGTGGTCGGGGCCTGTTCGCGCCACCAGTCCTGTACGACGTCGCGGACTGAGGCGGCTTGAGGTCCGCTGTTCAGCGCTCGCCGTACGGCGTCCGCCGCGTTTCGCCGGACTACGCTCGCGGCGTCGGGTCCGGGGTCGGCGGCCATGCGGCGCAGGAGCGAGCCGGGGGTCTGGGTCTACAGTCCTCTACGACTGCTGTCCGCGGCCGCCGCCCGCCCTGCCTTCGCCCGCAGCTCTTCGATCGCGGCCCGCCCATCGCCTTGTCCAAACCGATTTGGTGGCACCGATTTCACAGCGCACCAACTGGTCCTAAAATGTGTTGGCTTGGGGCTGACGGGGGGAGGCTGATGAGCGTGGAGCCGACACCGGTGCTAGTAGGACTCCGTTAGGTCTGCGTGTCGCCCGTGTTCGGGGGCATGAGGGTTGTGTGGACTCACATGAAGTCAATCGTGTTCGGGCGTCGTTGGCGTTATTCGTGGCGGATGTGTTCGCCTCGGTGCCGCGGAAGGATCAGCGGGCCAAGGGCGACTGTTATCTGCGGGGGCTGATGATGGACGGGCGGCGCAAGTCCATCCAGGCCATGGCCTCGCGGCTGCCGGACGGCAATGAGCAGAACCTGCAGCAGTTCGTGAACCAGTCCACCTGGGATCCGGTGCCGGTGCGTCGGCGGATCGCCGAGCGGATGGTGCCGCGGATCGGCCCCGCCGCCTGGGCGGTCGATGACGTGTCGTTCCCCAAGGACGGCAGGATGTCGGTCGGTGTCGCCCACCAGTACTGCGGTGCTCTGGGCAAGCAGGCCAACTGCCAGGTCGCGGTCAGCGTGCACGCGGTCTCCGATGTGGCCTCGTGCCCGCTGAACTGGCGGCTGTTCCTGCCCCGGGAGTGGGCGGATGACGCCGTCCGGCGCCGGCGGACCGGCGTCCCCGAGGGCGTCGGGCACCGGGAGAAGTGGCGGCTGGCACTGGACGCCCTGGACGAACTGGCCACATGGCAGCTTGTGCCGCCGGTGGTGGTGGCGGATGCCGGCTATGGCCAGAACGCCGACTTCCGCGCCGACCTGGCCGAGCGGGGACACACGTACGTGGTCGGCATTCGCGCTGATATCACTGTCCAGCCGCACGAGGCAGTCCCCGCCGCCCCCGCCTGGTCCGGCACCGGCCGTCGGCCAGCTCCCCGCTACCGGCAGCCGGCGGTGACGGTGGCGGAACTGGCCACGGCCGCCGGACGGGAAGCCTTCAGCGAGGTGACCTGGCGGGAAGGCTCCCGTGGCCCGATGACCTCCCGCTTCCTGACGGTGCGGGTCCGCCCGGCCGGGGAGCGCTCACGTCGGCTGGCCCAGGCCGCCGCGGTGGCCGGGCACGGCTGGTGGGACGGCGTCCTGCCCGAGGTACGGTTGCTGGCCGAATGGCCCGACGGCCAGGACGGACCGACCCGGTTCTGGCTGTCCGACCTGCCCGACGACACCCCGATCGCCGACCTGGTCCGCCTGGCGAAGATCCGCTGGCGCATCGAGCACGATTACCGCGAACTCAAGCACGGCCTGGGCCTGGACCACTTCGAAGGCCGCTCCTGGCCCGGCTGGCACCACCACGCCACCCTGGTCACCGCCGCCCACGCCTTCCTCACCGAACAGCGGCTGGCCCCAAAAGCCGACACACCGGCCTCACCCTCTACCAGATCCTCGACGCCCTCCAGGACCTGCTGAACTGCTGGACCGGCATCTGCACCACCTGCCACCAACCCCTGCCCATCAGAACACACTGAGCTGCCCCGAGTTTCGTAGAGTCCGGTGATCTTGTTTCAGGCGGACTGCGGGGTGGCTTCCTGTTGTCGCCACCACTCGCGTTCGTACTCGGCGGGCGGTGCGTAGTCGAGGGCGGAGTGGAGCCGTTCCTCGTTGTACCACGTGACCCACTGGAAGATCGCCCGCTCGACCTGGTCAACGTCCCGCCACGGTCCTTGCATCTCGATCAGCTCGGCCTTGAAGGTGCCGTTCAGCGCCTCGGCCATCGCGTTGTCGTAGCTGTCCGCGACCGAGCCGACCGAGGCTGAAGCCCCGATCTCGGACAGCCTCTCGGTATACCGAATTGATACGTATTGCGACCTGCGGTCGCTGTGATGAATGAGGCCGGAGTCCTTCTTGATCCGGCGTCTCCACAACGCCATCTCCAGTGCGTCCAACGGCAGTTCGGTCCGCATGTGGCTCGCGACCTGCCAGCCGACAATCATCCGCGAGTACACGTCCAGGACGAACGCCACGTACGCCCAGCCGGACCAGGTGCGCACCTACGTCATGTCCGCCACCCACAGCTGATCCGGCCGCGAGGCCGTGAAGTCGCGGTCGACCAGGTCCGGCGGCCTGGGTGCCGACGGCTCCGGCACCGTGGTGCGGCGACGCTGCCCGCGGATCACGCCCTCCAGGCCCAGCTCACGCATCAGCCGCTCGACGGTGCAGCGTGCCACAAGAACGCCCTTGCGTCGCAGCGCGCGGGTGATCCGGCGGACACCATAGGTGCCGCCGGACTCAGCATGGACCTGCAGCATGGACCTGTTCGATCAGCGGCATCAGCTGCTCGTCGCGCAGTCGGCGGGTTCGACTTCGGCCGCTTCTTGCGCGCGTAGTACGCCGACTCCGACAGCCCCAGCACCCGGCAGGCGAACCCGACCCCGAGACCCTTGTCCTTGAGGTGCTCGATCACCTGGTCGGCCTCGTCCGGGGACGGTCGAGTTCGGCCGCAAAAATGCGCTCGCGGCTTTGAGGATCTCATTCGCCCGCCTCAACTCCGCTATTTCTTCGCGGAGTTGCTTCAGTTCCTCGTGCTCGGCGGTGGTCAGCCGGTCGTCGCGTTCGTCGGCGTCCGCCTCGGCCTGGCGACCCCAGCCACGCAGGGCTTCCTTGTGGATGCCCAGGTCTTTGGCGACATGCGCGATCGGCCGGCCCGTGGTGCGGACCTCGCGGACGGCCCGCTCGCGGAGCTCGTCCGGGTATTTACGTGGTGCTGGCACTGCTCGTGGTTCTCCTTCGGCCCAGGATCATAAGCCTGGCTTCAGGGACTCCACGAATCCGGGGTCAGCTCAGTCAACCTGCACAAGGTGATCACGCACTGGCCGGACATGCTGCGGGTGGCCGGCTCCCTGGTGACGCGACAGGTCCGCGCGTACGACCTGCTGCGGATGTTCGGGCGTGAAGGGCGGCCGACCCCGCTGGGGCAGGCGTTCGCCGAGTACGGGCGGATCGCCAAGACCCTGCACCTGCTGCGGGTGGTCGACCCGGTGGACGACACCTACCGGCGGCAGATGAACCGGCAGCTCACCGTGCAGGAGTCGAGGCACAAGCTCGCCCGGGACATCTGCCACGGCAAGCGTGGGCAGATCATGCAGGCGTACCGCGAGGGCCAGGAGGACCAGCTCGGCGCGCTCGGCCTGGTCCTGAACGCCGCGGTGCTGTGGACGACCCCTACCTGGACGCCGCGGTCGAGGGGCTTCGGGCGCTGCCCGCCGAGGAGCGCGAGCACGACGTCCTGGATGCCGACGTCGCCCGGCTGTCCCCGCTGCGCCACGCGAACCTGAACGTGCTGGGCCGCTACAGCTTCCGCTCCACCGTCCCGGCTGGCGGCGGCCTGCGCCCGCTGCGCGATCCGGACGCCGGCGAGGACTCCGAGGACGAGGGCTGATGGCGTCCTTGCACGGCGCGATCGTCTGGCGGTTGGTGTGTTAAGGACCTGGCGTGGGGTTACTCGGCGGGTATGGCGAAGCTGCATCTTCCAGGGCGAAAAGAGTCTCACCGCGAGGACGAGGTGCCGGCGCCGGAGGAGGCGGGTCCGGGACCGGAGGTCGAGCGGCGGGCACCTGATGCCCCGACGAAGCTGCCCAAGGGGTCGTGGGGCAAGGTCCTCAAGGGCACGCTGAAGGAGTTCAAGGACGACGAGCTGACCGACCGCGCCGCAGCGTTGACGTACTACGGAATCCTGTCGCTGTTCCCGGCGCTGCTGGCGCTGGTGTCGCTGCTCGGCCTCGCCGGGAAGTCCGCGACCGACGCGGTGCTGGACAACCTCAAGCAGTTCGCCCCCGGCTCGGCCCGCAACATCATCACCGGCGCCGTGGAGCAACTGCAGGGCAACGCCGGGATCGGGTCGATCATGGCCATCGTCGGCTTGGCGCTGGCGATCTGGGCGGCGTCCGGCTACGTGGCGGCGTTCATCCGCACCTCCAACGCCGTCTACGACATGCCCGAGGGCCGCCCGGTGTGGAAGATCCTGCCGGTGCGGCTGGGCGTGACCGTGGTGCTGATGGTGCTGGCCGTGATCAGCGCGCTGATCGTGGTCTTCACCGGCTCCCTGGCCCGCCAGGTGGGGCAGGCGCTCGGGATCGGGGACACCGCGCTGACCGTGTGGTCGATCGCCAAGTGGCCGGTGCTGGTTGTCCTGGTCACCGTGATGATCGCGATCTTGTACTGGGCGAGCCCGAACGCGAAGGTGAAGGGCTTCCGCTGGGTCACCCCGGGCAGCTTCCTGGCCCTGGTCATCTGGCTGGTCGCTTCTGCCGGGTTCGCGTTCTACGTCGCCAACTTCGCCTCCTACAACAAGACCTACGGCTCGATGGCCGGGGTCATCGTCTTCCTCATCTGGCTGTGGATATCCAACCTGGCGATCCTGCTGGGCCTGGAGTTCGACGCGGAGACCGTACGGCAGCGCGCCGTCGCCGGCGGGCATCCGCCCGAGGCCGAGCCGTACACCCAGCCCCGCGACACGCGGAAATGGGACGAGGAGGACGTGCGCCGCCTGGACGAGACCTGAGCGCGCCGCAGCGCCGCGCCGACGTGAGCTCCGGCGCCGGGCATGGTTGGTGATCTGTGGGATACCCGCAGGCCATGAGCTTGCCGACGGGGATTCGTGAGACGGACCGGACTCTGGCCAAGCGGCTCGCTGCCAGTGCCTCACCCGGCCTTCACCGGGCGCTGTCGACGGTGGAGGAGACGGCGGAGGGAAGCAAGCTGTGGTGCGGCGCGGCTGCGGTGATGGCCTTGATGGGCGGCCGGCGCGGCCGCAGGTCCGCCATCGCGGGCCTGGCCGCTGTGACGGCGGCGCAGCTGGTGTCCAACGGCGTGTGCAAGCAGCTGGCCGACCGTCCCCGGCCGCCGAAGGAGTGGTTCCCGCACGACGAGGTGGAGGACCGTCCCGACTCCTCCTCCTTCCCCTCCGGGCACACCGCCGCCGCGGTCGCCTTCACCACCGCCGTTGCCCCCTCATGGCCGCTGGCCGGAGTGCTGTGCGGGGTGCCGGCCGCCATGGTGGCCGTCGAACGCGTGCAAAGCGGCGCCCAACTACCCCAGCGACGTCGCCGCCGGCGCCGCCATCGGCATGGCCAGCGCCTGGCTCACCCGCCGCGCCCCACACCTGATCCTGCGCCACTGGCTTCGGCCATAGAGCCGCGAGCCGGGGCGAGAACCGCCGACGCTGTCAGGGCGAGTCGACGCAAAACGGGCCGTGCAAGCTGTGTGCCCGTGCGCGAAAGGGAGACCCGGAAGCGGTGACAGCGCGGCCGCCTCAACAAACCGCGGGCGCCATCGCTGTCCTGATCCGGCGTCGACGCAGGCGGCCACCTCTCCGAGGACGAGGAACACCGCCTGTACGAGCACTACGGCATCGGCTGGGACGCTGCCTGGCAGCAGGCCAACCAGCCCGGCGCGGCCGGCTGGGCCCACACCGGCACCGGCGAGAGGCCCGGCATGCCGTCCTCCGCGGACATGGGCGTGCGCGGCGATGGCGCCATGACGCGCTCGGAGGAACGCATGCACGTCGGCACCGAGCGCCGCGAGACGGGCCGGGCGCGGCTGCGCAAGTACGTCGTCACCGAAGAGGTGCAGCAGACCGTCCGGTGCGCCGGGAAGAAGTCCGCGTCGAGCGCGAGCCGATCATGGACGAGAACCGGGATGCCGCCCTGTCCGGTCCCGACATCAGCGAGGCCGAGCACGAGGTCACCCTGCACGAAGAACGCCCCGTGACCCAGACCGAGCCGGTGCCGGTGGAGCGGGTGCGGATGACGACCGACGAGCACACGGAAGAGGAGACGGTGCGCGGCCAGGTCCGCAAGGAGCAGATCGACACCGAAGGCGTCGATGACGACCGGCCCGACCGGTAACCGAAAGTCTGCCTTTCGCCTGCACGCGCCGGCCCGCTCGGAACCTGCTCGAGCGGGCCGGCGCTTGTGTGCCCGCCAGCCCCAACTGCCGGACACACGCGGACAAGCCGGCCAGGCCGCCGCCGCGACGCACCAAGGCCGCAACCGTGCGGGTATCCCGAGCGCCGCGGCTCAACCCCTCGCCCGAGTACCGCGCCGGGCCGGTGTCCTGATCTGGTCCGTTCGGGGTACTCGTGTGCTCACGCGGCGGGCCACTGCGCGGCCCGCCGTCATGGACCAAGCTAGTAGATTGTCGCGGCTAATTTTTGGGATAGAGGTGGCGCAGTTTGATGCGTGCGTCGTGGGTGGTGAACTGCCAGTTCACTTGACGTTGGTCGGTGTTGGTGGCGTTCTGCCAGGCTGAGAGTTCGGTGTTGAGGATGCCGAGGTCGCTGATCCGGCGGTCGAGGCATTGCCGGGTCAGCGCGGAGAGTTCGATCTCGGCGATGTTGAGCCATGACCCGTGCCTGGGCGCGTGGTGGATCTTGAGGCGTTGGGCCAGGGCGAATGCCTCTTGTGGTTCGAATGCCTCGTACAGCGAGGCGATGCTGTGGGTGTTGAGGTTGTCCATCACCAGCACCACGGTCTCGGTGTCGGGGTAGTCCACGCTCAGTAACTGCTTGACCTGGCCGGCCCAGTCGGTCCGGGTCCGCTGGGACAGTGCCTGAACACGGCGCCACCCGCGCAGGGGTTCGGTCCACACGAAGATCGAGCACGTGCCGCAGCGGATGTACTCGCTGTCCTGGCGGGCGTCGTGACCGGGGCGGGCCGGGAGCGGGTCGCGGACATGATCGAGGAGCTGGTAGGGCTTCTCGTCCATGCACACCACCGGACGCGCCGGGTCATAGGGCCGGGCATAGACGGCCAGCACGTCTTCCATCCGGGCCGCGAACTCCGCGTTCGCTCGTGGCGGGATGGTCCAGCACTTTCTCAGGTGAGGGCGCAGTTCCGTTTTTTTAAGACCCGCCCGATGGTGGAGTGGTCCAGATCGGGGATGTCCTCGGCCAGCGCGACGTGCTTCTCCAGCAGCCGCAGCGACCACCGGGTATGGCCCTGGGGCGGCTGTGAGCACGCCATCGCGATCAGCCTGGCTTCGACCTCACCAGTCACCGGCGAGGGCACCGGCGGCAGGTCGCGCTTCTTCCGCGCGATCGTGGCGTGCACATCGCCACCGGTCTCGGCGAAACGCTTGGCGACCAGCCGCAACGTCTCACCGGAAACGCCGAGCCGGGCCGCGATCACCTCCTTGGAATCCACCTCACCCACCGAGGTGTCCAGCGCGAGCAGCACCCGGGCCCGCATGATCATCGAAGCTGGGCGAACACCCGTCGTGGTCACCCGCACCAACCCCTCGCGATCCTGCGCGGTCAACCTCACCGGCCGCTTCTTCTGCGAACCCATGACAACAGTCCCGTCTGACAGAGGGAAAGGAATCTGCCAGACACTAACCTCCCAACCAGACATGCCACAACTAAGCAGCGACAATCTACTAGTGCCGCATCAGGCAACGTTTGCCCTGTCGACAACTTTGCGCAGGTGTTCGTCTGCGGCGTGCTTGTTCCGCCAGATGATGTAGCGGCGGAGCATGCTGCCCTGCTCCTTGTGACTGGCGTGGTCGGTGCCGTCCAGGGCGAAGTAGCGCAGGGCGGTGAACTGGGCCTCGATGCGGTTGAGCCAGGAGCTGTTGGTCGGCGTGTAGGCGAATTCGACGTTGTTGGCTGCGGCCCAGTCGCCGACGCGGGTGTCCTTCTTGGTGGTCAGGTGGGGGGAGAAGTTGTCGAGCACGATCGCGATGCGGATCTCGGCCGGGTAGAGGCTTCGCAGGTAGCGGCAGAACTCCAGGAACCTCGTGCGGTTCTTCCTCGGCTTGATGTGGCCGTAGAGCTTGTCTTTGCCCAGGTCGTAGGCGGCGAACAGGTGCCGGACCCCGTGCGGGCGGGTGTAGGTCGCCCGTCGGCGGGGCCGGGGCTCGCGGTCGGGGTCCTTGTGCTTCCCGCCGCGCTCGGCCCACTGCCGCCCAGGATGGGGCTGGAGGTTGAGCGGCCCGAACTCGTCCAGGCATAAGACGACTTCAGGTTCGCTTTCCTCGGGTATGACCTCGCCGTCGGCGAGCGCGTAGAGGTGTTTGACCCGGGCCTTCCTGGCCGCGTAGTCGGGGTCGCGGGAGGTCTTCCAGGTCTTTATGCGTTGAAACGACACGCCCTCCTCGCGGAGCAGGACCCGAAGGCCCTCATGGCTGATGTCGTCGACCACCCCCTCGGCGACCAGGAAGTCGGCCAGCTTGGCCAGGCTCCAGGTCGAAAACGGCAGGCCGTGCTCGGCCGGCTTGGACTTGGCGACCTTCTTGATCTCGCGGCGTTCGGGAAGGGTGAAGGTCTTGGGCCGGCCGCCCTTGTACTTCGGGTAGAGGGAGTCGAAGCCGTCGGCATTGAAGTTGTGGATCACGTCCCGGACCCGGTCCGCGCTGGTAAACGTCACCTCGGCGATCTTCGCCACGTACATGCCCTGAGCGGACAGCAGCACCATCTGGGCCCGCCGCCAGGTCACCACCGGCCCCGTGCCTCTGCGGATGATCCGCAGCAGGCGCCTTCCCTCGTCGTCATCGATCTCGCGGACACGCACTCGTTCTGCCACTCACACAGCCTGGCGACACCGCGCCGTCCGGACCAGCATCCGAACGGCGCGTCACATCACCACAGTGCAAAGGTGCTCTGATGCGGCACTAGAGGGTAAGTACGATCTTTCCCCGGGCGTGGCCGGTCTCGCTCAACTGGTGTGCTGCAGCCGCGTTCTCGAGGGTGAAGGCGGCCGCTACCGGCACAGTGAAGCGGCCCTGCTGGGCGAGAGCGGCGGCCGCGGCGAGTCCTTCGACGGCCTGCGGGTCCGCGCCGGGGCCCGCCGAGCGTGACAGGTGGACCCCGTACTTCGCCGCGTTCAGGTCGGCGACCGTTATCACCCGGTCCGGGCTTCCTGCGAGGTCCACCAGATCGGGCAGCGAGCCGGATCCGGCGCAGTCCAGGACGACGTCGACTCCGTCCGGTGCCAGGGCGGTGACCCGTTCGCCCAATCCGGGGCCGTAGGTGGTCGGTGTCGCCCCCAGTCCCGCGACGAACGCATGGTTGCGTGCGCTGGCCGTACCGAAGACGTGCGCGCCGCGGTCCGCCGCGAGCTGGATGGCGACAGTGCCGACCCCGCCCGCGGCGCCCTCGATCAGCAGGGTCGTGCCGGCGGTGACCTTCAGCCGGTCGAGGGCGCGCGTGGCGGTTTCGATGTTCGCGGCGGCGCCGGCCTGCTCCCAGCTCAGCGCGTCCGGCTTCGGCGCCCAGGCTGCCAGGACGGCGTACTCGGCGTTCGCACCGCCGCGCTCGGCGAGATCGACGATGCCGAAGACCTCGTCGCCCGGCCGGACACCGGTGACGCCTGGGCCGACCTCGTCGACCACACCCGCAGCGTCCACGCCGAGGACGTGGGGCAGGCGCAGCGGCATCATGTCGCGGAACCGGCCTGAGCGGAGGTAGCAGTCGGCGGGAGTGACGCCAGAGGCCTTTACGGCCACCCGGATGCGGCCTGGTCCCGCGAGCGGTTCCGGCATGTCGGCGACCTCGAGGACGCTTGCGGGACCGTACTCGGAGAATTGCAGTGCTCTCATGGCGCCGGACGCTATCGGAGCACCCCGTCCGTTTAGCTAAAGTGAGAGCGGTGACGAACCGATTGCCTCACTCCCTGCGCGCCGATGCCCGGGACAACCGCGAGCGCATCCTCGCTGTGACTCGCACCGTATTCGCTGCGGAGGGGCTGGACGTGGCGATGCGCGAGATCGCGCGGCGTGCCGAAATCGGCCCCGCGACCCTCTACCGGCACTTTCCGACCAAAGAGGCGCTGGTCACCGAGGTCTTCACCGAGCAGATGGCGGCCTGCACCGCCATCGTCGACGAGGGGCTGGCCGATCCGGACCCATGGCGCGGCTTCTGCCGGGTGATTGAGAAAGTGTGTGAACTGCACGCACAGGACCGGGGCTTCACCGCTGCGTTCGTCTCGGCTTTCCCACGCGCGATCGACTTCGCTGCAGCCCGGGAGCGGGCACTGCGCAAGGTCGCCGAGCTCGCCCGCCGGGCCAAGGCGGCGGGCAAACTGCGCCCGGACTTCGTCCTGGACGACCTGATCATGGTGCTCATGGCCAACGGCGGCATCCGAACCACATCGCCAGCCGCTGCGGTGGCCGCCTCTCGACGCTTCGCCGCGCTGCTAATACAGGGCATGCAGACCGAGCCGGTCAGGCCGCCGCTGCCCCCCGCAGTCCGGCTGCCACTGGCAGTTGTGACCTAGCGTGCACCGGCCGGGCACGCCCTGGAGGAGCGCCCACGCGCAGTCGTCAACAGGGCAAACGTTGCCTGATGCGGCACTAGAAGACGGGAGGTGATCGTCGTGTCGACCATGCAGCCACCCCCTGCCGGCCGCAGTAGTACGCACGGCGGCGACGAGCCGGTGAGCGAGCTGGTGCAGCGTGCGTCGCAGCAGCTGACGGAGCTGGTGCGCGGCGAGATGAAGCTGGCGCAGGCGGAGATGAAGGAGAAGGGCAAGCGCTACGGCAAAGGCGGCGGCCTGTTCGGCGGCGCCGGGGTGGTCGGCTTCCTGATGGCGCAGGCCCTGGTGGCCACCGCGATCGCCGCGCTGGCGGTGCCGTTGCCGGTGTGGGCCGCGGCGCTGATCGTCACCGCGGTGCTCGGTGTGATCGCCGCGGTCATGGCCATGAGTGGAAAGAAGCAGATCAAGGAAGGCGCACCGCCCACGCCCGAGCAGACGGTTCAGAGCGTGAAGGCCGACGTGGCCGAGATCAAGGAGAGTGCACAGCGATGACCCAGCCTCCCCACGACGAGCCCACCGCCTCCAGCCCCGAGGAACTGCGCGAGCAGGTCGAGCAGACCCGCGAGGAGCTCGGGCAGACGGTCGAGGCGCTGGCGGCCAAGACCGACGTCAAGGCCCGCGCCCAGGAGAAGGCCGCCGAGGTCAAGGAACAGGCCGCCGCGAAGGCCGGCGATCTGAAGGAGCAGGCCGTAGCCAAGGCCGGGGAAGTGAAGGCGAAGGCAACCGGCCTGGCCCACCAGGCGCAGGACAGGCTGCCCGATCCGGTCAAGGACAAGGCCGCTCAAGCCGCCGGGCAGGCCAAGGCGAAGGCGGCCCAGGCCGGTCAGCTGTGGCAGGAGAAGGCGCCCGAGCCGGTGCGGCAGAAGACCGCCCAGGGGGCACAGGTGGCGCGGGACAACCGCCACTTGCTGCTGACGGCAGCCGGTGTGGCCGTTGTGGTGTGGCTGGCCTGCCGCCGCAGGAAGGGGTGAGCGAATTGAAGGCCTCGAAGATCGCCTACAAGCCGGTCGGTCTCGCCCTGGGAACCGTCAGCGGCATGCTCGCCGGAGCCGTGTTCAAGCAGGCGTGGAAGATGCTCGGCCACGACGAGGACGCGCCCGACGCCACCGACGAGGAGCGCGCCTGGACCGAGGTGCTGCTCGCCGCCACCCTGCAGGGTGCGATCTTCGCCGGGGTCAAAGCCGCCGTCGACCGAGCTGGCGCCGCCACCACACGCCGCCTGACCGGCACGTGGCCCGGCTGACATCCGTGGCGAGACGGGGGTGCCGGTGTGACGTGGATACCGGCACCCCCTGCTCAAGAGGTTCTTCCCCCGCACGAAAAAGGTCCCTCGGCCGTGTCAGCTTCGCACGCGATGCCCTCCCTGACCGCCGCGGCCGCCATCGGCATCATCCTGGTCGCCCGGTGGGCCGCCACCCGCGCTCGAAATCGCCATGGCGCCAGTGCCGCCCGTCCCCCGTGGCGCCGTACCGCACCCGCACCGGATACGACGTCGCCTCCCGCGCCGGACGAAGCAGCAGAGGCAGCCGTGAAGGACGCCGAGGAACACGTACAGCGCTGCTGGCAGCAACTGCGGATCCGCCCCGACCGGTCCGACTGACCAGATGCTCCTGGCCGGGAACCGGCCGCCGGAGAAGTCCACCCGCGCCCTCCGGCCGATCCAAAGCCACGGCCGCACGCAGCGTCACTGTCAGAAACGAACCTTTCCCGGAGCAAGACCGGAAATAGTCCGCGCGGGCACCCCCGGCCGCCGATTCGCTGTCAGAACTCGTTCTCACTCAAAAGTGGAACGGGACATGTTCTCGGAATGGTTTGTGACACGATCCAAGGTCATGACGGGCCCTCACACCGCACACGTGAGCGACGCGAACGACGTCGAGCGCCACCCCTGCCCGCGCTGTCACGCTCAGCCAGGCTCACCCTGCCGCTCGCGTTCCGGAGCGGTCGCCAGCACCTACCACACCGGCCGCTTCACGAAGGTACCCCGCCTCGCCAAGCTGTTGCGCGTGCCGACCCCGGCCGACCGTGGCCCCGGCCAGCCGTGGCGGCCCGGCACTCCGATCCCGGCGCCGGTCGACCCGGAGGCCCCGAGCGCGGACATCCGCATCGGCTACGCCCGCTGCTCGACCCTCGGCCAGGAACTCGACAGCCAGCTGGACGCGCTCGCCGCGAAGAACATCCCCCGGGACAAGATCTTCGTGGAGAAGATCAGCACCCGGGGGCGGGTCCGTCCGAAGTTCGAGCAGGCGCTGGCAGCCGCCCGGGAGATCAAGGCGCACGCCCCGCACCGCCGGGTGATCTTCACGGTGTACGAGATGAAGCGCCTCGGCCGCGACGCCGCCGAGCTGACCGCGCTCGCCGACCACCTCGCCGCCCACGGCCTGGTCCTGGAGATGCTCGCCGGGCCCCTGGCCGGGATCTACGACCCCACCGGGCACGGGCGGCTGCTGTTCGCCTTCTTCGCCGCGATGGCGGAGACCGAGCGGGAGAACATCCGCGAGTCCACGCTCGAAGGGCTCGACGCCGCGGCCCGCAAGGGCAAGCACGGCGGCCGGCCGCCGGTCATCACCGACGACATGCTCCACACCGTCCTGCGCCGCCGCGCGGGCGGCGAGACATTCGAACAGATCCAGCCCGACCTGATCATCCCCACCGGCCGCCGCAAGGGACAGACCCCGAGCCTGTCCAGCATCTACCGGGCGCTAGCTAGCCGAGTACGAGAAACAGCAGGCGTATCCGGAAGCCGTCCAACAGGCGCACGCCGACTTCGCCGCCCTCCAGAGCGCCGGGAGCATTCCGGGTCAGATGGCGGGGAGCGTGAACGCATGATCTACGGCATTCACCGTACGAAAGGCGCCCCAGCTCTCGGGGCTCTGCCCGGCCAGGACGGCCCCTTCGGCAGGCGGCCCGCCCCGGACGAGGACGACGACCCCGAGGCCCGCACAGACGGCCCGGCCACCACCGTCCGGCCCGACCCGCCCACGCATGATGTGAAGGTTCGGGGGTAAACGAGCGAGACACGTTTGGACACGGGGGCGGGGCGGACCGGTATGGAACAGACAGCAGGCGACGAGGACGGGCAATCGCTGCTGGGGGACGTCATCTCGGTGTCCGGCGCGTTCGAGGGCAGTGAGGACATCGCCGTCGCCCGCGAACTGGCCCGCGGCTTCCTCACCGACGTGCAGGCCGTGCACGGGCTGCCGGTGTCCGGACGCGCGATGGGCATGGTGCAGCTCGTGGTGAGCGAACTGGTCACCAACGCCCGTAAGTACGCGCCCGGCCCGTGCCTGCTGACCCTGGAGATCAACGGCGGCGCCATCGAGGTGGCCGTCTGGGACAGCAACCCGACCCCGCCCGCGATCCTCGCGCCCGACCCGACCCGGATCGGCCAGCACGGGCTGGAGATCGTGATGGCGGTTGGCCAGAGCTTCGCCGTCCATCGGGAACCGGTGGGCAAGCGGATCACCACAGCGATCGTGCTGGCCGACGACCCCGGCGGAGACGCCGCCGGCCGCCAGATGTGACGGCGTGAGCCCCCGGGCGGGTAGCCATCCGGAGCCGGCCGGGGAAGGGTCCTGAACGCCTCGGGAGGTCGAAGGGTCCTTCCCTGTCGGCGAAATCTGGGCGCCGGTCACGGACCGGCCGCTGTTCCCTCCGCCAGCACTATGACGCCGTTCCCGTCCGGCGTCTCGGCCACCGTGTGCCCGCGCTGGACCAGCAGGCCCGCCACCGCGGCCTGCACCACCACCCACATCCCGTCGCTGGATGCCCCACGCTGATCTGCCGCTAGCGCAGTGAACCCGTGCGACGTCGTCCAACCCACCAGCACCCCCGCAGGCGCTTCGCTCACCCGCAGCCCCGGCGTGGTGTCGTCCACCTGGTCGACGACATGGAAGCCCGCCAGCTTCAGGGCATGACGAACCTGTCCAAGGAGCTGGGGATGAACGAGCGGCACCGGCCTCGCCTGCCCCGAAAGGCTCGAATCATGCCATCAGATGCTGCGAGCCCTCGAAGCGACTCACAACCATGATCAATCTCAGCGCTACATCCTGTACCGCAACTACTCACACCCGGGGTGCTCCTGACCCCGGTATCGCGGGAACCCGCAGGCCGTGCCGGAAGAACCGGACCCGACGCACCCTACGCAGCCCCCGAAGATCCCGGAGGGCTACGGACAAAGCTAAATGTCAGTGCCCCCTGGGACACTTCGCCTGGAGCGTGATCAGCAAGGGAGATACCTCGGGGCTCGAAGCAGCGGATTCAAGATCAACAGGCAGGGCATCCGGAAGATGATGGGGGAGATCCAGCGGGAGATGGACAAGCACCCGGTCACCGCCAGAGTGCAGGCTGACCCGGATGTGTCCTTCGGCGACACCAAAGTCTTCAATGGTCCGGTCATCCACGGCGACGTCCGCGGTTCCCAACTGGCCCGGGGCAACAACTCCGTGAGCCAGAATCAGGACAAGAGCAATCCGGTCGCCCCGGGCTTCGAGGCCATCGCCCGGGCCGTGGTAGACACGTTGAGGCAGCTTCCGACTCTTGGCGTGTCGGACGAGGACCTGGAAGTGCCTCGGCTGTCGGCGAGGAGGTCCTCAACGAGGTCGTACAGCCCGAGCCGGACCGTGGCGTGATCCGGAGTGCTGCGGCTGCCCTCAAGGGCTATCTTGCGCCGATCGCCACAGGCGCTGTCACGGCCGGGGCCGTGACCGGGGGTGAGGAGACCGCACGGGTCCTGATCGAACGTCTCAGCACCGCCCTGTAGACCAAGCCCGAATCGCTGCCTGGTGCCTCTGCTGGACCCCCACCTTCGTGGGGGTCCAGCAGAGGCATCAGCGCTTCTCGACGCTCCTCCATCGCTGTCGAAGCCGTCTCGGGTGCCCGAGCAGAACCAGGCGGGAGAAAATCGGTGGGGTCCGGTCCGGAGCTGTGCCGATACTGGCGACGACGGAAGTGAGGCTCCCATGCCGCAGGTTGAACCGAGTGTTCTCGGCGCCCTCATGGAAGCGGCGAAGGACACCGTTTCCTATGAGGCCATCGCCGTCGTGCTCGCGGCTGCGGACATCAGCACGACCACGGCCGCCGCACAGCAGCGTGACGCGCTGCTCGCTGCGCTGCGACTTCGGCTATCGGGGACTGGGAAGGCGCAGGGCTTCACCGGGACGTTCCCCGGCGACTCGCTCAAGGGGCGCTCTGCGAGCCTGCCCGAGGGCACGGCCGACCAGTTGGAGATCTGGAGCGCCTACGCCGATGCCGTGAACACCCCGTTCGTCCGAGGCCGCCTTCATCATCTGCTGTTGGCCGCGGGACACGGCCGCAAGCACGATCACGCCCGGGGCGCGGCCGCCGGATACCTGGACGCGGCACCGCTTCTGCTCGCCGCCCCGAGGCGTTTTGCCGGACTGCGACGCGCGACCGAGTGCCTACGCTGGGCCGGAGACCTCGCCCGGACCTTCAACCTGAAGGACCTGCACAAGCGCGTCACCGAGGACATGGTCGCCCTGGTCGAACGCGTACTGGCCGATACCGAGGACGATCCGGGGATCGTGGACGGCCTTCTGGAAGGACTGCGTGTTCAGCGGTACGACATCAGGGACTTCGCGGAACGCGCCGCACGCCGCTATGCCAGCGATGTACACGCCCGTGTCGGCTTCCTCAAGCTGCTGAAGGCGGAACCCGGGCCCCGCCGAACCGACATCGACATCCAGATCGTCAGTGCTCTCCTCGACGCCGCCGATGCCGACGTCAACGCTGGATTCCGTCGCCACCTGCTGCTGACCCAGGCCGCGACCGAAGCACGGGACCGGGGGCTGTCCGAGCTGCGGGTGCGTGCCGAGATGGCCCTGCAGAACACCGATCCCGACTCCCTGGGATGGACCCGCATCCGTTGCGGACTTGCTCTCCCGCGTGCGCTGTTCAACGGGGCGCGAGCACACATCGACGCCGCCGCAGACTTGCGAGACGCCCTGTGGCGAACCACGGCAGACGTCCATCAGGCGATGCGCGAGCAGGCCGACGACGCGCGCGTACAGGAGGGTCTGCTGCGGATTCCGCGCACGCGCATCAACACTGCCGGACCTGTCCAGGTCACCCCGCCCGTCGACGCCGACGACAACCAGGCCGTCGAACTGCAGGTCCTCGCGCTGGACGTCCTCGGGCACCTCACCGCCCATCAACTCGACCACATCCACGAGCGTTTCGCACCCGACGAGGCCGAGCTGATTACCGCCCTGGCCCACGACACCGTGTTGCCCCAGCCGCGCGCCCGAACCCTTGCCCACGCCTTCCGCTACTTCTGGCTGGAGGAGCTCGACGCGGCAGCGTGCATCGCCCTGCCCCAGGTCGAGCAGATCCTCAGACAGCTCCTGCGTCCCCGGGTCCCGATCGTGTCCGCGCCCAAGGGGCAGACCCCCGGCACCGTCGACCAACTGGGCTCACTCATCCGCAGCATGCCCGCCGCCGGGTTCCCCGCGGATTGGAGCCGAGCCCTGGAACTCCTCCTCGCCGACCCCGACCGCGGCATGAACCTGCGCAACAAAATCTGCCACGGCTTGATCGACACCCCACCCAAGCACCACGTCGCGCTCATCCTCCAGGCAGCGCTGTACCTGCTCAGCCACGCCCACGACCATCGAACCCCCGCGCCCGTCACCCAGCCCGCTCCCTGAATGGATTCCAGACAAGCTGGCTCAAATAGGGGACAGACGGATGGTCCCGGCGAATCAGCAGTGCTGTTCGGCAAAAGCGTCCTCAGCTGGACGTTCTCCCTGCACACGGGATGCTGCGGCCCCTCCGGCCGTCAGGCTTCGACGTTGATGCCGTAGTCGGCGGCCAGGCCCGCGAGGCCGGTGTCGTAGCCCTGTCCGACAGCGCGGGCCTTCCAACCGGTCGTGTGGCGATAGAGCTCCACCGCGATCGTGACGGTCTCACCTGAGGAGAAGGGGCCCGGAGCGAGGGACTGTAAATCGTTCGGTGTAACTCCCGATCATGGAAGATGCATCGATGACCAGTGACAACGTGGCCGAGCACGAGGCCGGCGAGTCGGCAGCGGCTGTGTCGGCGAAAGCCGTGGACGACCAGCTGATCGACGAGCTGGTGAGCCGGGCCCAGGCCGAGGGTCTGCAACTGACCGGTGAGGGCGGGCTGCTGCGGCAGCTGACCAAGCGGCTGCTGGAGTCCGCTCTCGAAGGCGAGATCACCGACCACCTCGGCTATGACAAGCACGATCCGGAGGGCAAAGACGGCGGCAACTCCCGCAACGGCAAACGCTCCAAGACCGTGCTGACCGATGTCGGATCGGTGGAGACAGCCGTACCCCGCGACCGGGACGGCTCCTTCGAACCGAAGATCGTCAAGAAGCGGCAGAAGCGCCTGACCGGCGTCGACGAAATGGTCATCTCGCTGACGGCCAAGGGCCTGACCACCGGCGAGGTCCAGGCCCACCTGGCAGAGGTCTACGGCGCCGAGGTCTCCCGGCAGACCATCTCCACCATCACCGACAAGGTCCTCGATGGCATGGCCGAATGGCAAAGCCGCCCCCTCGACGCCGTCTACCCTGTGATCTTCATCGACGCCATCCACGTGAAGATCCGGGTTCTGTCGACGATCTTGTGATCCGGACGGTTGAGCGGGTTGCGCCGACTGTTCGCGATCATGCATCGGGTGCTCTCGTGATGTGCTCCTCGAGTTGTTTCCGTACCTGTCCGCGCTGCTGATCGAGGAGGTCGAGCGAGGGCCGGACAAGGTAGTACTGCGGGCACGAGTGCGGTCGACGACGGGGTCCTGCCATTGCGGTCACAGCTCGTCGCGGGTGCACGGCGGGTATGTACGCAAGCTGCGTGATGCCGCTGTGGGCGGTCTCGGTGTTGTGATCGAGTTACACATACGTCGCTTCCGCTGTGAGAATTCCGCCTGCGCAGCAGTGACGTTCGCCGAGCAGATCGCGGGGCTGACGACTCCGCACGGCCGCTATACCCCTTTGCTGCGTGGGCTGTTGATGCAGATCGGATTGGCGCTGGCCGGCCGGGCCGGGGCCCGCCTGGCGGCCGCGGTCGGCATCACCGTGGGCAGGGACACGCTGCTGCGGATGGTCCGGTCCTTGCCCGAGCCGGAGATCGGCGAAGTTGAGGTGCTTGGTGTCGACGACTTTGCCTTCCGCAAGGGCCGCCACTACGGCACGGTGCTGATCGACATGGCCACCCACCGGCCGCTGCATCTCTATGACGGTCGCGAGGGCGAGGACCTGGCCGCCTGGCTCCAAGGCCATCCCGAAGTGAAGGTCATCTGCCGGGACCGCTCCAGTGGCTACGGGGAGGGCGCGCGGGTCGGTGCGCCGCAGGCCCAGCAGGTCGCGGACCGATATCACTTGTGGGCCAACCTCGGCCAGGCGGTCGAGAAGACAGTCAACGCCCACCGCTCCCGCCTGGCAGAACCGCTTGCCGCAGCGGAGGACGGCCCCAGCCACCTGGGAGCGGAGCCCGAGGTGGTGCAGTCGTCGAAGGAGCTGAAGATCGTGACCCGGCTGCGGGAGCAGCATGCCGCCGCCCACGAGCTGTGGGCACAGGGGATGTCGAAGGCGGCGATCGGCCGGAAGCGCGGGCTGCACCAGGCCACCGTCCGCAAGCTGGTCAACGCCCGCTCCGCTGATGATGTCGTAGCCAAGAGCCTGCAGCGGGCGCATGTCGTCGACCCGTACGTCGGCTACCTGCACCAACGATGGAACGAAGGCATCAGAAATGCCGCACAGCTCCACCGGGAGATCCAGGAACTCGGCTATCCCGGAGGCGAGTTGGCCGTCCAGCGTCATCTGCGGCGCTACCGCACCGGGCGCGGACACGCACCCGCCGTCGGTCCCAAGCCTCCCTCGGTCCGCGAGGTCACCTCATGGATCATGACCCATCCCGAACACCTCCGCGACGGCGATGCCGACAAGCTGCACCGCCTGCGTGAGCGCGACCCCGAGCTGGACCGGCTCACCGGCCACGTCAGGAAGTTCGCCGTCATGATGACCACACGCCACGGCGACCGGCTCGAGGAGTGGATCGCCGGCGTCGAGCGCGACACCCTGGCTCCGCTTGCGGGCTTCGCCCGCAACCTCCGCCGCGACTTCGACGCCGTCTGCAACGGTCTGTCCCTGCCGCATAGTTCAGGCGCTGTTGAAGGCAACATCAACCGGCTGAAGATGCTGAAACGCCAGATGTTCGGCCGTGCCGGCCTCGATCTCCTCCGCAAACGCGTCCTGCTCGCACGGTGACGCCATCCCCACTGGATCACAAGATCGTCGACAGAACCAAGATCCGGGACGGCGCAGTCGCCAACCGGCCCATCTACATGGCCCTGGCCGTCACGACCGACGGCCGGCGCGAGATCCTCGGGCTGTGGGCCGGTGACGGCGGCGAGGGAGCCAAGCACTGGCTGCACATCCTCACCGAGATCAAGAACCGCGGCGTGGTCGACGTGCTGATGCTGGTCTGCGATGGGCTCAAGGGCCTGCCCGAGGCCGTCGAGACGGTCTGGCCCCGCACCATCGTGCAGACCTGCGTGGTGCACCTGCTGCGGAACTCCTTCCCGCTGTGCCGCCCGCCAGGACTGGGACAAGATCGCCAAGCTCCTCAAGCCCGTCTACACGGCACCGGCCGAGGAGGCCGCTCTGGACCGGTTCGCGGAGTTCGCCGAGGCCTGGGGCAGAAAGTATCCGGCGATCGTCAAACTCTGGGAGAACGGCTGGGAGGAGTTCCCCCGTTCCTGCGATTCGACACCGAGATCCGCCGGATCGTCTGCACCACCAACGCGATCGAGTCGGTCAACGCCCGCATCCGGCGAGCGGTCAAGGCACGCGGACACTTCCCGAACGAGCAGGCCGCGTTGAAGTGCGTCTACGTGGCGATCATGTCGCTCGACCCCACCGGCAAGGGACAGGCCCGCTGGACCATGCGCTGGAAGACCGCGCTGAACGCCTTCGACATCACCTTCGACGGCCGCCTCTCAGTGGCCCGCCAGTAACCCAACCACCCCAGTTACACCGCTCGTTTGACAGACCCGATGATGGAGCACAGGCGGTGGATGATGCCGCTGGACTGGATGGGGGAGTTAGGTGGGGATTTCGACTACGCCGCTGCGATCACGCGCACGCGAGAGCACCTGAGTGCCCTGGGGGTGAGTGCTGAGGCCGGGAACCTGGTCAATGCCGCCGCGGTCGGTATTACCCAGTTCGTCTGGCGCAATGGGCCGATCGAAGACGCTCACGCAGGGGCGCGGGGGCGGCGTAACAAACTCCATGACGGTGTCATGTTCGCACGCAACACCTGGGTCTATCACCAGGCACTCGAAGCGGTGAACAGCACCAAGCAGTACGCGCTGCTGCGGTTCGAAAAGCGCATCCTGGACCGCGAGCTCATCTGGCCGGGCACGTCCGGAACGCTGACGCAGTTTGGGCACGGTGCGCTCGGCGAGATCAAGAAGCACGCCAAGAAGCACATCAACTACCTCATGTACCTGCAAGGAGAGGTCCCTCAGGAGGAGTTCCTCGTCCTGTCTGCGCGCCACAGCCTCGACGCCAGCGACCACTTCGGGATGCCCGGGTGGCGCCCGCGCGTGCACGCCGCCATAGACCGGATCCGTGGACAGGACCGCGAGTTCGTTGAACTCCTTAAAAACCGACTACCAGATCGACTTCGCCGAACTGCTGAAGCGAGCCCCAGATGTCATCCGCGATGACTTGCCTGAGGTGGAAAGAGCGCTCCTGAATGCCCCGTACGAACTGGGAGCTGAGGCACTGGACTGGTTTGCCTGGAACCCAGTGCTCGACTCGCACCTTTGATCGGGAGCTGCCGCGGCCCTGCCCGCTTCGGTTGTCAGCTCCTGGGCAGAGCCATGCACCTGCCAGGCCGTAATGGGGAAGGGCGATGCGCAGATGGGTTGGATAAGGGTCGCGTGGGTGGGCGCGGTGGCGTACCGATGCAGAGAGGCGAGCTCGGAGTTCCGGTGATCTTGGGGTTGTGACGCCACGTGGTCGTAGATGTGGGTGTTCTTGTGGGCTCCTTCTCAGTCGGCGGCCGGCGTCGCCTGCCACGCGCCCGGGCGTTTGCCTGTGGCCTTGTGGAAGAACACCGAGAAGTTGGATGCGTCGGTGAAGCCGAGTATGTCGGCACAGCGGGCGGCGGTGAGGCGGTCGTGTGCGAGGAGCCGTTTGGCTTCCAGGGTGATCCGTTCGACGATGTATGCCTTCGCGGTGCGGCCGGTGGCCTGCTGCACCGCTCGTGAGAGGGTGCGGGGCGCGTATCCCAGCGCACGGGCGTAGTAGCCGGCGTCGTGGTGTTGCCGGAAGTGCGCTTCGACGCTGGAGCGGAACAACCGGAACACCGGATGTGTGAGCCGTGCTTCGGCGTGCGGTGGGTGCAGCCGGGTGATGAGCGCGGAGAGCAGGATTTCGGGCAGCTCCGTCGAGGAGGCACTGGGTGGGGCGGATGCTTCGAGGAGGAGATGGCTGCGCGCCGTGTCGACGAAGGGCCAGTCGGCGTCGGGGATGCTCCAGTGCGCGGCCAGGTCCGGGGAGGCGACGAGTTCTCGGGTGGTGTGGGTGACCGGCGCGGTCGGCACGAACAGCACGAGGTGCCCTGCCACTTCGGCGATGTCGTCCCACCGGTGCACCGCGCCGGGTGGAATCCACACCGCGGACCGATCTTGGAGCGGGTGGAGGTGGAAATCGACCGTGACGGAGCCGGGTCCGGTGTCGATGACGGCAAGGACGTGGAAGTCGGCGCGCTGCGTGCCGCCGTCGTTCAGCTCGCGAAGGCGGCCGAACGTCATCGTCTCGACCGAGGCGGCGCGGCGTCCTGCGGGCTGATAGGTCATCTGCCGGATCACGTTCACGTGTCCAGTTTTCACCATCGGGCGACCAGTCACGCCGATGCCCCGCCCGGGTGCCGAAAGTTTCAATGAATACACAGGGCAATCGCCCAGAGCATCGACCGGAAGAGCCATCATGAACACGACGCAGCAGACGCTTCTGCCCGCTTACGACCATCGGCCGGGGACTGGGCCGACTCTGGTGTTCCTGCACTATTGGGGTGGTTCTGCCCGCACCTGGGACCTCGTCGTCGACCGTCTGGCGGGCCGTGACGTGCTCACGGTCGACTTCCGCGGGTGGAGCCGGTCGAGCGCTCTGCCCGGTCCCTATACGCTCGGCCAGCTCGCCGACGACACGCTCGCCGTGCTCGCGGATGCGGGGGTCACCGACTACGTCCTGGTGGGGCATTCGATGGGGGGTAAGGTCGCACAGCTGGTCGCGGCCACCCGGCCCGCCGGCCTGCGCGGCATCGTTCTCGTCGGCTCCGGCCCGGCGAAGCCCGCCGCACAGGTCACTCCCGAGTACCAGGAAGCCCTGTCGCACGCCTACGACTCCGCCGAGTCCGTGGCCGGGGCACGGGATCACGTCCTCACCGCGACCGAGCTGCCCGCTCCGGTCAAGGCGCAGATCGTGACCGATTCGCGGACCGTCACCGACGCCGCCCGCACCGAGTGGCCGCTGCGCGGCATCGCGCAGGACATCACCGAGCACACGCGCATGGTCAGCGTGCCCGCTCTCGTCGTCGCCGGAGAACACGACCAGGTGGAGCCCGTCGGCGTGCTCCGCGACAACCTGGTGCCCTACCTCTCCCAAGCCGACTTCGTGGTGGTCCCCCACACCGGTCACCTGATCCCGCTGGAAGCCCCGGCCGACCTCGTCGACGCCATCACCGCATTCGCGCCGGCAGCCTGACCGTCCCCGCGGCCCGACGACGGGCTGTGCCCCTGATCACCCGCCCACAGGGCCGGGACAGGCCCTGCCGCGTTGCACCGCACCCGACAGATCTGCTTGTACGCCGGCCGCACAGCGGCCGGCACCGCATCGTGGACGACCTGTTCCCCGAGCCAGCCGCCCGGGGTCCGGGGCAACGCGGTGAGCGGCGCCCGTCACGCACCAGTCGCCTCCCCGTCTCACGCCCCGACGGGCCCGGCGACCGCCTTCTTGTGACTTCTCGCGCACCCTCGAGGAGCGGACGAAGAGGCGTCCGAACAGCCCGATCGGCAGGTACGGGTCACTGGCCCCGCCCGCTCGGCAGATGCTGAGATCGGTGATGTGGCCGGCGATCGGTGCGCCGGTGAGCAGGCTGAGTTCCGCGGCGGAGCCGAAGTGGTCGAGGTGACAGACGCCTGTCAGATCCCGGTGCCGGGGCCCGCATCATGCCGGCCCCGGGTCACACCGCCCCCGTGCTCGGCAAGCGTTCCGTCAACGCCTACCTGCTGCTGTCCGTCTCTGCCCTCACCGACCACGGCGATCTGGTCGCCGGAGACCTCGTGGCCACCCCGTTCCCGGGCTTCGGCAAGCGACCCGCCAACCGGCCCTTCCACGACGACCGGCTCGGCAACCTCGCCGGCCTGCGCGAGATGCCGGCCCTGAGCCCCACCAAGCTCCACGTCGGCCATGGCGCACCCCTCAACCCCGAGCAGGCAGGTCGCTGGGCTGCCGCAGAGCAACGACGGCTCGATCGCCTCGCGGTCCGGGGGCGTCTGCGGACCAGGAACGAACCCGCGGCATGATCACCGGATCCTGCTCACGACCCGGTCGTCGTGGGCACCAGACGACGGTCGGTGCGAGTAGTCCTCCTGTCTCACACACCTGAGCCGCGACCAGCAATTTCACGGTGCTCACCACTCATGGGGAACCTGTGCCTGTGCTGCCTGCGTGGCTGACCGGCCCGCTATGGGACCAATGCATGTCCCTGCTGCCCGAGCGGCCGACGTATCACCCGGACCATCCGCTGGGCTGCCACCGCCCGCGCATCAGCGACCGGATCGTCTTCGACAAGCTGCTGCAGCTCCTGCGCTTCGGCTGCTCCTACCTGGCGACCGCCGATACGACCTGCTCGGCCACCACGATCCGCAACCGCCGCAACGAGTGGATCCGTCTGGGAGTCTTCGCTCGATTGAAGCAGATCGCGCTGGAGTCCTAAACCGAATCGTTGATCGCGTCCACGACCAGATCGCCGTCGATGGATCGATCACCAAAGCCCCCGGCGGCGGCGAGGCGGCCGGGCGTTCCCTGGTCGACCGCGGCAAACAAGGCATGAAACGCTTCGGCATGACAGATGGTTCATCTGGACGCCGGCTACGACTCCGACACAACCCGCACCCTGCTCGACGGCCGCAACTTGCGCGGCCGGATTGCGCGCAAAGGAGAGAAAGGACCGATTCAGGAAAGTCGACGGTGGCACGTGGAGCGCACCCACGCCTGGCAAAACGCCTTCCACCGCCTCACCCGATGCTACGAGCGTCGACTCACCGTGATTGACGCCTTCTTCGACCTCGCCGACGCCGTCATCACCGTACGTAGTCCGATCCGCCAAGCATGGAGGACTCACCGCTGGAAGGCGCGCCATACCTGCGCCCATGAGCAGACGCCCTATCTGCCCGTCTGCGCGAGTTCTTAGTTGCTACCTCCTTTGCATGGTGCATCGAGGCTCTGCTGCTGTGGAGATCGTGCTCTGTGAGGCCGAGCGTGTCGAGCTCGTGCGCCGGGCGGAGTTGCCGGACCGGCGTATGGCTGAACGAGCCTGGATCATCCTCGTGTGCGCTGATGGGATGTCGAATGCGGGTGCGGCGCGGGCCCTTGGTGTCGGCGTCAAGTCGGTGCGCAAGTGGTGTGGGAAGTTCGCCGCACAGCGACTGGACGGGCTTGAGGATGAGGGCTGTGTCGGCCGGCCGAAGGCGGAGTTGGTTCTGGCCGGGGGTGAACGTGCCCAGTTGGCGCGCTGGGCGAGACGGGCCAAGACTGCCCAGTACCTCGTGCTGAGGGCGAGGATCGTGTTGCGGTGCGCGGAGGGTGTCACGAACAAGCAGGTTGTGGCTGACCTGGGAGTGGACCAGTCCACCGTGGACCGCTGGCGGGCTCGCTTCGTGGCCGATCGCCTCGACGGCCTGCAGGGCGAACCGCGATCCGGCCGGCCGGCCTCGATCCTGCTCGACCAGGTCGAAGACGTCATCGTTGCGACGCTGGAGTCTGGCTTTAACGGTTTGAGTTGGCCCCATTTTTCCGGCGTGAAGTGGCTCCACTCGAAGATCGGTTGGGCGGAGATTCCGGCTCGAAGTGGCCCCGGCTTCCGGGCCAAGTCGGCCCCGGCTCATAGCCGGCTCATCGCAGTAGAGGGTGTAGTCGGGGTCTGTCCTGTCGGTTTCCGAGGTCGCCGACACGAATTTCAGGCTCGGCTGCACTCCTGTCCGAGCCTGACGAGACGTGCGCCGCGGAACGAGCTATGCACCCTCGTTGTCACCACGCAGGGAATGGATCATGCTCTGCAGGATCCGGAACGCGCCTGACTGCTCGGTCTCGGTCAGGCCGGCCAGCATTCTGGCCTCGACGGACCGGACGGCTGCGCTCGCCTTCTCGAGACTTCGTCGGCCGCGAGGCGTGAGCCGCGCGGGAAGCACCTTCCCGACGGGTGCCTCCGCAGGCCTGGTCACGTAGCCGTCTCGCTCCAGGGCCTGGAGCAGCACGTTCATCGTCTGCCGTGTCACGAACGCGCCCCGCGCGAGCTCGGAGTTCGACAAGCCGGGTCGTTGCGCCAGCAGCTCGAGGCAGGAGTAGTGCGTCACGCTCATCCCGAGCGGCCGCAGCACTTCCTCCATGGCCGCGCGGAGGGCGCTCGACGCTTCTTTGAGCAGGTAGCCCAGTGACGTCTCCAGGTCGACGCCGACACCTTCTTGACTCATGTCAGTATTCTGACATAGATTGCGCATGTCAGAAAACTGACACGAAACCACAAGGAGCGTCATCATGCCCGCCACCGGCCCCGACTTCATCTCGCTCCAAGTGCGCGACCTCGACGCTTCACAGGCGTTCTACGAGCAGTACTTGGGCCTCGTCCGCTCGCCGGCCGGACCTCCGCACGCCGTCGTCTTCGAGACGAAGCCGATCGCGTTCGCACTCCGCGACGTCATTCCCGGCACCGACCTCGCATCCGTCGCTCAGCCCGGCATCGGTGCCGCGATCTGGCTCCACGCCACCGACGTCCAGGCCATCCACGACGCGCTCGTCGCCGACGGTCACACCATCGTCTCCGCACCGATCGACGGCCCCTTCGGTCGGACCTTCACCTTCGCCGACCCCGACGGCTACCAGGTCACGCTCCACGACCGCGCTTGATCGACCCAAACGCCACCGGACGATCATCAGCAGTTGTGCCCTGGGCTCGTGTGTGACGGTGCGACTCCCCGCCACAGGTTTTGACATTGCTTCCCCGGGCTCGTCCCGTGCTCGCTTGCTATGACTGCTTGCGCGGTTCTTGCTGCTTGGCCTTCGTGCGGGCGAGCCGGTAGGACTCGGTGCCGGTTTCGATGATGGTGCCGTTGAAGGTGAGCCGGTCGACGATGGCCGCGCAGAGCCTGGGGTCGGTGAACGTCTTGGTCCAGCCTCCGAACGATTCGTTCGAGGCGATGGCCACGCTGTTCTTCTCCTCCCGCTCGGTCAAAACCTGGAACAGCATCTCGGCTCCGCGGCGGTCGAGTTCGAGGTGTTGGGTCGGGGACGGGACGCCGTGCACTGTTTCCAGTGCCGGTCTTCCCGTCCCCGCCCGCCGAGTGAAGTAGGCCGCCGACGAGGTGCCCGTGGCTCGGGTCCTTTTCCGACGGCCCCTTCCCGAACGGAACGGGCGAGTTTCCCCGCATTCCGCTCTCCAGTGATCACGTCCGTTTGAGCGCAGTGGGCCGCCCGGAATGGATGTCTTCATGACAGCGGCGGCAGATCACCAAGGTTTTCCGCCGTCGCATCGCCATGAGGCGGACCCATGCCGGTTTCTCGCGCCGTCCTGGGCGGTTGAGGTCGGCGAGTTTGCGGACATGGTGCACTTCCAGGTGTGTCCGTGACTCGCAGAGCTCACAGCATTCGGCGAGGAGTCGATGAATCAGCTCGTTGCGCTTGCTGCTGGCCATGACGGGCTTGAGGTCGGTGAGGGTCGCTGTGCGCTGTCGTTTGAGCGGGATCCCCCCGAATCGGGCGACCAGTGGTTTCCTCCCTCGATCGCGTTCGACAGTGACCTGGAAACAGGTGCGCGGTCCTTCCGGCGTCTCGATCATGCTCTTGTACTTTCGAGCCGTCTTCGTGACCGTGCTGCGATGTTTCCCGGCCAAGGTCTTGAGCATCGAAGTCTCCATGACCCATCGGAGCTTGCCCAGGCGAAAGACGTCCTGGGCCAGAAGGTAGTACTGGACGACACCTTGAAACTCGGACTGGTACTTCGCAACGATGGTGAAGTCATCGTCACGCATGACCGAACCTCTCAGCGCCGGTTTTCCCTTGCTCATGTAGAGCGCGCATCGCTGCCTGATCGCCTGCCTGGGCACAAACAGCCCAATGGATCCATTGACTGCCCGTCGATTACGGGTGATCTTGTCGTTGGAGTATTGGGATTTGATGTCGTAGCCGAGGAAGTGCGCCGCCTGGCTGGTGGCGTGCGTGATCAACGTCTTGGCCTCAGAAAGTTCCAGCTCGAGTTCCTCTCGCAGGAACGCCCGAATCTTTGACTTGATCTCCTCTGCTTCGTGCCTGGGCCCGGCGAATCCCAGCAGCCAGTCGTCGGCATAGCGGACATACCGAAGCCGTCGATAGTCTGGATCATTGGGGTCTTGGCTCGGCAACGCTCGGCGCCGGGGTTCGAGCTCCCGCACCGATTTTCGGCAACCGCGCCGTCTCGCCCCTTGGATCCAGTGCTCCAACCGCCGGTATTCCCGGTTCGGTTGTCGACGCTGGCCGTGGTTGTATTCGGGCAGCAGCGACTGTTCAACGAACTGATCGAGCCGATCAAGGTAGATGTTCGACAGGATCGGGCTGGCCACTCCACCTTGCGGAGCACCGCTGAGTGTCGCATTCCAGCGCCAATCCTCCAGATATCCAGCCTTGAGCATGTGCCCGATCAGCCGGAGGAAACGGCCATCGTGGACTTTCTCCGACAGGATCGACAGCATGACACTATGGTCAAGGCTGCCGAAGCAGTCGGAGATATCGCCCTCGACGAACCAATGGGTTCCCGTCCAATACCGTTCCACCTCACTCAGTGCGGTGTGACAGCCCCGGCCGGGACGGAAGCCGTGGGAGCGGTCGGAGAACTGGACGTCGTAGTACGCCTCTAGAAGCATGCGCACTACCTCGGCCACGAGCTTGTCCGACCAAGTCGGCAGTCCTAGCGGACGCTTCTTGGCTGATCCCTTCTTCTCGATGTATACGCGTCTCGCCGGGGACCATCGATAGCGCTCGCAGCGGAGCGATTCGATGATCCTCTGGATCTTCTCCAGGGACATGCCATCCACGGTTTCCCTGGTGGCCCCGGGAGTCATCGCTCCCTTGTTGGCATAGATGCGCCCGTAGGCCAGCAGAAACAACTCCGTGTTGAATAACTGCCGGTAGAGCCTTTCGACCGGCAAACCTCTCTCACCGCGCTTGCGGAGGACGCTCAGCACCGTTTCAGCACTCTGCATTGCGCATGCTTCCCTTCGCCGAACATCTCGATCACCTGGTGCCCTTCGCCCTGTGGTCCCGGTTTTCCCGGCCTCCTTGGCAGGTCGTTACTCCTGCGACTACTACGGCACCTCCGTCGCCATAGGGCTCGCGCCCCGTAGGCGATCCCGTGGTACGTCTTCGCTGTACGTATCGAGCACGACGTAGGCCGTTCACTCATCTCCTTGACCACCCTCGTTGGGCGGCGTTTCGCGCCATGGAGGTTGCCTCGGCTTCACGGTTCATGGCCGGGCATGACGCGACGTCGGTTTCAGACGTTATTCCGACGGGTGCGCACTTTCACCACCGGAGATTGAACTTCAAGCAATCCAGCCTTGGCCTTATCGTGCGGGCCTTGCGGCACCCCGCCCTGAACGTCTCCAGACGGCCGCCGCTTTCCTGACATGCTCTTGTCCCCTCGCGCTTTCGCGTCCAGGTAAGTCAGGTGACCCAGAAACATTCCTCCAAGTTCCTCCCGATTGGGTCGGGGATACAACGAAGCGCCTCACGGCGCACACCGGACGTGCCCGTTGGCCGAGCATCCGGCTCTCCACGTGATCCAATGGATCAGGCGAGGTATTCGCTGACCTGGCCGACGAACGCCACATCGTCGTGGCTGGTCCGGCGGAAACGTGCTCCGTCCGGATCGACCTCGTCGACACCCTTCTTCAAAAAGCCGGTGTCATCGACGATCAGAACGGCCTCACGGTCACCGAGGTGTTCCACGACGTAGTCACGCACGTCGTCCAGGACCTCGTCGGCATCCCACTCGATCCGGTTCAGCAGCCGGTGGATGCGATCGGGACCGCCACGACCGGCCTCTTCCGCCAGCGTCCAGCCGTTCTTCCGCTCCAGCGGCGCGACCAGCCCCCCCGCATATACGCCAACGCCGACTCCCGCGGCTCCGACCTGTTGAACCGGTGCACAAACCGCTCATGCACCGCCTCGAGCTCACCCGCCCACAACCTGACATCAGCAAGGTCCCCACCCATAACCTCATCAACGAGTCAACTGGCCACCAGTCACGGCAAGCACCGTTGCAGTACCAGGGCGAGTGCGAGTTCGGTGCGAAGCGCGGCCAGAGGGGTGCGGAGTTCTTTGAGAGGCGTCGGCGACGAACCGTTGCTGCTGCTCGACTGCGGTGTGTAGGCGGTCCAGGGTGGTGTTCAGGGTGCGACCCAGTCGGCTGATCTCGTTGTCCGTCCGAGGTAGAGGGACGTGCCGGTCGAGATGGTGCGTGCTGAGTTGGGCGAATTCGGCGCGGATGGCTTCCATCGGCCGCAGCACCCGCCCGGCCGCGTACCAGGCGCTCGCGCTCGCCACAGTGGTGATGAAAGCGACCGCTCCCGAAAGCGACCACACCACCGTCCGCAACTGATCCTGCTCCCGCTGCAGCGGATTCTCCGCCAACAGCACCCAGTCCGGTACCCGGCCCAGGATCTCGGATTTATCAGGCACCGCGAACCGGTAGGCCGTGGCGCCGCTGAACGGCCACAACGACAGCGCGCCCCCTTTCGGCTCGGTCTGGAGCTCCTTTCAGTCAGACGGCATCGTGTCCCCGGGCAGAAGCGGTAGATACTCCTATGCGCACCCGCTTCATCATGCACGACAAGGGGTTTGTCGCATGGTCCCAGCTTGATACCGAAGTCGTAATTGTGGTATCCGAGGGCCAAGATTTCGGTCGAGGTCCTGGTCGCGGGGGCGGCTTGGTTAAGGAGCCTGGCCCGTACAGCAACAGCAGCTACGACGGCGGTGCCAGTCAGAGGCACGGCCACGAGGAGAGCAACGAGCAGAGCGGTGCGGGCCCGGATGGTAGTCGGCCGCAGTCTCCCCAGACGGCCGCGCCGGGTCCTCCCACGGATGGTCATGCGGGAGCGGGACCGGGCTCGAGGCGGTAGCCGCAGCCGCGCACCGTGTGAATGGTGTGTACACCGTACGGGGCATCGATCTTGCGACGCAGGGCGCTGATATAGACCTCAACGATGTTGATGTCGCCATCGAAGTCGTTGTCCCAGACATGTTCGAGGACCTCGGTATTGGCGACTACCTCGCCGCGGCGGCGGGCGAGATACTCCAGCACCGAGAACTCCCTGGCAGTCAGTGCCAGTACCGCTTCCCCGCGGCTGCAGCGTCGTGCGGCCGGATCGATATGCAAGTTTCCGACCTCGAAGGCTGCCGGGCGTTCGCGCTGACCACGGCGGATCAGGGCCCTCAGGCGGGCCGTCAGCGCGACGAAGGAGAATGCCAGCACGGCCACGTCGTAGGCGTTGGTCGTCGCCAGTTCCAGGCCGTAGGGCCCGTCGAAGGCAACGTCTACCGCGTAACCTTCACCGGCCAGCCCCCGTCTGAGTAACTCCGCTGGCCGCCGGTCGTCCTCCACCACGAGAATCCGCATACCTCACAGCACCCCGCATCCCTGCTGAAGCCACCCTGAAAGATCCTCAGCAACCTTCAGTATCTGCTCAGCGCTGTGATGGCAGCATCGTTGTCGCTGTACCAGGAGGGGCGCATCGACCCGCACAACAACATCGTCCGAGGGCCGCCGGCGCACACAGGAGCGGGTTTCAACGATCTCCTCGCATGCTCACCTGGACAATCCCGGTTGCGCCGCCGAGCAGACTTTCTCGGCGGCAACCCGGGAGGAGGGGTTACTTTGCCACTGAGATTCAGACGGAGGACGCTCGGCCTCACAGGCCGGGCCACGTACGGGATACCGCTGCGGGACTACAGGAACCTGCCGCCCACAGCGTGCGCGAATCAGCAACAACCCTGCGCGGAATGACAAGGCCGGGTGCTGCCGCGCTCGGCATCCTCAATGCCGAACCTCATACGCTTGCCCTCGGCGTCGATGAAGCCGCTGACTTATAGTGGAGTCCTCGACGCGCTGAACGCGTCATGCAAACGCCTGGGGGCCGCAACAAGTGCGACACCACCGGCAAGAACTGGCCCGCCGGATCGTGCTCAAACATCTGGGGCGACAAGTTCGACTACATGTTCTTCGGCGACCGCGGCTTGCGACTCATAGATTGTGATGTCGTCAACCGCAAGAACACCGTGAGTTCGCGGGCGTACAAGGACAACAAACTCAGCGACCACTGGAGGCTCGAAGCCACCATCCGGCCCGTCACCGTACGCTAGCCCGCGCCGAATCAGGGAAACCCCCTCATGTCGACGTTCGGCGCCTCAACTGGTCGATCGGCGCCCCGAGGCTGGCTGAACACCGCTCGTGCGTGACGGTCGCCAACCGGGACCCCAGCAACAACGTTCCGATCCGGCAGTACCAGTGCGAGGGCGACTTCGCCTGGCACTTCACCATCTCCCCGCCTGTCTGAGCAGGGCCGGGACCACCGCGGCGGTTGCCCCTGCATCCCTGGCTCGGTCAGCCGCCGCCTGGCGTCGGTTTCCTCGGCCAGCTTGGGGTGGCTCCCTTCCGCGCAAGACGCCTGGTCATGAGAGTGATAACCGCCCAGGTGATCAGCGTTTCGGAATGCTGGACGAGTCGTTCGTAGTCCGGCGCATGCCGGCGGGCGTGCATCATCCAGGCACAGCGACTGTTCGACGACCCAGCGGCGGGGCAGGACGACGAAGCCGGAGGCGTCCATGGGGCGGCTGACCGGCTTGTTGGTCAGATTCAGGTGCCTTTTTGCCCAGGTCACGAGCTTGCCGACATAGGCGGAGTCGGCCCAGACGATGGTGATTTTGGGATGCATGAGGCAGAGGCGGAAGAGGACTTCCCTGGCCGCGGCGCTGTCGTGCAGGTCGGCGGGGGTGACCATGACCAGCAGGGGCAGGCCGCGGGTGTCGACGACCATGTGGCGCTTGCGGCCGTTGATCTTCTTGCCCGCGTCGTAGCCGCGGGAGTCGCGGCCGACGGTCTCGGCGGCCTTTCTGTCCGCCTCAACGGAGAACCACACAAACAGCCCACTGAAGGGAGAACATCATGCGCACTGCGATATCCGCAGTCAGCGACAAGCTGGTTGCGCTCCTCGCGCCCCGTGCGGCGGCTGCCGCCGCCGCAGTTACGAGAGGCCACGAGATGAGGCATCACTGTCCGCCCTGCCCCGACGACGTTTCCGACCCCCGGTCGTTCGTGGACCGCATGCGTGCGCTCAAAGCGTGGTCCGGGCTGACGTACCGGGAGATCGCGGCTCGCGCGCACCAGAACGGCGACGTGTTGCCGCCCAGCACGCTCGCGACCGTGCTGGGCCGCACCACTTTGCCCCGGGAGGACGTGGTACGGGCGTTCGTGCGGGTCTGTGGAGGCAAGGAGGAGACGGACGCCTGGTTACGGGCGCGCAGCGGGATCGCCCAGGCTGCTTGGACGCCGGCCGGCCCGGGTGGGGCGCCCGGGCCGGCTCTAAACGACGGGGAGGGCGCCGACGGACGTCACCAGATGGCCGACGCCGCCGTCGCGACAGTGTTCGCCGCCGGTTGCCTGACCTCCTGGTGGTGCGGCAAACGGCTCGGCAGCAGGGCCACACGGCGACGCCACGGCCAGGGCATGCACTGAACGGGCTCCTAGGAACCGTTCGTTGATCGCTGTGATGGGGGTACGGCCCGGCGGCCCGGTTGGGCCTCTCACTCACCACAAGCAAGCAGTTCCGGTCTGGACTCCGCGTAGCCGTGAGGTCTGCATGTGCCGCAGTCGCGGAACAGAACCACCGGACGAGCGGGATTCACCGCCGGTGCGCGCCCTCGGGCTGGGGCAGGGACCGCGTCACCACCCCGAGCACGTCGCCCAGCGGGAAGAAGCCCAACTGGCGTGAGTCCACGCTGGCGGCCGCGTTGTCGCCAAGGAGCACCACGCGGCCCGGCGGCACCCGTCCCTCATGGCCCTCCGCGAGCGGGGGGACCGACCCGGGCGGCACCGGTTCCCCCGGCACCGCCGCCACCCTCTTCACAATCAGCGGACTGTGCCGGTCCTCCCGCCAGATCGCCGGTGACCGGGGTCGCAGCACCACCACGACCTGCCCCCGGCGCACCGTGCGCGTACGGCGCACCAGCAGCCGGTCCCCGTGGTGGTGCGTGGGGGTCATGCTCGTCCCGCGCACGGTGACGACGAGCAGACGGCGGGCGGCGCCCGCCCCGCAGGCCGCGAGGACGGCCAGCGCCACCGCCGAAACCCAGACGTCCCGCCCGCCGGTCACGGTGACACCTCCGTCAGCGCTGCCCCCTCGGACGGCCCGGCGTCGTCGGGCAAGTAGCCCGTGGCCTGGATTGCGAAGAGCCGCGCGTACTCGCCACCGACCGCCAGCAGCCGCGCGTGGTCGCCGCGCTCGACGACGCGCCCGTCGGAGAGGACGACGATGACGTCGGCATTGCGGAGCGAGCCCATCCGGTGGGAGATCAGAACGCTGGTCCGGCCCCGGCGGTGCCGCGCGATCGAGGTGTGGATCTCGTACTCGGCCTCGGCGTCCAGTCGCGCCGAGGGTTCGTCGAGGATCATCAGGTCCCGCGTGCCCCGCAGGAAGGCCCGCGCCAGAGCCAGACGCTGGCTCTGGCCGCCGGACAGCAGCACACCCGACTCGGGGTCGTCCCTGTCTTCTTCCATAAAGAACGTCCTGGTAAGCGGTGTCTGATAGCCCTTCGGTAGCTCCTTGACGGTGTCGTGCGCCCCGGCCCGCCGGGCAGCCGACACGATCTGCTCCTCGTCGTCGAGCGCGCCCAGGTCGCCCAGCGCGATGTTCTCAGCCGCCGTCAGGTCGTATTGCACGAAGTCCTGGAATACCGCGGTGATCCGGTCGCGCAGCTCCGCCGGATCGACCTCGCGCAGGTCGACGCCGTCCCACAGGATGGCGCCCTGGGTCGGATCGTAGAAGCGGCAGAGCAGTTTGACCAGCGTCGTCTTGCCCGACCCGTTGAGGCCCACCAGGGCCAGCGAACTACCATGGGGAATGGTCAGGTTGACGCCCCTGAGGACCCACGGGTGCCGCTCCGAGTACCGGAACCACACGTCGCGCAGCTCGATGCCCCGGCGCAGGGCGGGCAGCGGCCGGGGGTCCGGCGCGAGTACCAGGTCCGGCGGGGCCTCGATCACGTACCGGTAGTGGCTGAAGATCAGCAGCGACTCGCTGGCACGGGCCGCCTCGTGCGCCAGCGCGGCGAACGCGGACTGGGTCCCGGCGATGGCGGCGACGAGGAGCGTGACGTCACCCGCCGTCAACTCGCCCCGGTACGTCCCGCGCACCGCCCACAGCAGACTCCCGCCCGTCATCAGCGAGGCGAGCAGCCCGAGGCCCGACTGCACGGCGACCTCGCGCCGGTCCACGGCCCGGCGGGCCGCGTTGGCCGTCCGCCGCTCGGCGAGCATCCGGTCCCGCAGGAAGCCGCCGATGGCGAAGAGGCGCACCTCCTTGGCCGCCTCGGCGTCCGCCAGGAGACCGCCGTAGAACCACTCCCGCCGCTCCATCGCCCCGACCCGCCAGGCCACGCCCGCCCGCCGACGCGAAAGGGCGATCTCCGCGCAGAGCGTCGGCACCCCGGCGGCGGCCACCAGGATTGTCAGTACCGGGTTCAGCACCAGCAGGGAACCCAGGAAGCCGGTGACCGTGATCGCGGACCGTGCCAGGCCGAGTGTCGCGTCCATCACCTGTGCGGGGACGCGGCCACCGCCCTGCCGGGCCAGTTGTAGCCGGTCCAGGAAGGCTGGGTCCTCGAAGCGGCTCAGGCCGGGGAAGCCCGCCGCCTTTGTGAAGAGCTGGGCGTCGGCGCGGAGTGCGGTACGCCGGTCCACCTCCGCGGACAGGTAGCGGCACACGTGCGGCAGCAGGGCGGCGACGGCACCGACGACCGTGAGGCCGAGCGCCGGGGCGAGCAGCGCGCTCATCCCCGCGCCCGAGCCCAGGTTGTCCAGCACCGACTTGGTCAGCCACGCCGCGGCGACCGTCAGCAGACCGGCGGCCAGACTCAGCACGCCGTACAGCATGGACGCGACCGGAGCGGCCCCGGCCGCCAGGCTGGCGGCCAGCAGCAGCCCGCCCCGGCGTGCGGGCACAGACGGATTCATCGCGGGGACGCCTCCCGCGCCAAGTCCACCATATGACCGGTGACGACGGTACGGTCCCGGTCCGAGCGGACGCGCAGTGTCGCGGGGAACGCGTCCACGCGCAGGGCCGCGCACACCGGCCCACCCCTCGGTTCCACGACGACTCGGGCCACCGAGCTCAGCTCCCGGACGAAGCGCTCGCACTCCTCTGGTTCGCCGACGACGATCGCGAGCGTCCGGTCCCGGCCGCCGGGCTCGGCGGCCGCGTACGCGACGAGTTCGGGCAGCTTCGCCCGGCACGGCTCGCAGTTCGGGGAGAGGAAGGCGATCAGTGCCTCGTCCGGCAGCAAGGAGCGGCTAACCAGTGCGCCGTCCACCGACACGGCGGTGAAGGGGGGCAGTTCCTCTCCGGGGCGCAGCGGCGTCATCCCCCTGCCCGGCGCCCGCGCGGGCCCGGCCGGACCGTACTCCCGCAGCTTCTTGATCACTCCGATGGTGAGCAGCAGGTCCAATACGCACAGGATGCCAACGAGCACCACTGCCGAAGTCAGAGCAGCCATCCAGCACCTCTCAGTCACTCAGTCATGGAAGGGGCAACGGGCCGGAACAGACTCACCAGGTCCTCCACCACGGTGACCAGGCCGCCGGCAACCGCGCCCGTGCACCACGCCACCGCGACCATTCCGGGGTCCGATCCACCAGCCGGGCCGGTCACCACCGCCGCCGCGCCCACCCCGGCGACGGACGCCAGCAGCCCGTTCCGTATGACGTGCGCCCGGCCCAGCGGCGCGGCCGAGCGGCCGAAGCACCGGCAGCGCACGGTGGTTCCCCTGCCCACCGACCGGGCGATGACCACGGTGAACACAGCAAGAAGCGCGGTGGCCGTCAGCAAACCCGCCAGTGTCGCCGGGGTGTACGGCAGGATCAGCGCGAGGCAGACAGCGCCCTCCACCGCGACCACCGCGAGAGCCACCGCCCGCACGGCTGACCCGGACACCGCGGCGAGGGGCCGCAACGAGTCGGTGAAGGCGGAGAACGCCCCGGCCCTGCCGACCTTGCCGGCCACGGCGATGAGGAACATGGCGGTCAGCAGCCCGCGCACGCCGTAAGCGAAGTAGTTCATTGCCGCCTTCTCTCAGGGCCCGGGACCCGCTGGCCGGAGTCCCGTCGTGCACAGGAGGGAGGGCACACCGAGCGGTACGCCCTCCCCGGTCACCGGTGCTCCGCCGTCAGCAGGGGCTTTCCGACGGCTCGCCGTACCAGCGGCAGTTCCTGCCGCTGTTGTTGCAGCACCAGTCCTGCCAGCGGCCCTCTGCGTTGCAACGCGTGATGCAGATGAGTGCGTCCGCGTCGGCGGATGGGAGGAACCGTTCCAGCAGGGAGGTGCCGAGATTTCCGAGCCTGTTGAGCATGACCATTCCTCGTTTCGACGGCCCCTCGTGTCCCGGAGGGAGACGTCCGGTAGGGAGGCGAGGGGGTCTGGACCCGACCCGGTGAGCGGGCGGGATGAACGGTGACGAGTCTGGGGTGGGGTGAGCACTGGTTCAACGCTGGGACGGCGCTCCGACACATTCCGAACGCGTTCCGAACACCGGGGCCTGGTAGGAGCGTCTGTTCAGGACGCGTCCGCAGGTTCGTTCCGGTCGCCGGTCGCCGGTCGCCGGTCGCCGGTCGCCGGGCGACTATGTGCGACATCCCGTGGTGCGCCACGAGGCGCCAGTGCGCTGTGAGGCGCGGTGAATCGAAGGAGGTGCAAGACCTCCTCGCCAGGCTGTCGCAGCAGCGTGGTGGGAGCTGAGGGTCCGACCCGGGAGACGCCGGGGAAGGCGGGAAGCAGCGCTGAATAAGCCGGGACTGCTCGTCGCGGAGGTTGTTGATCACCGTGTCGGCCTCGTGCGGGGCTGGTCGAGCCCCTTGACAAAAAAGCACGCTGGCGGCGGCCTTGAGGATCTCATTCGCCCGCCGCAACTCAGCGTATTTCCTTACACAGTTGCGCGAGTTCGATGCGCTCGTCAGTGGTCAGCAGGTCGGGCCCGCTGCCCTGGCCGGCCTCCGCCTGGCGGACCCAGCCCCGCAAAGCTTCCTTGTGGATGCCCAGGTCTCGGGCCACGTGAGCGACCGGACGGCCGGAGGACTGGACTTCACGGACCGCTCGCTCACGCAGCTCGTCCGGGTACTTCCAAGGCCGCGTAGTCAGGGCGAGATCGCAGTTGTCAACGCTGTGGAAGGGGCGTCGTGCTGGGCCTCGGGCGTGATCCACTCCTCGTTGAGTGCGTAGACGCCGCGAGCGATCCTCGGAGGATGCCCTCGTTGACCCAGCGGCCGAGCTCGGCACGCAGTCCTCGCGCATCGTCCAGACCGATCCCCCGGGCGAACTCGCAGGAACGCCAGGAGAGCGACGGGTTGGTCCGCATCAACTACAGTGTCCGATCGCGTCGGCCCACCGGGGCCCGGCGTAGGTGCTGGTTGGAGTATTCGCGGGTGCCGGCCGGTGGACAGTGTCCCCGGGCCTCGTCTATTGCCCGTGGGGAAGATCGTTCGGCTGAAGCCCCACGGTGCCTTTCGCCGCGAAGGCGACCGCCACCGCCGGCAGCCCGCACCCCACAGTCCGGCGCCGGCCAGGTTCCCCCGTCGTGACCGGCACACTCTTCCACGCCTCTCAAGGCCGGGCCACCAACCGACTTCCGCTCCAGCAGCCGACGCCTGCCCACACACGGCAACCGCGAGACCGGTGCGGCCATCGAAGCGCCGGACCACGTGACGAAGACGACCGGCAAAGCGGCAGCGAACACAGTCCTGCGCAAGCACGGCCTGAGCCCTGCCCAAAAACGCCTGACCCAGGAGAACGAACCTGGCCCGACGATGCCCCGTGCCCACGGCGAAGGCCTCAACCGCCGTTGGAGGCGTTTGAGGCCTCGCCCTCGCTGTGATGGTTCAGGCAGCTCTCACGAGCTGACGGCCATCGTGCTGGCGGTTGTCGCCCGTGGCCCACCGGCGGTAGGCGTCGGGGCTTCACCCTTGATCGTGGACACCTGGAGACTGGGGCCTGAGGTTCCAGAGGAAGTAGCACCAGGTGGGAAGTAAGTACACGAAGCGGTACACCGAGGAGTTCAGGAGGGACGCGATCGCGCTCGTGGACTCCTCGGATAAGACGGTCACGGCTATCGCCCGGGAACTCGGCATCAGCTCGGAGTCCCTGCGCGGCTGGTACCGTCGGGCCGAGGCAGACCGGGGCGAGGGGCAGCCCGGCGAGCTGACCAGCGCCGAGCGCGAGGAACTGCTGCGGCTGCGCAAGGAGAACCGCGAACAGCAGCAGACGATCGAGATCCTGAAAAAGCGACGGCCTTCTTCGTGAAGGAGAGCGACCGGTGAAGGAGTTGTACCGGTTGATCCATGCGGAGAAGGCGAACTACTCGATCGTCCTGCTGTGCCGGGTGCTGCACGTGGCCCGCTCCTCCTACTACGCCTGGCGCGAGGGCGAGGCCGCCCGCCGGGCCCGCCAGGCGGCCGACAACGCACTCGCGCACGAGATCACCGTGCTGCACATCGCCTCCCGCAAGACCTACGGCGTCCCGCGCATCCCCGCTGAGCTGCGGCGTCTGGGGCGGCGGGTGAACCGCAAGCGCATCGCCCGCGTCATGCGCGAGCGCGATATCCGCAGCGTCACCCGACGCAAGCACCGCTCGCTGACCCGGCAGGATGCGAGGGCGAAGCCGGCCCCGGACCTGATCGGCCGCGACTTCCACGCCGAGCGCCCTGGCACCAAGCTGGTCGGCGACATCACCTACTTGCCCACCGCCGAGGGCTGGCTCTACCTCGCCTGCCGGCTCGACCTGGCCACCCGCGAGGTCGTCGGCTACGCGATGGCCGACCACCACCGCGCCGAACTCGTCGTTGACGCTCTCGACATGGCCCACGGCCGGACCCGGCCGGAGCCCGATTGCGTGGTCCACAGCGATCGCGGAAGCGAGTACACCTCGGCTCAATAGCGGGGTTGAATAAGGGAATTGGGGCTACGGCAGAGCTGCGGACGCACCGGATCGTGTTTCGACAACGCCGCGGCGGAGAGCTTCTGGGCCCTGCTCAAGGAGGAGATCGGAACCCGAACCTGGCCCGACCGGGCCACTGCCCGCGCCGAGGTCTTCAACTTCATCGAGACCTTCTACAACCGCCGCCGCCTGCGCAAGCACAAGATCTTCGGCTACCTCACCCCGGCCGAGACCAGGCAGCGGCATCAACACGCCCTCGCGGCATAACGAACGAGTGTCCAAGATCAGGGGAAACTTCACGCGAGCCTCGACCGACGAGCCACTTCCAGCGAATCTGCCAAAGACTCACGACCTGGAGATCACCAACAGCATCCAGAAGTTGAGCCAGAACCCAAACTCATCAACATCACCCGCCCGTGGATCGGGGCGCCTCCCAAACCCATCGATAAGTGACGTCACTGCTGCTCGATAAAGCCACCGAGTTCCTCGCCTTGGTAGAGGTAGGCGCTGCCTGGCAGGGCCAGCATCAGCAGTGCCGCCGCGCGGGCCCTGGCCGCGCCGCGCTCAGGATCCGCTTCCTCGCCGGGCAGCGCTCGGCGGCTGTATCGGGTGGGAGTGCGTTGCTGGTCGTGGTTGTTCAGACCCCAGGTGACCGGTGCACCGGTGGACGCGATGTCTCGCAGGGCGGCGTCTATCCGGGCACGGAACGCCGCGGCGTCCCAGGGTGTGTGCAGCAGGGGGAAGTAGAAGGCCTGGTGGAGTTCGTCGTGGCGCAGATATTCGGCCTGGTCCGCGGGCGTGGGAACGGCCACCTCTCCCACGAGGGTGCGCTCCCGGCCGTCCCGCGCGCTGTAGGTGTCGCAGATCGCCCGCCAGCGGCGCCAAACGCCGTGTACCTCGGGCTGGTTCCAGGCCTGCGGGTTGATGGCGTCGCGGGCATCCTCGTCGGCGGTGGGGTCCGGCGAGTCGGGCAGGTCCGGGTGCTTGTAGAGGCCGACTGCGACGTCGATGCGGAAGCCGTCCACTCCCCGGTCCAGCCAGAAGCGCAGCACGTCGTCGAAGTAATCCGCGACCCCCGGGTGACGCCAGTTGAAGTCGGGTTGATGCGGGGTGAACAGGTGCAGGTACCACTGTCCGGGGTGGCCGTCGGCTTCCCGGATCCGCGTCCGGGCGGGTCCGCCGAACATGGCGCGCCAGTTGTTGGGCGGCAGCTCCCCGCGCTCGCCGCGCCCGCCGGCAAAGTGGAACCGGGCTCGGGCGGCGCTCGTGGGCCCGGCATCCAAGGCCTCGCGGAACCACAGGTGCTCGTGGGAGCAGGTTCATGGGCGATCTCGCCTCCCTACGGGCCAAGCACCTGTTGAAGCCCGTCGGCACCAAGGGCCAGATCGCGATCATCTCCAACGACGGCATCCCGTCCCGGGAAGACCTGCATGTCCGGCCCGACCGACCACGGCTCCGAGATCGAGGCGCACGGGGTGCCGCTGCGGGCCGCGGTGCCGGCCTTCCCGTTCGGCCCCCGGCCGTGGCGAGCGTACTCGTCGGCGCTCGCTCCGCGGCGCGGACACGGGATGCCGCCGCGCTGTACACACACCCGATCCCGGCCGCGCTGTGGGACGAACTGCGCGCCGAGGGCCTGCTCCCGACGCGGGTGCCCGGGGAGTTCGGTAACGGCGTGTGAGCGAGGACGGCTGTGGACGTTCCACCGTGTGGCGTCGCCTCACGTGGTGCCGAGGAAGAGTTGGCGCTCCAGTTCGTCCAGGGCCAGGCGGATCGCGCCCATGGCGACGTTCTGGTCGCCGAAGTGGGAGGCTTCGACGGGGATCGGGAACAGACACAGTTCGTGGAGTCGGCGGCGCAGCGGCTCGAGGAGGGTATCTCCCGCCTGCGACAGGCCGCCGCCGATGACGACTTTGTCCGGGTCGACGACGAGGGCGGCTGCGGCGATGCCGGTGGCCAGGTCGTTGATGAGCTCCGGTGTGTCGATGGGTTTGTTGGCGGCCAGTGCGTCGCGGACTTCGTACCATCGGGCGGCTCTGAGGATGCCGATCTCGCCTGCCGCCCCGTGTCTGCCCTGGCGTACTTGCCCGTCGATCAGGAGCCCGACCGAGATCTGATGTCCGGCCAGGATGTAGACGACGTCCTGGGCGTCGGTGGCGGTTCCGCGCCAGTGTTCGGCGAGCGCGCCGAGGTTGGCGTCGTTGCCGGCGAGGACTGGCCCTGAACCGAGGCCGGACAGTGCCTCCTTGAGATTGACACTTTCCCACCCGGCCAGGGCCGGGGACCGGAGCACCGTGCCGGTGTGCGGGTCGACCGGGCCGGTGGTTCCGGCGCCTGCGGCCAATACGTCGGCGAGGCGGATCCCGGACGTTCTCGCGGCGCGTTTGAGTGCGGTGCGTGCGGCAGTGATGCGGTCGGCTTTGTCGAGGTCTGCCGACACCTCGATGCGGTGGCTGCCGCGGATGGTGCCGGAGAGGTCGGCGCAGAGTGCCAGGATTTTGTGGATGCCGATGTCGACACCGAGTACGTATCCGCGTTCGGAGCGGAACCGGTAGCGCTTGGCGGGGCGGCCCACCGGCCGGGGTGCGTCGGGGTCGGGGACGATCTCGGCGACCAGTTCGCGCTCGGTCAGCTCGTTCACGGCGTCCTCGGCCATGGGGCGGGAAACACCTGCCCGTCCGGCGATCTCGGTCAGGGTGAGGCCGCCGGTGGAGCTGTCGTCGAGCGGGCGCGAGGCGTCCGCGTGGAGCACGCGCAGGGCTGCCACTGTCGTGGCACGGGTCCATGGCGCCCCGTACCAGTGGTGGGGGGCACCCGAATTCATAGAAACATCTCCGACCTCTTGACGCTGCGTCCGCCTGGTGCCAGCATCCTAGCCTGCGGCGAGATATTAAATCCATCTGCATTACTAATTCAGAAGCGATCGCACCGGAACACCCCGTCTCTGCCGGTGCCGGTTGGCTCTCCCTGCGAAAGGCCGTACCGCCTGATGTCCCAGTCCCGTACCGCGCTGTCCTGGCTGTCCGATGCCGTCCTCTATCAGATCTATCCGCAGTCGTTCGCCGACTCCGACGGCGACGGCATCGGCGACCTGGCCGGCATCGTCGAACGCTTGGACTACCTGGCGTGGCTGGGCGTCGACACTGTCTGGCTGAACCCGTGCTTCGCTTCCGAGTTCGGTGACGGCGGCTACGACGTGGTGGACTACCTGAGCATCGCCCCGCGGTACGGCACGAACGAGGACGCGGCGAAACTGATCGACGCCGCAAGCAGCCGTGGCATCCGGGTCATGTTCGACCTGGTGCCGGGGCACACCTCGCACCGGCATCCCTGGTTCCAGGAGTCGGCCAACACCCCCGGTGACCACCGGTACATCTGGTCCGACCGCATCGCCTCCCCCATGCGCGAATGGATTCCCAACCAGGGCGCGCGCGGCGGCTTCTACCGGGCCAACTTCTTCCCGATCCAGCCCGCGCTGAACTTCGGTTACGCCAGGTCCGACGAGACCGAGCCATGGCGGCAGCCCGTGGACGCCGATGGGCCCATGGCCAACCGGGCGGCTCTGCGGGACGTCATGGCCTTCTGGTTCGACCGAGGCGTCAGCGGATTCCGTGTGGACATGGCCTTCTCCCTGGTCAAGGACGACCCCGGCCAGGTGGAGACGGGCAATCTATGGAGGCAGATGCGCGAGTGGATCGATCGCAGCTATCCGCACTGCGCGTACGCCCCCCTGAGTAAGCAGCTCATTGCCTTCGGCAAGTGTCTGGATGCCTTTGGCGGTCGACTGCCAATGGCACCAGAGCGATCATCCAGACCTGTCATGGTCGCGGCAATCAGCTTGGCAAGTGGGTGCCTAGCCAGCCCGCCGTAGGGAATCGACCGGTCGGGACCGTCACCTTAGGCCGATCACTGCACGCGCCCAAGCGCTGAGCCGTCCACCGCACTGGGCGGTCGCGTATGCACACCACGCGAAGGAGTGGAGCACGTGCACAACTCGGAGAGACTCATACGCAAGTTGGTCGGGATGGCCCTGCCCGCCGTCGTGGCCACGGCCGCTGTCGTCGTCGCGATACCGACTTCGGCAGTAGCTTCCGGTGGTTCTGCCGCCGACTGGATGTATGACGGCAGGTTCGGTGTCATGCAGCATTACCTGGCCGAAGGCTGTCCTGCCGGCTGCAGTCTCAGCGACTATCCCGACAACATGCCGACGGTCGAGGAGTGGAACGACCGTGTGAACCACTACGACGTCGACGGCGTCGCTCAGCAGCTCAAGTCGGGGGGCGCAGGCTGGCTGCAGATCGCAGTCGGCCAGAACACCGGCTACTTCAGCGCGCCGAACGCCACCTACGACCATGTGGTGCCGCCCATGGCGGATCGTCCGTCTCGGCTGTCGAAGCGGGACCTGATCAAGGAGCTGGGTCCCGCCTTGCACAAGGAGGACATCAAGCTGATCGTCTACATGACCGACGATGCCATTCAGCGCGATGACTACGCCCGTAAGAAGCTCGGCGGGGACAGCCAGTGGTGGGGCGCGCCGAACGCGACGTATCAGGAGAACTGGCTGAAGGTCGTAAAGACCTGGTCGCAGCAGTGGGGCACGGACGTCGATGGCTACTGGGTCGACGGCTCCTACTACGACCACCTTGAGCCGTTCTACGACCAGATGGCCGCGAACCTGCGCAGCGGCAACCCCAACGCCCTCCTGGCCTTCAACGCGGGCTTCCAGACGCCCCTCAAGTCGGTGACCACTCAGTCCGACTTCTCCGCGGGCGAAACCGGAGTCAGTGGCTGGACCCGCCCCACCGACGGCCGTTGGGTCGACAACCGTGGCACGCAGACGCAGCTTCAGTATCTCGGTGTCGCGCAGGGCGACTGGGGCTTCCCGGCAGACCAGCCGATGTCCTACAGCGCCGAGCAGCTCGCCGCCCACACGCTGTCGGTCAACCGTGTGGGAGGAGCGGCGACCTGGGACGTCGGCTACAACCGCGCCAACGGACACATCTCCGACCCGGCCATGGAACAGCTGAAGAAGGTCGGCCAGGCGGTGGGCAAGCTCCCCACTCCACTCGTCGGGGCCGGCAGCAACAAGTGTGTCGACGTCCCCGGGGCCAGCACCGCAGATGGCACTGACCTGCAGCTGTACGACTGCAACGGCACGAGGGCCCAGAAGTGGACGTTCAACCCGGAGACCCGCGAGGTCCGAGCGCTCGGCAAGTGCATGGACGTCCAGCAGGCCGACGCCAGCGACTTCGGCGGCGGGACCGGCGACGGCGCGCGGTTGATCATCCATGCCTGTCACGGCGGCAGCAACCAGAAGTGGCGGCTGAGCGCCTGACCCGAACCGGCGGATAAACGAACAGGCATGTGGGGTCCGCGAAACCCGCTGTTCAACAGCAAGTGGGGGTGTTCCTACCTCGACTACATCGCTCAATAGCCCAGCCGATCTGCCGCATGAGTCGGCACAAGGACGGCGTCAACCCCTGATCCCAGAGGAGAAACGATGCAACTGCGCAGAAGGCTGCGTGCTCTGGTGAGCGCGCTCTCTGCAGCCGTAGTGATCGTGAGCTTGTTCGTAGCCGTCGGGCCAACTCGGGCTGCGGCCGCCGGTGGTCACGCCACGGACTGGATGAACCAGCGCAAGTGGGGCGTCTCCGTGCACTACCTCGCGGAGGGCTGCCCGCCGGGTTGTCAGGTCGGCTCCTACGTCACTGGGAAGTGGCCGACGGTCGCCGAGTGGAACGACCGGGTCGACAACTACGACGTCGAGGGCGTCGTCAACCAAGTCAAATCCGTCGGCGCCGGATGGTTCCAGATCCCGGTCGGCCAGATCTCCGGCTACTGGGCCGCGCCGAACCCGGTGTACGAAAAGTACGTCCCGGCCACTGACGCTCACCCCAGCCGCATCTCGCAGCGTGACCTGATCAAGGACCTCGCCACCGCCGCGCACGCCAAGGGACTGAAGTTCATGGCGTATATCCCCCTCGACCCGCCAAGGAACGACGCCTACGCCGCCGGGAAGCTCGGCGCCGACCCCAACAACCACGACGACGGCGGCGTGCACAACGCTGACTTCCAGAAGAAGTGGCTCGAGGTCGCCAAGTATTGGGCCCAGGAGTGGGGCCCGCTCATCGACGGCTGGTGGGTGGACGGCGGCTTCGCGAACCTCGACTCCTACGCCTCGGACTTCATCGACGCGCTGCACACTGGTAACCCCGACAGCCTGATCGGGCTCAGCGCGGCCGGCTGGCAATACGAGACGAACAAGAACGCCGCCGCGAAGTCCGATGTCGTCTCCGGCGAGGACAAGCTCTCGTTGGACGGCCGCTGGCGCGACTACAACGGAACTCAGGTGCTCAACCACGGCCTGAACCGCATCCAGGGCCACTGGGGCAACCCCCCGAACGCCGCGATGTCCATGAGCACCGAGGCACTGGTGAACCATGCCGTCGGCGCGGCGAGCCAGGGTGGCGCGATGACCTGGGACGTCGGCTACGACTGGGCCAGCGGCCGCATCTCCGACTCGTCGATGGCGCAACTCGCCGCCGTCGGCGAAGCTACCGGCACCCTCCCCGGCAACGGCGGAAGAACCGACAGCGGTTCCTCCTCGATCAACTACAACGGCGCGTGGGGTACCGCCAGCGGCAGCCAGTACTTCGGCGGATCGGCCCGTACCTCGACGGCGACCGGAAACTCCGCGTCGTTCACCTTCGACGGCACCTCCGTCAAATGGGTCGGCGCACGCGAGGCGGGCGCGGGCACGGCAGAGGTTCGCATCGATGGCGGCCCCCCGACGACCGTCGACCTAGCCTCCTCGCCTCCGACCGGGAATGACGTCGTCTTCGCCCGCTACGGGCTGAGCCGCGGCAAACACACCATCACCATCACCCCGACAACGGCGGGCGTCGTGTCCGTGGACGCCTTCGAAGTCGACACCACGACCATGCCTGACGTCGACGACTCCGACTCCGCAATCACCTACAACGGGTTCTCCAGCTCCAACCCCGGCAGCTGCTTCAACAACACCTGCCACAACTCCAACACGGAAGGCTCCACCGCCACGTACAAGTTCACCGGCACCGGAATCACCTGGAACAGCGTCACAGGGCCCGACCAGGGCACGGCTACCGTATCCATCGACGGCGGTCCGGCCACGTCCGTCAACCTCGCCGACGAGGCCCGCAGCGTCGACGTTCCGGCCTACCTCAGCCCCGCGCTGCCCTACGGCACCCACACCATCAAGATCACAACCGAGAGCAGCCGTTGGGTCACCATCGACCGGTTCGTCATCGACCCCCACCCCAACGCCATCACCGGGGTCGCCAGTGAGCGTTGCGCAGACGCGCCGCAGGCCAGTGCCGAAGACGGCAACGACCTGCAGCTGCACACCTGTAACAAGACCGCCGCCCAGAAGTTCACCTTCGATTCCGCCACCGGTGAGGTCCGAGCGCTCGGCAAGTGCATGGACGTCCAGCAGGCCGATACCAGCGACGGCACCCCGGTGCAGCTCTACCAATGCAACGGCACCAAGGCCCAGAAGTGGACGTACGACCCCGTCGGTAAGCAGCTCAAGGCATTCGACAAGTGTTTGGACGTCGACAGCGGTGGCACCGGCGACGGCACGCGGTTGATCATCCATGCCTGTCACGGTGGCAGCAGCCAGCAGTGGCGACTGGGCGCATGACCCGAACCGTCAGACGAATGAAGAGGCCCAGGGCGCGCCACACCTGGCTCGCCCCGGGACCCGACGCATGCCCTCCGTCACCGGCTCAAGGAATGGACACCCTCGTCATGAAGCGCAGGACCCTGCTCACCGCGATCACTGTCGCGCCACTCGCAAGCGCCATGGGAACGGCCTCCGCCCACGCCGACGACACCGGAGCGATCGTCAGCCGCACCGAAGCAGCGGACGGTGGAGCCGACGACTGGGACACGCTCAGCAACCTGCTGGCCGGCTACGCCGGCCACTGGACCTCGCCGCCCGCGACGACCGACCCCGATCACTTGGCGAGGAAGATGACCGATGGGGCTCTGCTGGGCAACGGGGAGCTCGGCGTGGTCGTCGGCGGGGACCGCAACACCCTCAGGCTGTACCTGGGCAAGAACGACTTCTGGACCAGCCCGGGAGCCCAGGGCGCGCACCCGATCACGTTGGGCGGGCTCACGCTGCGCAGGGTCTCAGGTGCGGACGTCGGCACGGCCTACGCCATGACCCAGGACATCCTCAACGCCGAAGTCCGCACCGAGCTGACCATCAACAGCGCGCCCATCACGGCTCGTACCTATGTCGCGGACTCGGCGGACATCGTGGTCACCGAGGTCAGCACGACCGGTTCCACCGAGGTCAGGCTCGCCTTGGACGCCTGGACGAAGTCCGGTGACTCGAGGTACCCGGCGAAGTCCGGCACCGAGGGCTCCACGCTCTGGGCGGAGCGGAGCACCGAGAGCGGCTCGTCCGGTCAGTGGGTATCGCGCATGGGGCTCGCCACCAAGATCATCGGAGCCTCGGCCGGCACAGGCACGGACTCCACTGGCACCTCCGTCGCCGTGTTCACCCTCAAGCCCGGCGAGACCGTCACCATCGTCTCGGCCGTCGAAGGCGGCCTCGGTGTCACCGACCACGTCAGCCGCGCCGTGGCCACCGTGAACGCACTGACTGCCTCATCGGTGGCCGACCTGGGCACCAAGCACCGGGCCTGGTGGAAGGAGTTCTGGCTCAAGTCCTACGTCCGTGTTTACGACCCGACGCTGGAGCAGTACTACTACGGCTCCCAGTACCTGCTCGGCAGCGCCGCGCGTCGGGGATCGACCGGGCCTGGCCTGTGGGGGCCGTGGGTCACCCGGGACGACCCGGAGTGGAACGGCGACTACCACCTCAACTACAACGTCCAGGCCCCGTACTACGGAACCTTCTCCAGCAACCGCGCCGACGTGGCGGATCCGCTGAACCAGGCGGTCCTCGACTACCGCTCCGAGGGCTCGGCCAACATCGGACGCCTCCAGACGGCCGCCGTCGGCTCCGGGGTGAGCCAGGAATTCAAGGACGCCGTCCCCGCGTCGACCCGCGGCTACCTCTACCCGGTCGCGATCGGTCCCCAGGGGGCCTGCAGCGAGTGGTACTTCTGGAATCAGCCGACCAACGCGACGTACGCCTCCGTCACCCTGGTGTCCACGTACGAGTACGCGCCGGACGCCACGTTCCTCAAGGACGCCCTGTATCCGTATCTGCGGCAGCTGGCAGAGTTCTGGGAGGACTACCTCGGTCCGAGGGAGGCCGATGGCAAGTACCACTCCATGGGTGCCGCCTTCGAGGGCGACTGGGCCAAGGACGACGCACTGGGGCTCGCCGCGATCCGGTATGTCCTCACCCATGCTGTCAAGTTCAGTGAGCAGCTCGGAGTCGACGACTCGGACCGGGTGAAGTGGAAGGACATCCTGGCCGGCCTGCCGGACTTCCCGACCGTGGTCTACAACGGCAAGACGGTCTACAACCGGGACTACACCAACACCGACTTCTCGGCGATGGTCGGAAGGACCATCTGCAACCTGGAGTTCATCCATCCCTTCGACCAACTGGACCTGGACTCTTCGGCTGCCCGGCGCCAGGCGGCGATCGACACGCTCGACGCGATGAACTCCTGGGCGCAGGGGAACAACCTCGCCAAGAGCTACGGGGTGGCGGCACGCGTCGGCTATCCGGCCGCGTCGCTCCAAGCGCGCCTGAAGTCGCTCATCGCCTCGAAGATGCGGGCCAACCTCAGCGTGGAACAGGAAGGCGGCGGCCTTGAGTCGGTGGCCGCGACCGACGCGATCAACGCGATGCTGCTGCAGTCGACCAACGGCACCATACGTCTGTTCCCCAACTACCCCGCAGGCCAGAAGGCGCACTTCAGCCGCCTCCGCGCCCAGGGCGGCTTCCTGGTCACCGCTGACTACGACGGCACCAATGTGTCCGACGTCTCGCTGACCGCGGACAACGTGGGCGGGCCCGTGACCGTACTGAATCCATGGCCCGGCCGGACCATGAAGGTCACCGATGCGGCCGGAGCAGCGGTCGGCACGAGCCAGAACAACGACCGCTACACCTTCACCACGACGGCCGGTGGGACCTACATGCTCTCGTCTTGAGTCAGTCCCGCTATACATCGGATCAATGCTGAGACACCTCCTCCGCCTCGCGTCATGCCGCCCTATCTGGGGAGGCAATTGATGCGTGATTCGTAGTGTGAGGCCGATGTACCTCCGATGTATCTGCTTCTACGTTCCAGCCATCCGATGAATGAGGAGCCGCGATGCACACCCTCCACGTCCGCACCGCACGAAGAGCTACCGCGCTGCCCCTGCTGGTTGCCGCCGCGCTCGCCGCCGGAGCCTTGACCGCCGCGCAGCCCACCGCCGCGCAAGCTGCCGTCGCGTCGGCCCCACGCGCGGCCGGCCCTGGCACGGATTTCGCTGTCGATGATCCGTTCACGGCGGATCGAACGAGTTGGTTCCGGCAGGGCCGTTTCGGCATGTTCATCCACTTCGGCGCCTACTCCAACCTTGAAGGCGAGTACACCCGTCCCGACGGCACCGTCTGCCGCGACGCCGAATGGATCGTGCGGAACTGCGGCATACCGATGGAGGAGTACGAGAAGCAGGCCGCGACGTTCAACCCCGCCGACTTCGATGCCAAGGCCGTCGTCGCCGCGGCCAAGGACGCGGGGATGCGGTACATCGTCATCACGGCCAAGCACCACGACGGCTACGCGATGTGGCCGACAAAGACCAACTCGTGGAACCTGCGCGACCACTCGGCCTTCGACAAGAACCGAGACATCATCGCCGAGCTGAAGAAGGCCGCCGACGACTCGGGGATCAAGCTCGGCCTCTACTACTCGATCAAAGACTGGCACGACCCGGACTACCCGGACCGGGCCACCTTCCCTGCGTACGAGAAGCGCATGTACGCCCAGCTCAAGGAGCTGGTGAGCACCTACGATCCGGCGCTGCTGTGGTTCGACGGGGAAGCGGAAGAGCCTTGGAGGGCAGGGGACGGTGAGCGCTTGGAGGCGTATCTGCAAGGCCTGAAGCCTGATCTGGTCGTGAACAACCGGGTCGGGAAGCTTCGGGTGACCGACGGCGATTTCAGCACCCCAGAGCGGGAGATTCCGGAAGCACCGGTCGCAGGTCAGCTGTGGGAGTCCTGCGGGACCCTCAACGACCACTGGGGATACGCCCGGTACGACGACAACTGGAAGTCGAGCAGCGACCTGGTGCGCAACCTGCTGGCCACGTCGTCACGGAGTGGCAACTACCTGCTCAACGTCGGCCCCGACGCCCGCGGGCGTATTCCCGGCCCCTCCCTCCAGCGCCTGGGTGAGATGGGTGACTGGCTGCGCACCGCGGGCCAGGGCGAAGCCGTCTACGGTGCCGGCTACGGTGGGCTGGTCGAGCAGCCGCAGTGGGGCACGGTCAGCCGCAAGGGCGACAAGCTGTACGCGGCCGTCACCCAGTGGCCCCAGTCGGGCGGCACACTGCACCTGACCACCCGGACCGGCTTCGCCGTGAAGCAGGTCCGCGTGCTGGGCTCCGGCCAGGCGGTGTCTGTCACCAAGTCCGGTGATGGCTACGACATCCAGCCTTCCGGCGCGGCCACCAATGAGATGGCCACCGTCATCGAGCTGACCGTCGACCCCGGAGCCACGGCGTCGCCAAGCAGCGGCACCGGCTTGAAGCAGGAGGTCTTCGACAACCCGGATCTGTCGGGCGAGCCGAAGCTCACGCGTACGGACCCGACGGTCAACCACTCGTGGAAGTTCACCGGGTCTCCGCATGCGGACGTTCCGGCAGACGGTTTCAGCGTCCGCTGGAGTGGCACCCTCGAACCGCGGCGCACTGAGACCTACACCCTCAGCACCGTCTCGGACGACAACGTACGGGTCTGGATCGACGGCAAGTTGGTCATCGACAACTGGCAGCCGCACAACGTGCAGGTTGACCAGGCCCAGGTGGACCTGACCTCGGGCCGCCACCACGCCATCAAGATCGAGTATGTCGAGCAGACCGGCGAAGCCCACATGAAGCTGCTCTGGTCCGGCCCCGGCCAGGACCAGCAGGTCGTGCCGCAGCAGCAGCTCAACCCGAACTGACGCGGAAGGACCTCACCGGGGGAGCGCAAGCCGAGTCGTCCCGCCCCTCGGCGGGGCGACTCGGGTCCTGCGAGCAGAGGAGACATACGTGCGATGAGCAGAAGACGTAGAAGACGCGGAACGCTGGGGTGGGGGCTTGTCAACTCCCCTCGCGGTCATGGGGGCGCTGGGCATCCCCCCCAGCCTCGAGCGCGGCCCCAGCTCGGCCTGACAGCAAAACCGCGGTCGCGGCCGCCGACCCCAACACACCGTGGTACGCCAAACCGGCCGCCGACTGGGAGCAGGAAGCGCTGCCGATCGGCAATGGAGCCATGGGCGCCATGGTCTCCGGGGGAGTGGGCGAGGAGAAGCTGCAGTTCAACGAGAAGACGCTGTGGACAGGAGGACCGGGGTCCGCGGGATACAACTTCGGCAACTGGAACTCGCCGCGGCCGACGGCGATCCAGGAGGGCGTCGACACCATCAACACCCAGGGGAAGGCCGATCCGAGCTGGCCGGCTGGCAGCCAAACGGGCGGACAAGCCGCTGTGGCGGTTCCTCACCGACGCCGAGCCCGAGTGGCTGGCCGACCAGGTCGACTACCGCTGCATCGCGGACGCGTTGATCCTCGCCGAAGCCCTCGCCCTCCTCAAACGGGGCCGCGACGGGGCCGCGCAGCGGGCGGCACGGCTGCGCGGCACGGGCTGCCCCCGGCACTCGGGCATCGGCTGGCACACGCCCGCATCCGCGCACGACGGCAGCGCGGGTCCCCGCCGAAACTGCCGCGGAAGGCGTGGATCAACCTGCCGACGCCCGGCTCGTCGGCTGACGCCCCGTCATCACAGGTGCTCCTCCGTTCGGCTTTTTCGGTGCACGACCAGGCCGAGTAGGTCTGTGTCGACGGCGCCGTCGGCCCGGTCGAAACGATCAGGCAACCCGCACTCACGTCGAGAGGACGATCCCATGTCAGCAGCAGAGCCGCGCCGTACAAGATCAGACGAGCGCGGATCCACGCGGGTCGGCCATCGCCGACTGCTCGCGGGTATGGCCGCCGTGCGCCCGTCATCGTCGCGACCGGTTCCCGGGTGTGGGCGTTGAGCGGCGGTCAGGCTGAGAAGCCCCCCGCAGACGGGTCGGACCCGGAGGCCGTCGGTACTATCCTCGCCTCGCTTCGGTTCGGCATGTTCGTGCACTTCAACCCGTCCTCCGTGGTCGGCCGGGAGATCGGCTGGGGCCGCAACGCCTACCGGCCCGGTGAGCCCCCGGGGAATCAGTACCCGGACCCGTCGGTGGTGTCCGATCCGGTGTACGACGTCGCCTACCGCGATTTCCTGCCCGAGCGGGACTGGGCGAGCAGGCTTGCCGCCACGGCCAAGGACGCCGGCATGACCTACCTGGTCTTCACGACCAAGCACCACGACGGATACCCCAACTTCCGCACGAGCAACGTCACCCACTCCTTCTACGCCGACTACGCCGACACGTCGATGGGACGATCGGGCCGGGACCTCACCCGCGAGATCTCCAAGGCTGCGAGAGACGCCGGGCTCAAGGTCGGCTTCTACTACTCGCCCCGCGACTGGACCCAGCCCGACTACGTCAAGGGCGACTACGGCACCTATTACGGCTACATGATGGAGCACCTCCAGCAGCTGCTCACCGAGTACGGGAAGATCGACTTCCTCTGGTACGACCACATCCCCTACGCGCCCATGGCGCACTTCCGCCCGCCAGAGCTCCTCACGGTCCCAAGGGAGCTGCAACCGGGCGTCCTGATCAACGACCGCGGCTACAACACCATGGGCTTCGAACCACTGCCGGACGACCTGGCCGGGGACTATTTCACACCCGAGCAGCAGGTCGGTGCGTTCGATCCGACTCGGCCGTGGGAATCCTGCATCACGATCACGCCGCCGGATTGGTCCTGGCAGCCCGACCACGACACGTCAGACGTCACGACCGTGGTCAAGACCATCGTCGCGACGGCTGTCGGAGACGGCACCCTGCTCCTCAATGTGCCGCCGACGCGGACCGGTTACCCGGAGGACGAGGTCACCCAGACCCTGGGCGAGGTCGGCCGGTGGATGGCCACGTACAAGCGCGCGATCATCGGGACCCGCGGCGGACCGTACCACCCCAGTAACATCGGCGGGGCGACCTACCGTGACAGGACGATCTACCTGCACATCACGGGAGACACGCACCCGTTCCCGCTGCGGCTGCCGGCCCTGAAGGCCACGGTGAAGAGTGTCGCCACGCTCGCCGACGAACGGGCCGTGCCGTTCATCAAGGACGACAAGGGAGACCTGCTCCTGGACCTGAGCAAGCTCACGAGGACCGGGCCGGACCTGGTCCTCACGCTCGCCGCCGACCGGAAGCTGACCGTTGAGGACGTCACGTCCGGGGCCATCTCGTGGGACATCGTCAGGCCCGGTAGGAACCTCGCCGCGGGCAAGCCGGTGAAGCAGCACTCGACCGCCTTCGGCGGGGTGCCCGAGCGCGCGGTCGACGGCAACACCGACGGTGCCTGGTCGTCCGGGACCATCACGCACACCAATGACGCGACGGAAGCGTGGTGGCAGGTCGACCTGGGTTCCTCGACCGATATCGGACAGGTCTGGCTGTGGAACCGGACCGACCCGTGCTGCAGCGAGCGCCTGAACAACTTCTGGGTGATGGCATCCGACACTGGGTTCACCTCAGGGGACCTGACCGAGTCCAGCACCGCCCCGGGGGCGACCGCGGTCCGCATCGACGGGCCCGCCGGGGACATGCGCGTCGTGAGCCTCAACGGCCGCGGTCGCTACGTGCGTGTCCAACTGGAAGCGAACAACACGCCTCTGTCGCTGGCCGAAGTGGAGGTGTTCGCTCGCTGACGCGGCGGAGCACAAAGCACGGGCGCCCTCCCGTAGATCACCGCGGGCCGAAGTGGCGCGCACCGCGCTGGGTCACAGCCCACGGCGGTGGTGGCGGGCGATGCGGAGGTCGCGATCGAGTTGTGCACGGTGAAGGCGACGGTGCCCGGAAGGCAGCGATCCTCGGACCAACATCGGCCCAGCTCACTCCCTTGCACAGCACGTAGACGATCCCGCGGAGGGCGGCCCGGTCGTCCACTGGCAGACGGCCCACGCTGTTGCCGGCCCCTGGGCGCGTCATCGAGACCGAGGTACGGATCAAGGCTCGAAGAGTGCTGGGGGCCATGTCCACCGACGCCCTCGATCCCATCGGTCACGGACAACGACCGCTTGCCCGTTACCGAGATACGTTCCTAGCCTTCGGGCGGAGTGAGCAGCCCGGTAGCCATGGCGGCGAGTTCGCGTTCGAGGCGTTCGCGGGCGTCACTGGGCAGCGCGGCGAGCCGGAGCGGCCTGGCGGAGATCAGGGAGATCAGCAGCCAGGCGGCGGCATCGGCATCGACGCTCGCGCGGAGTTCTCCGGCTGCCTGGCCCTGCTGAAACAGGTCGGCCAGCTCCTGGGCGATACGACGCACCGCCACCCGGCCCGCCTCGGCGACGGCCGGTTCGGCGGTGGCTGCGACCGAGTCGGCGAACAGCACGCCGAGCGAACCCTGAGCGTGCAACTGGTCAAGGTGAGCGGGCGAGGTGAGCCCGGTGAGCAGGACGGAGACCGAGATGCCCGAGGCGGCGGCACCGGCCAGTTGGGCGCACATCCGCTCGGCCGCCTGCTCCACCACGGTGGCGAACAGCGCGGCCTTGGACTTGAAGTTCTGGAAGACCACCGGCTCGGTGACCCCGACGCGCGCGGCCACCTCCGAGACCTTGCCGCGCTGGTAGCCGCGCTCGGCGAGTTAGGAGCGAAGACGGCGCTCGGACGCTTTCTGCGCGGAGATCCCCAACACGACACCGACGGGACGGCCATCGGCCACGGCCGCAGCTACGAACTGTTCAGCGCCGTCGCCTTCGGCGGCCGCCGCGACCAGGTCTTCACCCGGCTCGCAGCGCTCAGCGGTGCCCGCCCCGGGCGACCGGGTGCTCGACCTTGCGGCACCGGCTGTCTCACTCAGCGCATGACCGCCGCCGTCACACCGGGCGGGACCCCCCTGGGCATCGACCCGTCCGACCAGGTCATCGAGCACGCCCGCCGACTCGCCGCCGACCGGCCCGGCTGCACCTTCGAACGCGGCATCGCCGAGCAGCTGGAGGCGCCGGACGCGTCGTTCGACGTGGTGGTCAGCAGCCTGATGGTCCACCATCTGCCCGCCCGCCCGCCCGCCCGCCCGCCCGCCCGCCCGCCCCCCGCCCGGCCGCAGGCGCTGGCCGAGATGTACCGGGTCTGCCGACGCGGCGGGCGGCTGATGGTCGCCGACTTCCGGCCTCCGAAGAGCCGGATCGGCCGCCACCTCGTCGGGGCCGCCACCGGCCCGGCCATGGAGAACAACCCGATCGACCGGCTGGAGACCCTCGTCCGGGATGCCGGATTCACGGATATGGCGGTCGGCGACCTGCGACCGTGGATCCGCTACGTTACCGCCCGCAGGCCCGCCGCGCCGGGGCGCGCCTCGTGAGCCGCCCGCCCGCCGGCATCCGCGCCCTGCGGATCGCCGCCCTGCCCGTCATCGCGGACGGGCTCGGCATCCACCTGTGGCTCGGCACCGAGGTCGGCCTTGCCGTCGCCGCGGCCGGCCTGGCCGCCCACCTCGCCGTCGCCCTCCTCGGCCGCCGCTGGCTGCAGCGCCGCGACCACCCATTGCCCTGATCGTCCAGGGAGCCAGCCCGGCCCGGTCCTGCCATCGCGCCGGGTCGGGCAGGAGGACGGAACGCGGTGGGCGCAACGGACACAGCAACCACACGGGCCGCGTCACGGCCACCGCCAACGCCGCCGACCGCCGCGAGCACGCCTCCCTGGTACACCACCAATACCGACCTGCCCCCAGGGCCGCAGCCGGTCTTCGCCGCCAGGTCCGCGCCCGCGGCGCGCGCCGTGGACAGCGGGATCGAGGAGCGAGCGAAGGGCCGCTGTCCGAGGCCGGTGGCGAGGGCTGCTCCTGAAGGTGCGGGATCCCGGTAGCCTTTTCAACCGCATGTTGGGCCAGCTCTATCACTGTCTCCAAAAGCGCCAGCTGTTCGACGGAAACACGGCCTTCCTCTCCGAACTCGCGGTTGCCGCTTGACAGTTAAGCGCCTGAGGTGTCTGTGCGGGCACGGCACTAGCTGCCGTAAGCGATCTGCCTGCTGCCCTCCTGGTCGTCGGGGCCGTCTGGTTCCGTGTAGACAGTCTGGTCCCTGGGCCTGTCGTGTACTCAGTTCTCCGGCTGGTCGTTGTGTCTCAACGAGGCCAGGGCTTGCCGGGAGGGGATCCCCAGCTTTTTGATGGCGCGGGCCACATGCTGTTCGACTGTCCGTGGGGACAGGTGCAGGGTGCACGCTATTTCGCGGTTGCTCATACCGGCGCCGGCGAGTTCTGCCGCCTCTTGTTCGCGTGGCGAGAGCCGGTCACCGTAGCCGGGACGGCCTGGTGGGCGTCGTCTGGCGCTGGGATGGGCTCGTAGCTGCGCCCGTACTCGGGCCACGTCCCACGTCGCGCCGATGGTTTCCAGTTCGTCCGCGGCAGTGGTCAGTTCGGAGATGCCGGCTGCGGTCTCCGTGCTGCCTGCCAGGGTGCACCGTCCGATGGCCTCGGCGGCGAGGGCCGCCTCGTAGGGCCGCGGGAGCGTTTGGAGGTGAGTGCGGGCTTGTCGGTAGTGCTCGGCTGCTGCGCAGTGTTCGCCGTCCGCCTCGGCCAGTAGCGCTCGGCACCACATCAGTGCCGCTGCCGCTGCGGGTGCCTGTCGGCTCTCGATGCCTGCCGCGAACTCGTTGACCATCTCCCGTGCCGTCGTCAGCTGCCCGGTCTGCATGGTTGCTTCCACAGCCCAGGGGGCCAGTTCGGCCGCCCATACCCACACGGCCTTGGCCCGCAGTCTGGCCCAGCTCTCGGTTGCCTCCCGGGCCGCGCCTGTCAGGTCCTGGCGGGCCATCGCGAGCCTGATGCGGCCGCCCGAGGCCGCCGCTACTCGCGGTACGGTGCCGTCGTCTCCCGAGACGCTGGCACCGGAGAGCCAGGTGCCCGCCTGGCACCACTCGCCCTTGGCCAGGGCGAGCAGGCCGAGGACCAGTCTGGCGTCGCCCGCAGGGTGCGGCATCTCATCCGCCTGTGCCAGCAGTGTGCGGGCGCTGTCGGGCAGACCCGCCCAGTGGCCGGTCATCATGCTCAGCAGCAGTGACGTGCCTGGAGTCATCTGTTGGACGCAGCCTTGCCCGTTGCGGGCGGCCAGCTTCGGTGCCGAGGCCAGCAGCTCGCTGGCTCGCGCATACTCGCCCAGCCAGGTGGCCGCGATGGCGGCGCCGGCCAGACCACGAGCCGATTGCCGTAGAATCCGCAGGTCATCGTGGTCCCGGGGGAGCTGCTCCAGGTGCCGCCACCCATCTGGATCACCCACGCTGAGCAGCACGGCCGCCCGGCTGGCCGCGACCGCGGCCTCAGCCGCCGCCTCCCCGCTTTTCGCCGCTGTCGCCTCGGCCCGTGCCAGCCAGGCGAGATGGTCCGTCAGCGAACCACGAGGCCAGTAGGGCAGGGCAAGAGCGGACATCGCCCGCACCGCCCGCGTCGGGCGGCCACTCAACTCCTCGATGGCTTTGACGAGTTCGTCACGGCCGTGGCTGCTGTGCCCATCCTGGTCGCCCAGGAGCAACAGCAAACCGAGACCGAGGCGGATCTCGCCCCGCGCGGCGGCGGGCAGCGCAGGGTCATCGACCAGTCGGCGCAGGATCTCCACCGTCTGGTCGGAGCGGGGGCCGTGGGATGCGCTGCGAGCCAGCATCAGCGCCAGCCGACCCCTGGTCGACTCATGGACTACAGGGCGTGCCAGGGTGTCTTCGAGCAAGGAGATCGCCAGCTGGTGGTTCCCGGCCTCGATGGCCTCGTGCGCGGCCTTCTCCATGTTCCCCAGCCAGTCTGCGATCCGCCCGGACGCCAGTTGCTGGCGTGCCACGAGCGCCCACGGCACCGGGCGCCGGGCCGCCAGCGCCTCGGCCGCGCGTTCGTGCATCTCCCGCCGTACCGGGCCGGGTATCAGTTGATGGATAGCCGCGGCTGCCGCCGGTACACGAAACCCGTACTGACCGAGCGCGAATTCGTGCAGCACCGACGCGGACAGCGCAGCTGTCAGCGCCGTACGGCCACTTGCCTCCGACAGGGCCGCCACGAAGACCAGTTCTTTCTCGGTCGCGGCCTGGTCGAGTACTGCCGCCGCCTCCACTACACGCCGCGGCTGCTCATCCAGTGCCGCCATGCGGCCGACCACCAGCTCGGTGAGCCGTACCGGGACCGCGGCCTCGTCCACGTCCCTGGCCGTCAACCGGCTCCGGCTGCCTGACTGGGCTGTGCCGCCCGGCAGCGGGCGGACCATCGTCAGTTCCGCGGCCAGATCAGCCACCACCTGCGCGATTCCGCCGGAGCGCTCATGAAGCCGGGTGACGAAATGCTCGGAGCAGCGGTCCTCGCCCAGCGCCTGAACCGCCATCTGGCGGACCTCGGTCTTGCTGAGCGGTCCGAGCCGTAACCGGATAATGGTCAAACCGGCCGGGTAACCCACCGGGGCACGCAACACCAGCCCGGGGCAGGACAGTTCTTCGGGGCGACAGGTCAGCACAGCGAAAAGTCCGGCCGGAGGCTGGGCCAGCACAGCGCGCAGTGCGCGTGCATCCTGCTCGTCCGCCCGGTGAACGTCCTCGGCAATCAGCAGTACCGGAACACCGGTGCCGAGCGAGGCCACCAGCTCCGCGAGCGAGGCAGCCTCGAGCCGGGCCGCCCGCGGCGGCACCGGGCCTTGGGACTGTGGGCTTGCCGGACGGGCCCCGGCCACTTTCACCACCGACGCGGTCCCTGCCGGTTTGGCGGGCTCCTGGGCGACGAAGGCGCCCGAAGGGGTGAACGTCACCGTCAGGCGAGGCGTCCGGCCGAGCTTGTGGTCCCCGAGCAGCCAGTGCACGAAACGGCTCTTGCCCGTCCCCGCCTCTCCCTCGACGAGCACCAGCACCGGGGCCTGCCCCACCGCCAGCGGCTCACGCAACACCGTATTCCACTCGTGCTCACGCCCCATGGTCATCTACCCCGACCGGCGCCGGGGCCCGGCGAGTGTACGAACGCTCTGCGGGTGCATCGGCCCGGGTCCGGCCCAGCGGTGTTGCCAGGAGTGGCGCACAGCCCAGGGTCTGGGGGCGGCCTTGGCATGGAGGTAGTGCCCTCCGGTCCACCGTCCCAGCAGCCGTACGACCAGTTGTGCCGCGAGTAGCTCGTCGAGCCGGGGTCACATCATCGCGCAGGCGCACGCAGGCTGAGCAGGAGCGGAGGTGGTTCGCGATTTCTCCGGCCGGGGGCGTTTCCGGCCGGAGTGTGAGCTGAGTGAAGGCTTCCCTGCAGCCGGGGCGCCCCAGCCGCTGGATATACAGGTCTGTGCGGGGCTGCTTCAGCGGGCACATGGGCAGCTCGCATGCAGCCCGAACCCTCTCGGGAGCCGGCCCCGCGATACCGGCCGTCAACTGGGGCCGCAGACAACCCGGGTGAGGGGACCCGACGAAGAGTCCCCCGGACAGCAATCGTTGCAGCAACTGTTCACACACACACGAAGTCACCCGGTGCGCCTGCACTCGGCCGGTCACACATGGGGCGAGGTATACGTGCACGGCGGCGTAGCGACAGCAGCAGAGATCCGCCTCCCAGAGAGGCCGCTGTTGCTGCCGCGAGTCTAACGGTAAGTGCATCGAGAAGCCTTCCCTTCAAGTCCGGAGGCACCTATGGGGGCTGCCGTCAAGGTGGCGCCACCCACGTTGCCCGCCCGGGTTCTGAACCCGGGCAGGCAAGGGATGGCGGTGATACTCAGCTGAAGGTGAATGCGGCGCGGCAATCACCGGAACTGACTGCGGTGTCCCACGCAGCACGTCCCATGCGGGAGGAGTGGCCGGCGGGTCGCACGACCCGCACGGCCCCGACGGGATCAACACCTCACAGGAACGGCCGTCGTGGCGACCGCCGGAGCGTCCCCCCGGCAGTGAGGCGCCGCGCGACGGTTTGTCAGGGAATGCCATCCTTCGTCCGGCGGCCAATGTCCGCCAGGGCAACGAGCGTATCGGCCAGGGCGATCAGCAGCGACGGGTGCGGAAACGCATGCATGACGATTCTCTCGGTGACTGGTGCGGCCGCGATGGCAGGATGTGGCATTTTCGCCGCCCATGGCGGTGCGGCGGTCGAACCCGGCCGACCCCGCGCAGGCCAGGCCGTGGTGCATGTTGATTGACCCACCGATTGCGTTACGGCGTGTAGCGCTTGTGTCACTGTGGCGGTGTTACCCCTGGTCGTAGCCTTACAGTGGCTTTCCGGTCCGGACCGGTCCGGACAACGATGCGCCAGGGGGTGGTCATGGGAGAGGCGGAGCCGGCACCGCGGCAGATATTCGCCGACAGGTTGGATGAACTGCTTCAGCTGACGACGGATCCGCCGCTGAAAAATGCCGTGGCCCAGGCAGGCAGGCGTCGGCCCGCCGGTCGGAGGTGGCCGGTCTGCGGGCGCAGGGTCAGCGACGGGAAGCGGGGCCTCCCGGAGGGAAACTGTCCACCAGTCCGGAAATCCACCGACCACCTCCGTGGAGATCCCCAAGACCGTTGACAGGGCCGACATCTGCCCGGGTCGGAAGTGGCGTTCCTGGTTCTGATCCGGGTGCTGATCGAGCACTGCCGCGGCCGGCGGACGCCCGCTGACGGGGCCGGCGCGGGCCTGCTGGGTGAGGAGCAGTGGCGGCTGTGGTCGCGGGCCGGCCGCAGCTCACCTCCCGACCCACCGCGCTTGCGCCCCTGACCGGTGCGCAGACCTGGGCCGGACTCGGAATCTTCGCCGACAACCTCCACCGGATGACCGTCGCCTGCCGGTGACGTACGCGCCACCGGCAGGCCGGCATGCCCTCACCCCTCAGCACGCCGCGTCACCGGGCCAAACCCTATTTCCAGGAGCAAGTAGCTACGCGGCATTGCCTTGACGGCCGGGTAGTGGGCACACGCTCCAGGGCTCAGGAGGGGCATGCCCGGCGCGACCGGTCGGCGAGGTACTGGGACCGTTCTTTGGCGGAGAGATCTCGGCCAACGGCCTGACAGATCTTCTTGATCGCGTCTTCTCGGCCGGGCGACTTCGCATCCCACAGGCGTACCGTGCCGTCTTCGCTGGCAGTGGCCAGGGTCTTGCCGTCGGGACTGAAGGCCACCGCCGCCACGTAGAGCTTGTGGCCGGTGAGGGTTGTGCGGGTGCGGCCGGTTGCGGGGTCCCACAGGCGTACCGTGCCGCCTTCGTCCCCGGTGGCCAGGGCGCGTTTGGTGGGGCTGAATTCCATCGACGTGACGCTCTCGTTGACGGTGAGGGTTTCGCGGGTGCGGCCGGCTGCGAGATCCCACAGCCGCACCGTGTGATCCGCGCTGCTGGTGGCCAGGGTGCGTCCGTCGGGGCTGAACGCCACCGACCACGCGCTGTCCTTGTGGCTGGTGAGGATCCTTCGGGTGCGGCCGGTTGCGGGGTCCCACAGCCGTACCGTGTCGTCGCCGCCGGCGGTGGCCAGGGTCTTGCCGTCGGGACTGAACGCCACCGAGTACACGTCGCCCTTGTGGCCGGTGAGGATCCTTTGGGCGCGGCCGGTTGCGGGGTCCCACAGCCGCACGGTGCCGTCGTCGTCGCCAGTGGCCAGGGTGCGTCCGTCGGGGCTGAACGCCACCGCCACCACGTCGCCCTTGTGGCCGGTGAGGATGCTTCGGGTGCGGCCGGTTGCGGGGTCCCACAGCCGTACCGTGTCGCCGTCGGCGGCGGTGGCCAGGGTGCGTCCGTCGGGGCTGAACGCCACCGCCCCCACGTCGTCCTTCTGGTCGGTGAGGATCCTTCGGGTGCGGCCGGTCGCGGGGTCCCACAGCCGTACCGTACCGTCAATGCCGCCGGTGGCCAGGGTGCGTCCGTCGGGGCTGAACGCCACCGAGTACACGATGCCCTTGTGGCCGGTGAGGATCCTTCGGGTGCGGCCGGTGGTGTCCCACAGGCGTACCGTCCGGTCGTCGCCGCCGGTGGCCAGGGTGCGTCCGTCGGGGCTGAACGCCACCGCCTCCACGTCGCCCTTGTGGCCGGTGAGGATCCTTCGGATGCGGCCGGTCGCGGAATCCCACAACCGTACGATGTCGTCTGTGCCAGCGGTGGCCAGGGTGCGTCCGTCGGGGTTGAACGCCACCGAGGTCACGGCGCCGTTGTGGCTGGTGAGGGTTCTTTGGGTGCGGCCGGTTGCGGAATCCCACAACCGTACCGTGCCGTTTTCGTCGGCGGTGGCCAGGGTGCGTCCGTCGGGGTTGAACGCCACCGCTCTCACGGCGCCGTTGTGGCCGGTGAGGATCCTTCGGGTGCGGCCGGTTGCGGGGTCCCACAGCCGCACGGTGCGATCCGCGCTGCTGGTAGCGAGGGTGTGCCCGTCGGGGTTGAACGCCACCGCTCTCACGGCGCCGTTGTGGCTGGTGAGGGCCCTTCGGGTGCGGCCGGTTGCGGGGTCCCACAGCCGCACGGTGCGATCCGCGCTGCTGGTAGCGAGGGTGTGCCCGTCGGGGTTGAACGCCACCGCTCTCACGGCGCCGTTGTGGCTGGTGAGGGCCCTTCGGGTGCGGCCGGTTGCGGGGTCCCACAGCCGCACGGTGCCGTCGTCGCTGCCGGTGGCCAGGGTGTGCCCGTCGGGGCTGAACGCCACCGCTCCCACGTCGCCCTTGTGGCCGGTGAGGCGGCGTTGGAGGGGGAGTTGTGCGGTGTTCTCGCCGATCACGATCAGGCGTTGAGCGGCGAAGGCCTCCACCACATCCCGCACGGCGTGGTCCTCGGAGGCGGGGTCGTCGTGCCGGTAGGGCATGGGGCGGCGGACGGCCTGCCCGTCAGGGGTGACCTTGGTGAGACGGTGGAATACCTTGCGGGCGGCGGCCTGCTGGGCCTCGGTCAGTTCGGTGTACACGGCTTCGGCGCTGGTCTGGATAGCGTGGGCGACACCACCGGACAGCTCGTAGCCGCGGCTGGTCAGCCAGTCGCCCTCGCGGTGCCTCCAGGTGACGCGCATCGCTTCCGACAACAGCGGCAGCGCTCCCACCTCGTACCCGCCGCCGGATGAGGAGGCGGGCAGGTCGGCGAGAATGGCGTCGACCAGAGACGGCGGGACCTTGAGGCCCGCGCGTTCGGCGGGTCCGGTGATGGTCGCCCGCAGCTGCGCCGCGGTCATCGGCCCGACCAGGAACAGCCCGTCGGTTGCCGCTTGGGCGAGCTGGGGGTAGGCCGCGCAGGCCGGCAGGAAATCGGAGCGGATCACTGCGATGACCAACGCGGCCGGCTCCCCGTCCGGACCACACGGCACCGTGGCCGCCGCATGCAGGGCCGCGATCACGTCCGCACGCTCCCGCTCCACCGAACCGGCCACACCAAAACCAGAGCCGGGGTTGGGGTGAGGGGTGTCGGGGAGAGTGAACAGCTGCTCGAACGGGTCGACCACCAGCACCAGCCGGTTACCGGTACTGCCCACAGCCTGCTGCCCCTTGGCAGCGTAGGCGTCCACCACATCCCGCACCAATGTGTACGCCCGCTCCGGAGCGCTCTCCAGCGCCGCACGGATCGCGCCGGGATCGCGCCTGCCGACCTTGGCCAGCACCCGCGCCAGCTCATCGCGAGGCTGCGAGGTGGGATGCATCACCGCAACCGGCCACCTCGCCGACTCCGCACTGAGCGCCCCGTTAGCCAGCGCAGGCAGCAGCCCCGCACGCACCAGGGACGACTTGCCCGCCCCCGACGCCCCGCTCACCAGCATGACCCCGGGCCGGTCCAGCCGGTCGGCCAGGGTGTGCACCAGTTGCGCGGTCAACTTCTCCCGCCCGTAGAAGACCTCCGCCTGCTCCTGCCCGAACGGCGCCAACCCCCGATACGGGCACTGCGACGCCCACCTCCCGTCAGTCACGCCCCGCCCGGCCTGCTCGGCCCACTCGTCCTGCTCGGCCGACTGCCCGGCGCGGGGCTCAACGTCGGGATCGGGCGGGGAGGCGCGGGCGGCCCGCAGCCAGTGACGCCACTGCTCCTCATCCAGCAGACCCGCACTGACCTCATCAGCAGGCATCCGCCGACCGCGGCAGTGCTCGATCAGCACCCGGACCAGAACGAGGAACGCCATCTCCGAGTCGGGCAGATGCCGCCCGCGCTTCCAGTCGCTGACTCTGCGCCCCGAGATCGGTCGGCCCCGGCCGAAAGGCCGACGCCGGTTGGCCTCTGCCACCGCACTCTTCAGCGGAAGGTCCGCCGTCAGCTCCAGCAGCTCAGCCAACCGATCGGCGAACACCCGCCGCGGTAACGGCTCCCTGTGCCCCTCATTCCCCATCAGCACCACTCCTGGTAGTTATAACTCTCCCGGACCAGTCCAGGCAGCCACCATAGGGCCGTCACCGGCAGCAACACCCCGCTGTGACTGTTTGATGCTGCTATGTATGGCCGGCTCAATGAGCGGCCACCCGCTGCATGGCAGCCCAACTCGCCATCAGTGATAGGGCCCCGCCGATCTGCGATTCCCCGGTCAGCCAGAACAAGCGTCGGCTTCCGGCGCCTGGAATCGAAGTATGCAAGAGATGCCCGGCCTTGGCGGCCGTCCGTCGCCAAGACCGGTCCGAACACCGGCCGTCCGGTGCGGTCGGGCCTCCGCCGTTACCGGCGGATAGGGGATGACGTGACCGCACCGGATGGGGGTAACTCTCCCGGCGTTGACCAGGAAGGTGAACCCACGCGCCGCGCCCCAGAATGTGGCGGCATCGTGCCAGCTCCTCCTTCCGGCACCATGTTGCCTTGGGACGACGGCGCGTCCGGTGGTACTACGAACTTAGGTTCTCTGCAGGGGAGTCAGCTATCGGCGGCGGCGGATCACGGATACGCAATTAACTGCGCGGAACTACGGGTAGATCACGCTCCGGGAGGACGTCGGGGTGCCTCATCAGGGCGCGGACTGTCGTTGGGCGGGGGCTTCGTGTGCGGCGCTCGTGTCACCTTCCCCCTCCCCTGGAAACGCCGCGTGTTCACTCCCCGCTCGGCGTTGTGGCCCGCGTGCACCAGGGCGTGCAGAGAGGGCGCCCAACCTCGCGAGGGGCGCGTCATGCGTACTCAACATCATTACGTATCCGTAAGTCGGATCCCCTGCTTGTCGCAGGGGCATTCCAGCGGCCACGGTCGAAGAGGGTTCCCACACAGTTCATCAGTGACCAGCAGGAGACCTCGGCATGGCCATCATGGACAGCTTCCGATCCGCTACCGCCGACTACTCGAAGCCGAGCCCAGCAGCGCAGCCGCGCAGGCTGACGCGGTTGCGGGCGTTGTGCGTGACCCGGGCGGTGGCCGCAGCCGTACCGGAGTTACGGCACTTCGCGCGCAGTACAGCGCGGCGATGGGACATTCCCCAGGATGCGTGCGACACACTGTTACTCGTCGTCAGCGAACTGGTGACGAACACCGTGATCCACAGTGGCAGCTTGGATGTGACGGCAGTGATCGTCTTCGACGGTGTCACCATGACCGTCGAGGTCAGTGACTGCGGCCGGTGGCTGGTGCGTGACATCAACCGCCGTGTGGAGCAGGACCGCGACGCCCACTTCGGACGAGGACTGGATCTGGTCAGGGCATGTACCAGCCGGTGTACGATCCACTCGCGTGCTGCAGGCACCCGTGTTGTGGTCCGGTTTCCCGTGGCGTGCGGAGCCGGTCGGTGACAGGCAGGCAGACAGGCCCGGGCGCTGCAATCCGCCCCCTGGCACCCATGCGGTTCCGGCCGCATGCGAACAGGCCAGAAGCGTGCTGCGCAGGGGCCGTGTGGCCTATGGACTCCCGGCCATGGCCGCCACGACGCTGGGCGCCGCAGGAGGCGGCGTGTGCTGGAGCGCCACCGGAAGAAGCGTGAGCCCGTTCCTCGCCGGAGCGGCAGCGCTGCTGGCGTGTGATCGTGGCAGCGGTTCGGGGGATCACTTTCGGGGCGTCTCCTGGGCGTGTGGTTCCGATGCTGCGGTGGACTCGTCCGGTATTGCTCGGAGTACGTGGTGGCGCATGCCAGGTGTTGTTCGCCGGTGAGGCGGAGACGGTCGGTGCTTGCGGTGCGCGGCCGTGTGTATCCATCTTCGGTGCGAATGCGTTTGCCCGTGGTCGTTGTATGGGAGTGGAAACGTCCGGCTCGGTCCTTGAGATGCGCGCGGAGGAAGGACCGGGTCTGCTGGGATGTGCGCTGTTCGGCGCCGGATGAGTGCGGCCGACTCTTGCGACAGCGAGCCCGGGGTGACCAGGCGATGGCGGCATAAGACGGGCGACGGATGCTGTGCCATGGTTCGCGGCGGACGGCCAAGCACGAGGAGGTAGCCCAGTAATCGGCAGAAGTCTCCATTTTGAGGTCGGCAGGTCTAGCGCTCATCTTCTTGTTTCGAATCTCGCGAGGACGATGGCATGCAGGAAACACAAGACGACGATTGGATGCTGGCAGGGCGTGCGGAAGAGCTGAGGGCCATCGATTCCGCCACCAGCCAGGGGAAGGGCGTCCTGATGGAGGGGCAGTTGGGCATGGGCATGTCGCAACTGCTCGGCGCGGCTCTGAGACGGGCCGAAGCCAAAGGACTGACCGTGGTCTCGGTCGGTGGCACAGGGGGCGCGGGTGCCTCCGCAAGTGCGGCATTCGACACCCTGGACACGTGCCTGGAACGGCTGGCCCGGATGCGCCGGCCGCAAGGAGCCCTGCCCCCCGTGCTTGGCGTGGACGACGTTCACCTGCTCAATTCCCCCACCGCCGCACGGCTTTGTGCGCTGGCCTCTTCCGGCCGGGCCTCCATCGTCGCGGCGGCGACGCGAGGGGCCTGCCCCCCGGTAGGTATCGACATGTTGTGGCTGGAGCACCACGTCGAGCGCGTCGACCTCGCTCCCTTCGACCGGCCCACTGTCGCCCGGGTTGTGCGCGCCCGGCTCGGCGTAGAGGTCGGAGCCAGCACGCTGGAACGCCTGTGGGCCACCACTCGCGGACACCCGCTCCTGCTGCGGGAGCTGATCGAGCAGTCGCTCACCGACGGCTCGTTCTGCCGCGTCGGCGGGGTCTGGCGCTGGCGCGGTTTGACCGGCGCGCCGCCCAAGCGACTGGCCGACGCGGCGCTGTTCAGGCTGCGGGACCTGACCTCGGACGAGCACGAACTCGCGTGCATGCTCGCCATCGCCGAGTCGGTGGAGACGGACCTGGTCCTGCAGGCAGGACTGGGTGCCGCTGCCGAGTCGTTGTATGCCCGGGGACTGGTGGCGGAGGAGCGGGCCGGGCGTCGGATTCGGCTGCGGCTGTCCGAACCGCTCACCGGACATGTGCTCGCCTCCCGGATATCCGCCTTCACCGGCCGCCGTCTGCGAAGGCAGGTCGCCGACGCGCTCACCGCCACCGGTGCGCGCAGAGAAGACGACGTGCTGCGCATTGTCGCCCTGCGAATGGACGCGGGGCTCGTGCCCGAGCGAGACCACCTGCTCGCGGCGGCCCTCACCGCCATCCGCCGGGGGAGCCATCAGTTCGCCGAGCGCGTGTGCCGGACGGCCCTGTCCCGCTCTGATGACGAGACCGCCGAGCCGGCCCGTGCCCGGATGCTGCTCGCCCGGGTGCTGTCCAGCACGGGACGCCACGCGGAGGCGGAGGCGGAGTTTGCCGCGGCGGCGAAGACTCCCGTACAGCTGCCGCGGGAGGAGTACGTGGACGCCTTCCGGGCCCGCGTGGACAATCTTGTCTGGGGGATGCGCAGGACGGCCGAGGCCGTGGCGCTGGCGGACGAAGCTATGCAGAGCCTCGACGGCCCGTCAGCGAGAGCGCTGGAGGGCTGCCGTGCCGCACTCGCGCTCCACGCCGACCGGCTCGCGGACATCCTTGCCATCGCCGACCGCGTGCTGCCGCTGGAATCGCCCGGTTCGCCCACGGTTCGGGCCATCCTGCCGGTGGCAGCCTTCGCCCGCCTGGAGCGGGGCGACCCGGTGGGCGCTCTGGAGTTGTTACGCCTCCATGGAGGACGTCTTGAGGACTGGGAGGACGACGCTCTGTGTCATCGGGACGCGGTCGTCACGAGATGCCTGTTCCACCTGGGCGGCCAGGAGGCTTCAGCCTCGATGCTGGAGGAGATGGAGCGCAGCACGGACCTCCAGGACCGTGCCCGGCAATTCCACACGTCCGTGACGCGAGCTTGCCTGTACCGCAAAGGCGGACGGCTCAGGGAAGCAGCGGAGCTGTTGCGCGAGGTCGGAACCGTCCCAAGACGGCACGACTGGCTCGACACACACTGCATAGTCGGCTGGCTGGCCGGTGTTCTGGCCGAGATGGGGGAGCACAGTGAGGCGCTCTGCACGCTGTTGGAGGCCGACAGCGAGGAGAGCGACAAGCCGGACTGTCCGATCGTGCGGGACAGCATGGCCCAGGAACGCGCCTTGGTGCTCGCGTATGCGGGGGATGTCTCCGGAGCTGTCGGCCAGGCCATGGAGGTGGCCAAACGGGCCTCCGAGGCGGGGCGCACCCTGACGGCCGTCGCGGCCTTGCATCTGGCGGCTCGTGTCGCGGATGCTGGACCGCTCACCTGCCAGGCACGAGGGCTCGCCGATGGCAGCACCTCCGAACTCGTCCACCTCCAGGCCGACCACATCGCCGCACTCGCCGCTGCGGACGGCGACGCCCTCCGGACGGTGGCGGACCGGTTCCGGGCCAACGGCGCGCTGCCGCTCGCGGCGGAGGCCTTGGCTCAGGCGGCCCGCGCACACCACAGCGCCGGACAGTTGCGCAAGGGCCAGGCGGCGTGGACGGCATGCCAGGAGATCCTCACTACCACGGAGGGCATGCTGCCTCCCTGGGCGGCGCGCGAGGCCCCCGATGAGCGTCCGGCTGCCACCTTGACCACTCGCGAACGTGAAGTCGCCGCTCTGGTGGCGTCCGGCCTGACGAACCGGGGCATCGCGGCCCGTCTGGTGGTCTCGGTCCGCACGGTGGAGAACCATCTGCACCGCGTCTACAACAAGTTGGGCATTTCGGCGCGCACGGACGTCGGCCGCGCCCTCGCGGACCAAGGCGGCGATCGCGCCTCCGCCTGAGATCCAGTGCCCCAGTCACGCCGGCCCACCGGCAGCGGTACCCCGGCGCCCGAGCCAGGGGGAGCCTCCCCCTTCTGCTGAAGGTCGGCGCCCCTCAGGTGCCGGGGCCGAGGCCCGGCCCCGGGCCGGGCATCATCGAACGGATCAGCAGATCTCTGCTGCTGTAGCGGAGTGTGCCGAGATCCTCCAGCGGCGGCACAGATGCGGCGTCACGCCGGTGCGGCAGCAAAGAGCCCTCTGGAGCCACCAGGGTTGTCATCTTCTCCAACGCGGCCCACAACAGCTCCTGCTCTTCGGTCAGGCGGTCGACGTGCTGCCGTAGCCGGTCGATCTCCTGTGTGCCCGCCATGTCGCGCATGGGCGGGGCCACGTTCGTCGGCCGGGGTGCGACCGGTTCCGGCCTCGTCCATACGCCGGCCTTGCGAGGCGGTCCCGACGGTGAACTCGGCCGCCGCTCCAGCTGACGCTGCACGAGGGCCAACTGATCACGGAAGACCGGCCGCTCCGGGTGGGCGACGGCCAGCTCCCTGAGCGGGGCGAGCACCTCCTCGCATCGACCGAGGCGGATGGTGACGCCATAGAGATGCTCAAGAGCCCGCAGTCGCTCTTCCTCGAACCGGGCGGCGACCTGTGCGTACAAGGGACCGTAGGAGTCGGCCTGCGGATCGGGGCTGCTCCACAGCGCCATTGCACGCTGCAGGAGCCGGGCAGCCGTATCCGGGTCGTCCGCGCATCTGAGCGCCCTGGTTACCAGCAGCCGGAAGCGGACACAGTCGAGTTCCTCGGGGCGGACATCCAGCAGATATCCGGATCCCCGGGCGATCAGCCGGGGCGTCTTGGCGCGGGCGGGCTCGCTCTCGATCAACAACTGCCGCAGGCGCGATACGTGTGCTTGAAGGGCATTCACCGCCTTGTCCGGGGCGAAATCACCCCACACCTCCTTGATCAGCGCGGCTGTCGGAACCGGCGATGATCGCCAGGCGAGCAGAGCCCCCAGCAGCAGGCGCTGCTTGGGGCTGTTCAACTGGACGGGGCGCTGTCGCGCCTCGTCGTATATGCCTGGCGCGCCGAGCACTCGGAACTGCACCGCTCACCTCCCCAATGCGGCACGGCCCCCGCCGCGCCATCGGCTCCGAGCAAAGCACGCGGAATGCTGCGGGAGCCTGAGTGCGCGGCACTCAAATCTGACCGCCCCGCATACGGGTCTGCACACCAGGTGCCCTGGCCGGAACGACGGTCAGCGGGCCGGTAGTTGAGTGATCGCCACTCACTCCTTCCTGAACGTCCTGGCGAATCGTCGACAACTCCCTCGCCATGTCCTGACAGGCGCGCTGACAACCTTGCGTAAGCCTGACATCGGCTGTCGTCACCCGGCTCCCCATCATCATGTGCGCAGGTAGGACAGGCCGCGCTCACCGGCCCTCCGATGGCCCTCCGTGTCAGCGGCACTCCGCGCGCCACCGCCCGGCTGCATTCCTTACCAGCGGCCGCCTAGGTTCGACGCGACGCAAAAGGCCCGCGACAACGCCCGCGGCAATGTAGGAAGGGAAAGTGCGGCATGCGACACGTATTGGCTGATGAGGCCCAGGAATGGCTGATCGGGAAGATCGCCGAGCGGCTCGGGGCCGAACCCGCCGAGGTTCCGCCGGAGCAGTACTTCGACGAACTGGGCCTGGACAGCACCGAGGCGCTGATCCTTGCCGGCGAGATGGAGAGCTGGCTGGGCTTCGAACTGAGCACGACGGCGCTGTGGTACCACCCGACCATCAAGGATCTGGCAGCCCACATCGCCCAGGAGAGCGGCCAGCGTGCGGCAGCAGCGTAGAGCGGGCCGCGAGGTGGCGTCACCCATCGTGCGACGCCACCGTCAGGCGGCCCCGGGCGCAACCACGGTGTACGCCGTACACCCCGGCGCGCTGCCCGTGGGCGTGTGGGGCCGCCTCGCCGACGCACTGCCGCGGGACACCGGACTCGCAGTTCTCGACCTCGCGGGCGTGCCCGCGTACTTCGAGGCGGCCCTTTCCAGCGACGACACCGGCCTCAGCGTCGCCTCCCTGGCCGACCGGCTCACAGCCGCCTACCGCGCCGACCGCGAGGGTGCGCCCCAACCGCCCGCGGTCTTCGTCGGCTGGTCCTTCGGCGGAGTCCTCGCGCATGCGGCAATCGAGCGACTCGCGCCCGAGGAACGGCCGGACCGCCTCGTCCTCGTTGACTCCATCGCGCCGGTCGCCGCCTACCAGCAGCCGGACAACGCGCTCGACGTCCCGCTGCTGCTGCGCTGGTTCGCGATGTACCTGGGCGCAAAGCGCGGGCACGACCTATCGACCTGCTTCGACAGCACGCGTATGGACGACCTGGACACCGGTCTCGTACACCTCCTCGACGCCGCCGTCAGGTGCGGCGCGCTGCCTCCCGACACACCGCTGCCCGGCCTGCGCAAGCTCTACGACACCTACGTGGAGGGCCTGTTGCGCAACAACAGGCTGACCGCAGGCCACCAGCCGCCCGCCTCGTCCGTCCCGCTGGTCCTGATCAAGGCCGAACGGAGCTTGATCCCGCAGGACAAGACGCTCGGCTGGACGGAGCTCGCCCGGCACGGCCTCAGCCTGCACACCGCCCCGGGTGACCACTACACGATGCTGACCCGTCCGGACGCCGCCGACGTGATCGCCGAGCTGTCCGGCCGCCGCTGACCGCGCCGGACCGCGCGTTCGCCGCAGCACGCATCCGCTTCAGATCCAGAGGGACTCGCCGTGAAATCTCCGCAGGACACCGATTACGCCACTGGCGCCGGTCTCGATCGGCGCCTCGCCCGTGACCCGATCGCCATCGTCGGCCTCGCCGCTCTCTATCCCAAGTCCCGTGATCTGAGGCAATTCTGGAACAACATCATCTCGGCAGCCGATTGCATCGAGGACATCCCGCACGGCCACTGGGACGTCAGCGAGCACTACGACCCGGACCCGGCGGCGCCCGACAAGACCTACTCCAAGCACGGCGGCTTCATCCCCGACGTCGCCTTCAACCCGATGGAGTTCGGCCTGCCACCGAACACCCTGGAGGTCACCGACGTCCTCCAGCTGCTCAGCCTCGTCGTCGCCCGCGACCTGCTCAAGGATGCCGGAGCCGACCAGCCCTGGTACGACAGGTCGCGCACCGGCGTCGTCCTCGGCATCACCGGCGCCAATCAGCTCACGCAGCCGCTCACCGCCCGCCTGCAGACCCCGGTCATCAAGGAGGTCGTGCACAGCTGCGGCCTGAGCGACCGGGACGCGGAGGAGATCGCCGCCAAGTTCGTGAAAGCGTACGCCCCGTGGGAGGAGAACTCCTTCCCCGGCATGCTCGGCAACGTCGTCGCCGGGCGCATCGCCAACCGCCTCGACCTCGGCGGCATCAACATGACCGTCGACGCAGCCTGCGCCAGCTCGCTCGGCGCCGTCCGCGCCGCCGTCGCCGAGCTGCTCGAAGGCCGCTCGGACACGATGCTGGTGGGCGGCTGCGACGCCGAGAACACCATCTTCATGTACCTGTGCTTCAGCAAGACCCCAGCGCTGTCGAAGTCCGGCCGCATCCGCCCCTTCGACAAGGACGCCGATGGCACACTGATCGGCGAGGGCATCGGCATGCTCGCGCTGCGCCGCCTCTCCGACGCCGAACGCGACGGCAACCGCGTCTACGCGGTGCTGCGCGGCCTGGGAACCTCCAGCGACGGGCGGTTCACGTCCATCTACGCTCCACGCAAAGAGGGCCAGATGGCCGCCCTGCGCCGCGCCTACCACGACGCCGACTGCTCGCCCGCCAGCGTCGAGCTGTTCGAGGCACACGGCACCGGCACCGCCGTCGGCGACGCCACCGAGCTCAGTGCGCTCTCCGCCGTCGTCGGTGAGACCACCGACGCCACCTCGTACGCGGCGATCGGCAGCGTCAAGTCGCAGATCGGCCACACCAAGGCCGCCGCCGGGGCCGCAGGAATGATCAAGCTGGCGCTCGCCCTGCATCACAAGGTGCTTCCGCCCACCATCAATGTCGACGCGCCCAACCCGGTCATCGACTTCCCTCACGGACCCTTCTACGTCAACAGCGAGACACGTCCCTGGATCCGCTCCCCGCACCGCGCCCCGCGCCGCGCCGCGATCTCCTCCTTCGGCTTCGGCGGTACCAACTTCCACCTCGTCCTGGACGAGTACGGCGACGGCGACGACCTCAAGGTCATGTTCCCCGTCGCCCAGGTGCATCTGTGGCACGCCCCGGACACCACCGCCCTGGCGCAGACCCTCACCGACGGGCAGCCCGCGCAGGGCGGACCGGTGCCCGAGGGCCACGCGCGCCTCGCCTTCGTCGCCCGCACCGAGGAGGAGCTTGCCGCCTTACGCGAGACGGCCCTCAACGAGCTGCGCGTCCGTAAGGACGCCGAATCCTGGTCGCACCCCAAGGGCATCCACTTCCGCCGCTCGGCCGCCCGCGGCCTCGGCAAGACCGCCGCACTCTTCGCCGGGCAGGGCGGCCAGTACCTCAACCCGGGCATGACCGCCGTACTCGCGCTTCCGCCGCTGCGCGCCGCCTTCGACCAGGCCAACCGGCACTTCGAGGGCGTCGAGCCGCTGTCCTGCGTCGCCTTCCCGCCGCCGTCCTTCGACGCCCAGGGCCGCACGGCGCAGGAGGCAGCACTGCGGGCCACCGAGTACGCGCAGCCCGCGATCGGCGCGCTGTCCGCCGGGCAGTTCCGCTACCTGAGCGAACTCGGCTTCGCCGCCGAGGGCTTCCTCGGCCACAGCTTCGGCGAGCTGACCGCGCTGTGGGCTGCCGGGTCCCTCGACGACGAGGCGTACTTCGCGCTCGCGCGGGCCCGTGGCAAGGCAATGGCCCCGCCCGCGGACGCCGCGCCCGGCTTCGACACCGGCGCGATGGCCGCCGTCTCGGCGCCCGAGGACCGCGTGAATGAACTGCTCGCCGACCGCGCCAGGCTCGCCGTCTGCAACCGCAACGCCCCCGATCAGATCGTCGTGGGCGGCGCGACGGGCGAGGTGAGGAAGCTGGTCGCGGCGGCCGGCGAGGCGGGCCTCAAGGCGTCGTTGCTGCCCGTGTCCGCCGCGTTCCACACACCGTTCGTGGAGCACGCCCTCGACTCCTTCCGCACCCACGTCGAGGCTGTCGAGATGCACGAGCCGCGCGGCCAGGTCTTCGCCAACACACGCGGTGTCGCATACGGCGATGACATCGCCGCCAACCGTCAGGCGCTCGCCGAACAGCTCGTCCACCCGGTGGACTTCGCCACCCGGGTCGAGGAGATGTACGAGTCAGGGTTCCGGGTCTTCGTCGAGTTCGGTCCCAAGGGCCTGCTCACCGGCCTGGTGCGGCGCACGCTCGGCGACCGCGAGCACGTGGCGCTGCCCCTAGACGGTGGCCCCGGCAAGGACGCCGACGTGGCCCTCAAGCAGGGGGTGGCCCAGCTCGCCGTACTCGGCCTGGAGCTGACCACCGCTGACCGGTACGTCGCGCCGGTCCCGGCCGAGGAGCCCCAGAAGGGCAGGACCGTGCTGCTCAACGGCATCAACTACGTCTCGTCTGAGCGCAGGGCCGCATACCGGGACGCGCTGGAGAACGGGTACCAGGTAGTGCTGCCCACGGAGTCCGCGCCCGCTCCTGTGCCTGAGGCGCAGCCTGTGGCTGTGGCAGCTCCGGCTCCCGTGCCCGCCGCCCCCACCGCCAAGGAGACAGCTCACCTGGACATGGCAGCCACCCCGGCCACCGACCGCCTGGCCGACTACCTCGCCCTGCACGACGACTACCTCACCGGTCAGCTGCGGAGCGCCGATCGCCTCGCCGCTCTCCTGGAGCGCGCCGCTGCCCAGGGCCGCACGGCGGACGTGCTGCCCGGTGTCAACGCCGTCAAGGAGCACGGACTTGCCATCGGCCGCACCCATCTGCGCGTCAACGAGATCCTGCGCGACCTGGCCGGCCTGGAGCACGGCACGGCGCCGGTACGGGGGGCCGATGCGGACACGCGCACGGCGGGGCCGACGGCCTGCACGCGCCCTGAGCCGGTGGCCGGGGCCCCTGCGGCCCTCCCGACGGCTCCGGTCCCGACCGCGGCCGCGTCTGCTCCTGCCCTGGATCCGGCTGCCGACGCCGGCTCTGACAAGGCGTCTGTGGAGGCTGCCCTGCTCGAGATCGTGGCGGAGAAGACGGGTTACCCGGCGGACATGCTGGATCTGGACATGGGTGTTGAGGTGGATCTGGGGATCGACTCGATCAAGCGTGTCGAGATCATGGGTGTGCTTCAGGAGAGGTTCTCCGCTGACGTCGCCGCTGGTCCGGAGCAGTTGGCCGAGCTGCGCACCCTGGGGGACATCGTCACCTTCGTCTCGGGCCAGGCGTCCGACACCGGCATCCCCGCTGCCCCGGCGGATACGACGACCCCGAAGGCCCCCACCGCCGGTACCGCGCTCGGCCGCATTGGCCGCAGTCAGGCCGCCCTCCGCACACTGCCCACACCTGACAAGCTCGTTGACGCCTACCCCAAGGACGGCGGCGCCCTCCTCATCGACGACGGCAGCGAACTGATCGCCGCCCTCAACGAGCAGCTGGCCGAGGCGGGCCTGCGGGTGCACACACTGCGCCTGCCGGGCGTCCCGGAGCGAGGCGAGGCGGACAAGGGCGCCAAGGAGCACGCGCTCTCCGACTGGAGCGAGACCGAACTCGGAACCCACGTCGAGGAGATTCTCGGCGACGGCGACGGCAAGGGCCTCTCCCTCGTCCTCGATATCGCAGCCGAGGCCACCAGATCCTGGGCCGACGGCGTGCGTCGCCTCGCCTACTCGCTGCTCGTCGCCAAGCACGTGGTCGAGCCGCTCGCCAAGGCGGCCGCCGACGGGCGCGCCGCGTTCGTGACCGTGACCCGGCTCGACGGAGCGTTCGGGGCAACCGGGCTGGACGAAGAGCTGGTGCCCGCGAGCGGAGTGACAGGGCTCGTGAAGACCATGGCCGTGGAGCAGCCCAGCGTCTTCTGCCGCGCCCTCGACCTCGCCCCGGCCCTCGACGCCGACAGCGCCGCCCGGCTCGTACTCGCCGAGGCGTACGACGCGGCGGCGGAGCCCACGCAGGTGGGACTCGACGGCACGCGCCGGGTCGGCCTCGGACTCGGGGACACCCCCTCGTACGCCTCGGGCGTCGAGGACGCCCCGGACGTCGGCGCCGACGACCTGCTCGTCGTCACCGGCGGCGCCCGTGGCATCACCGCCGCCTGTACCGCCGAGCTGGCCCGCAGGCACCGTCCCGGTCTGCTGCTCCTGGGACGTACGCCGCTCGAGGACGAGCCCGCGTGGGCGCGCGGCGTCGAGGAGGCGGGCCTGAAGGCCGCCGCGGCCCTCGCCCTGAAGGCCGAGGGCGAGCAGCTCACGCCGAAGCGGGTCGAGGAGCTCTTCCGGGCCGTGACCGGCGCCCGGGAGATCCGGCAGACCCTGGAGCGGGTACGGGAGTCCGGCGGCGAGGCCGAGTACCTCGCCGTCGACATCACCGACCCCGCCGCGACCGCCGCCTCCCTCGCCCCGTACCGCGAGCGTGTGACCGGCCTGGTGCACGGCGCGGGCGTCCTGGCCGACCAGTTGATTGCCAACAAGAAGGCGTCCGAGGTCGAGCGGGTCTTCGCGCCGAAGCTGGCCGGGCTCCGTTCGGTCATGGCCGCCCTGGACGCCGACAAGCTGCGGCATGTCGTGCTCTTCTCCTCGGTCGCCGGGTTTTTCGGCAACCGGGGTCAGTCCGACTACGCTATGGCCAACGAAACGCTCAACGCCTGGGCGGTGTCCTGGAAGCAGCACCACCCCAGGGCCCGGGTCACCTCCCTGAACTGGGGCGCCTGGGACAGCGGGATGGTCTCCCCGGAGATCAAGGCTGTCTTTGAAGAGCGCGGCATCACGCTGATCCCGGTCGACGAGGGAGCCTCCCTCTTCGCCGAGCAGTTCACCGCCGAGCGCGCCGGTGATGTCGTCACCGTCCTTGGCCCGGCCACCCCGCTGCCCGAGCGTGAGCCGGAGTCACGCACCGCCGCTGTGACGGTGGAGCGGAGCCTGAGCGGCCTCGTGGCCGAGCCGATCGTTGCCGACCACATCATCGGCGACGCCCCGGTCCTTCCGGCCGTCGTGGCGCTCGGCTGGGCCATCGGCGCCGTGGAGCGCGCCCACCGCAGCGAGGTGCGCGAGGTGCGGGACTTCTCCGTGTACAAGGGGATCGTCTTCGACGGCGGCCAGCCGGAGGCCGTGCGCCTGGAGATGACCCCGGCCGGGGACACCACCAAGGTCGCCATACGGTCCGTGGCGAAGGACGGCGCCGCCCGCCCGCACTACGCGGCTGTGACGTCCACCGTAGTGCCCGCCGCCGCCACAGTCAGCGGACTGCCGCGGCTGGGCGGCGGCCGGGACGCGGCAGAACTGTACGCCGACGGCACGCTCTTCCACGGGCCCGCTCTGCGCGGGGTGCGCCGGGTGCTCGCCGAGGACGAGAAACGGCTCGTCCTGGAGTGCGCGCTGTCCGAACTGCGTCCCGACGGCGGCGCGTTCGCCGGGGCCCGCTTCGCGCCTGGCACCGCCGACCTGCTGCTCCAGGCGGGCCTGGTGTGGATGCGGTTGTTCCGCGGCACCGCCGGTCTGCCGCTCTCCGTGGCGAAGGCGGAGCTGCACGCGGCGCTGCCGGACGGCGAGCCGTTCCTGGTCGTCGTGGAGCCGGGCGAGAGGAACGCCGCTTCCGGCGGGGCCGGTGACCGGCTCACCGTGTCCGCTTGCGGGGCCGACGGCCGGGTCCTGACCCGCCTCCACGGCGTGTGCGTGGTTCCGGCCCCGCACATGGAGGCGAAGTTTCGCCAGTAACGCGGCGGTCTCCACCGGCAGCTGACCGACAGCGCACCTGACGAAACACGAGCAGGCCGGTCCGGGCGGTCTTCCTATCGCCCCTTGCCCTCCGGGCCGGCCACCCTTGAGAAGGGATCCCCAGCTCTCATGAGCACGTACGCCATCGTCGGCCTCTCCTGTCTGTTCCCGGGAGCGCGGACACCCGCCGAGTTCTGGCACAACCTCCGCGCCGGCGCGGACAGCCGCCGCGAGGGCGGCCAGGAGGTCTTCGGCACCTCCCCCGAGGAGCAGGACCTCGACCCGCAGCACGAGATCTACTGCCGCCGGGGCGGCTTCGTCACCGGCTTTGACTTCGACCCCGGCGGATACCGGCTCGACCCCGGCCACCTCGCCCGCCTCGACCGGCTCTTCCACTGGTCGCTGCACGTCACCCGCGAGGCGCTCCGCGACAGTGGCCACGCCGAGCGGCCCGGCGTGCTCGCCCGCGCCGGCCTGGTCCTCGGCAACTACTCCTTCCCCACGCCGACGTCGGCGAAGATGAGCGTGCCGCTCGCGCAGGAGGCCGTGCTCGAGGGCTTGCGCCGCGCCGGGCTCCCGGAACTCGCCGGTCTGCCCCCGGGCGCCCCGCTGGTCGACGAGGCGCCGCTCACGGAGGAGAACCTCAGGGTCAGCGGCTCCCCGGCAGGGGTCACCGCCACCGCCCTCGGCCTTGGCGGCCCCCGCTACGCCCTGGACGCGGCCTGCTCCTCCGCGCTCTACGCGCTCAAGCTGGCCTGCGACCACCTGGCCACCGGCCAGGCCGACCTGATGCTCGCGGGCGGTGTGTGCGCCCCCGACCCGACCCTGATCCACCTGTCTTTCTCCGACCTGGGCGCCTACCCGCGCGATGGGTTCAGCCAGCCCTTCGACCGCCGCTCCGGCGGCATCCTCACCGGGCAGGGCGCGGGCATGGTCGCGGTGCGACGGCTCGCGGACGCGGTGCGCGACGGCGACAAGATCTACGCCGTCGTCGAGGGCATCGGCCTCACCAACGACGGCGGCGGCCGCCACCTGCTGGTACCGCAGGGACAGGGCCAGCTCGACGCCTACGAACTCGCCTACAAAGACGCCGAGTTCGGGCCCGAGGAGGTCGACTACGTGGAGTGCCATGCCACCGGTACGCCCATCGGTGACGCCACCGAGGCCGAGTCCGTGGCCCGGTTCTTCGGCGGCGCGGGCAAGGTACCGCTGCTCGGCTCGGTCAAGGGCAACATCGGGCACCTGCTCACCGTCGCGGGTCTGAGCAGCCTCCTGAAGGTGATCGTCGCGATGGGTGAGGGACACCTGCCGCCGACCATCGCCGTGGGCCAGCCGATCGAGTCCCAGGACGGCACGGTCGGTGCGTCCGTCCTGGTCCGTGAGGGGCGCCCGTGGCCGGACCACGGCGGGCCGCGCCGCGCGGCGGTCTCCGCCTTCGGATTCGGCGGGACCAACGCACACGTGGTCCTGTCGGACACACCGCCCCAGAGCGAGGCGGAGGAGCTGCAGGTGCAGGCCGTGCCAGCTCTCGACATCATCGGCCTCGGGTCCCACTTCGGCTCCCTCGATGGTGTAGAGGAGTTTGAGCAGGTGGTGCACAGCGGGGCCGACGCCTTCGCGCCGCTGCCCGAGCGGCGCTGGCGCGGCCTGGAGCAGACCTCCGGCGGTTCCCTGGAGCGACGGGCAGGGGTTACGCCGGACGCGCTGCCGCAGGGAGTGTTCGTCGACGGCGTTGCCATCGACCCGGTCGACCAGAAGATCCCGCCCGCCGATCTGCGTACATACAACGTCCAGCACGTCCTCGCGACCAAGGTCGCCGACGAGGCATTGCGCGACGCCGGGTACAGCCGTGAGGTGTCCCAAGGCGCCAAGGCGCCCGCTTCGCGCCGGATCGCCGTCGTCGTGGCGATGGAGACCGAGCCGTACAGCCACGCCCGCCTCACCCGCTACCGCCTTGCCACATTCCTGCGCGAGAGTTACGAGCGCGCGGGTCTGAAGCTCACGGAGGAGCAGCGGGCCGCGCTCGCCGCCGCGGCCCGGGACGCGGTGGTCGACCCGATCACCGCCAACGAGGTGCTCAGCTACATCGGCAACATCATGGCGAGCCGTATCTCCTCGCTGTGGAACCTCACCGGCCCCTCCTTCACGCTCTCCTCCGAGGGCTCCGGAACCGTCGCCGCCTTGGAAACCGCGCGCCTGCTGCTGCTCGACCCGACCATCGAGGCCGTCCTCGTCGGTGCCGTCGACATGACCGGCTCGGCCGAGCAGACCCTGCTCGCGCCGGAGACAGCCGCCCAGGCGGGACTGACCTTCGGCGAGGACATGCGGGGCCGCCGCATCGGCGAGGGCGCGGGCGCCGTCGTCGTCACGCGCCCCGACGAGGCGCACCGGGCAACCGACCGTGTTTACGCGCGACTTGAGTCCCTGGCCGTGCGGCACGCCGCCCCCGCCGCTGGGGCCGTGCCCACCGCCGACGTCGACACGCTCGCCCGCGCCGCCGAGGCCGCGCTCGCCGAGGCCGGGATCGTGGCCGCCGGCATCGAGTACGTGGAGGCCCACGCGGGCGGCACCGCCGACCTGGACCGCGCCGAGGTCGCCGCGCTCGCCCGCACATACCCCGGCCGGGACGGTGAGCGGGGAACCGCCCTCGGCAGCGCCGCCGCGCAGGTCGGCACCGCCGGATGCGCCGGGGCCATGGCCGGTCTGCTCCGCACGGTGCTCTGCCTGCACCACGGCTACCTGCCCGGAACGAAGGGCTGGCGCCGTCCCGCCGCCGACCTGGCCGACGCCTTCGCCGCCTCCGCCCTGTACGTGCCCGAGGCGTCCCGCCCCTGGCTGCGCCGCGCCCAGGGCGTCCGCCGCCACGCCGCCGTCAACGTCCTCGGCTCCGGCGGCATGTGCGGCCATCTGGTGCTCTCCGCCGACGCCACGCGCGGCGCCGTCGCCCGAACCGACTGGCGCCGCGCGGGGGGCCCGGCGTTGCTTCCGCTCGCCGCCGACTCGCTCGACGGGCTGCTCGCAGAGATCGAGCGGCATCGCACGCTCCTGGGAGACGGCGGCGCTGGTGCCATCGACCCGTACGCGCTCGCCCGCGAGGCCGCTGGGCGGCTGCGCCGCTTCCCGGCGTCGGCGCCGCGCGCCGTCTTCGTCGGTACGGACGCCGTCGAGCTGCGTGCTCAGCTGAACCTGGCCGTCAAGGGCGTCGCCGACGCATACGCCCGGGGCGGTGAGTGGGCCACTCCGGCGGGGACCTTCTTCACCGCCCGGCCCATCGGCCCCGACGGCAAGGTCGCCCTGGTCTACCCGGGCGCCTTCAACTCCTACCCCGGCCTCGGGCAGGACTTCTTCCGGGCCTTCCCGGGCCTGCTCGACCGGTTCGAGGCGCAGGCCGCCGAGCCCGCCCGGCTGCTGCGCGCGCACCGGCTCTACCCCCGCACCCACGTCACCCCGGAGCGCCGGGACGTCATGAAGCTGGAGGCGGCAATGGGGGAGGACGTGCCGTTCATGCTCGCCACCGGCACCAGCTTCGCCATCCTCCACACCGACCTCGTCCGCGAGACGCTCGGCCTCAAGGTCCACGGCGGCTTCGGCTACAGCCTCGGCGAGTCCAGCATGCTGCACGCCACCGGCGGCTGGCGGCAGGAGGGCCGCCGGGACGACCTGCTCAGCAACACACCGATCTTCCGGGATCGGTTGTGCGGTGCCCGGCGCACCGTGCGCGAGCTGTGGCGGCTGCCGCGGGAAACCCGGGACGACGCCATCTGGGCCTCTTATGTGCTGCTCACCGATGCCGATCTGGTGGTCACGGCCCTCGCCGGGTACGACCGGGTGTACCTCACGCACGTCAATACGCCCGGCGAGCTGGTGATCGCCGGTGATCCGGTCCAGTGCCGCGCGCTTGTCGAGGAACTGGGCTGCCCGGCGGCCCGCTCCCCGGTCAGCGTGGTCATGCACTGCACGGCCGTCGACTCCGAACTCGAGGGCCTGGCCGGGCTGAACGACTACCCGACCGGCCCGGTCGACGGCCTCGAGCTGCTGAGCGCGTACGACTACGAGGCGCTGACCCGCGCGGACGGTGGTGTCGTGGCATCCGGCGCCAGCCTCGACCGCACGGAGGTCGCCCGGCGCATCGCGCAGACCCTGCGCTCCCCGATCGACTTCCCTCGCCTGGTGCGCACCGCGTACGACCGCGGTTTCCGCTACTTCATCGAGGTGGGTCCGAGCGCGACCTGCTCGCGCTGGGTCCGCGACACGCTCGGCGACGCGCCGCACGTCGCGGTCCCCGTCGACCGGCGCGGCGTCCCGGCCACCCGGTCGGTCGCCCAGCTCCTCGCCCGCCTGGTCGGGCACGGCCTGGACGTCGACCTGGAGGCCCCGCTCGCCGCGCCCCCGCCCCGGCCCGGGCAGGGCCGCGCCGCCCGGTTCCGGGTGGGCGGCGGCACCCCGGTGCCGGACCGCATCGCCCGGTCCGTCCGTGAACTCGCCACCAGTGACGGCCCGTTCGCCGCCCGGCGCCCGGCCCCTGTTCCCGTAGCACCGGAGGAACCCGCCCGCATGCCCGCCGACCTGACCCTCGCCGAGGAGACGATCGCCTTCGACGGTGAACCGATCTCCGTACTGCCGTTCGCGCCGACGGCGCCCAGGGCCGTGCCCGCGGCGCCCGAGCCCCTTGCGACCGTGACGGCAACTCCCCCTTCACAGAGTCGTGTCGAGGTGGCGTCCGCCTCTGTGGCCCATGCGCGGGAAGCCTCTGCCGCCGCGGACGTCGTCCGTGAGCTGCGCGGGCAGATGCTCGCCACGCACTCCGTGGTCATGGAGACTCAGTACGTCCTTCAGCTGGCCGCGCTCCGCACGACGGAGGCGCTGCTCGACGGGGCGGCCGGGGCGCCGATCGTACCGAGCGCGTCCGCCGGTCCCAGTGCGCCGGTCCAGCGGCCCGCATCGGCCGCCGCCGAGCCTCTACGGACCGCCGAGGCCGCACCGGGCGCGCAGGCGCAGGCGCTTCCGGCGGCCCCGTCCTCGTATCAGCACCAGCCTGCGCCGGTCGACGAGGGCACGGTCCGTCCCGCGAGCGAGCGCACCGCAGGTGACCGCACCCGTCCCGATGGCGTCGTCTGGGACAACAAGGATCTCCTCGAGTTCGCCACCGGCCGCGTCGCGAACGTCTTCGGGCCCGAGTTCGCCGTCATCGACGAGTACGCCAAGCGCGTGCGGCTTCCCGCGCCCCCGTACCATTTCGTCACCCGCGTCACCCGTGTCGAGGCCACTCCGGGCGAGCTCAAGCCGTCGAAGATCACCACCGAGTTCGACGTCCCGGAGGATGCCTGGTACGCGGTTGACGGCGGTGTGCCCCCAGCCGTCACCGTCGAGGCGGGTCAGTGCGACCTGTTGCTCGTCAGCTACCTGGGGATCGACTTCCGCAACAAGGGCGAGCGCGTCTACCGGCTGCTCGACAGCTCCCTGATCTTCCACGGGCCGCTGCCGCGCACCGGTCAGACCCTGCGCTATGACATCTCCATCGACCGCTTCGTCCACCAGGGCGACACGACGCTCTTCTTCTTCAGCTATCTCTGCTACGCCGACGGCGAGCTGATCCTCGAACTCAAGGACGCCTGCGCCGGGTTCTTCGGCAAGCAGGAGCTGGACACGCCGCTGGGCGTCGTCATGTCGGAGAAGGAGAAGGCCGGGCGGGCCGCGCGCACGGCTCTGCCGAAGAAGACTTTCAAGCCGCTTGAGTACACCGACAAGGACCATCTCACCCCGGACGACCTGGAGCTGCTCGCGCAGGGTACCCCAGGAGAGGTGTTCGGGCCGCACCATGCCCAGGCCCCGGGCATCAACCCCGCCCTCAAGCTGCCGGTCGCCGAGCTGCGGATGGTCGACGAGGTCACCATCGACCGCACCGGCGGCCCGTACGGCCTCGGCAGGCTCAGCGCGATCAAGCGGCTTGAGCCGGACGCGTGGTACTTCGAGTGCCACTTCCCGGACGACCCGGTGCTCGCGGGCTCCCTCGTCGCCGAGGGAGCCGTGCAACTGCTCCAGATCTATCTGCTGTACCTGGGCATGCACCTGACGCTGCCGGACGCCCGCTTCCAGACCATGACCGAACTGCGGATCGATGTGCAGGTGCGCGGCCAGATCACGCCGGAGCACCCGGAGATCCGCTACGAGGTCGAGGTCACTGAGGTGACGCTGCTCCCGCGCCCCTCCGTGGTCGCGGACGTCCTGATCCACCTCGGCGACAAGCCGGTGATCCGGATGCGCAACCTCGGCCTGCAGATCCTGGAGAAGGAGGGCACCCCGTACCGCCCGGAGGCCGGCGGGATACCCGCCTTCCTCGGCCGCCGCAACCGCAGCGGCGAGCCCGCGATGATCAACGAGATGCACCTGGCACACGCCGCCAAGGGCGACCTGGGCATGGCGATGGGCCCGGAGTTCGACATCTACCGCGAGCGCCGCGCGCCCTACATTCCAAACGGCGACTTCAAGTTCGTCGACCGCGTCATGCGGCTCGAGGGCACCCGCGGCGACCTGAGCCCGGGCTCGGAGATGGTCACCGAGTACGACTCGGCGCCGGACTCCTGGTACTACCGTGAGAACTCCTTCCCGCACATGCCGAACTGCGTGTACATGGAGTCCTCGCTACAGGCGGCGATCTTCCTCGGCTACTACCTCGGCGCTACCCTGAAGAACCCCGAGCAGGAGTACTCGATCCGCAATCTCGGCGGGCGCGCCACCCTCGTCAAGGACATCGACCTGCGCGGCAGGACCATCCGCCACCACTCCAGGCTCCTGATGACGAGCGCGGTCCAGGGCGCGGTGCTCCAGAACTTCAGTTACGAGCTCTCCGCCGACGGCGAGGTCTTCTACACCGGTGAGTCGCTCTTCGGCTACTTCAGTGAGGCGGCCCTCGCCAACCAGGTCGGCCTGGACAACGGCGCCTACGTCGCCCCGTGGCTGGAGCAGGAGCTGCCGGACTCCGCGGGCGTGCGCACCATCGACCTCCGCGGCGAGGACGCCCCGGCCTTCCGGGACCCTTCCGGCGGTCGGCTGTACCTGCCCGGCGGGCACTTCGCTCTGGTCGACGAGGTCCAGCTGGTCGTCGGCGGCGGTCGGCACGGCGCCGGATATCTGCACGGCCGGCGGGTGATCCGGCCCGACGAGTGGTACTTCGACTGCCACTTCCACCGTGACCCGGTGATGCCCGGCTCCCTCGGTGTGGAGGCGGTGCTGCAGGCGCTGCGCCTCTTCGTGATCGAGGAGGGGCTCGCCGACGGCTACGCGCGGCCCCGTTTCGCGATGGCCACCGATGTCGAGATGAGCTGGAAGTACCGCGGCCAGATCCTGTGCCACGACGGCGAGATGAGCTTCGACGCGCACGTCAAGGAGGTCCGCCGGGAGGACGGGCGGCTCCTGGTGATCGCCGACGCCGAGCTGTGGAAGCCGGGCCTGCGCATCTACGAGCTCATCGACGTCGCCATCGAGGTCCGCCCGGACACCGATGCCGCCCACGTCTGACGGACGCCCCGCGCACCCGGCCCAAGGAGCAACGCACGTCATGCAATCCCACGAGACCCCCTACCGCTGGCACGGGGAGCGGTTCCCGAGCACCGACCCGGCAGGCATCTACGCCGCGCTTGCCGACCTCGACAACCCCTGCCACCTGACGGTCACGCCACAGGGCATCGGCGCCGTCTCCGGCGGCGCCGTCACGGTCGGCGACACCGCCCATGGCGGACTGCCGCTGCTCGCCTCCGTCGAGGCGCTGCCGCCGCGCCGCCTCGGCTCGGCCGCCTTCCGCACCGCGCACGGCGTCAACCTGCCGTACATGACAGGGGCGATGGCGGGCGGCATCTCCTCCGCGGACATGGTGATCGCCTTGGCCCGCGAGGGCTTCCTCGGCTCGTTCGGCGCGGCGGGCCTGCTGCCGTCCACCATCGAAAAAGCCCTGGTGCGCTTCGCGGCCGAGATCCCCGGCCTGCCGTACGCCGTCAACCTCATCCACAGCCCCAGCGAGGAGCGCCTGGAAAAGCAAGCCGTGGAGCTGTTCCTGCGCCACGGGGTGCGCTGCGTCGAGGCGTCCGCGTATATGAACCTGACGCCGCATGTGGTGCGCTACCGTCTCGCGGGCCTGCGCCGCGGCCCCGACGGCCAGGTCATCGCCGAGAACCGCCTGATCGCCAAGGTCTCCCGGCCGGAGACCGCCGAGCGGTTCATGCGGCCCGCCCCGGCCGCGATCGCCGCCCGGCTGCGCGAGCAGGGACTGATCACCGCCGAACAGAGCGAACTGGCCCACCTGGTGCCTCTCGCCGCCGACATCACCGTCGAGGCCGACTCCGGCGGCCACACCGACCGCCGCCCGCTGCCCGCGCTGCTGCCGCCGATCCTGCGCCTTCGCGACACCGTGCAGCGCGAGCACCGCTACCCGGAACCGATCCGGGTCGGCGCCGCGGGCGGCCTGGGCACCCCGGTCGCGGTCGCCGCCGCCTTCGCGATGGGCGCCGCGTACGCGGTGACGGGCTCGGTCAACCAGGCGTGCCTGGAGTCCGGCACGTCCCCGGAGGCGCGTGCGCTGCTCGCCGGGGCGGACATCGCCGACTGCGACATGGCCCCGGCCGCCGACATGTTCGAAATCGGCGTGGAACTCCAGGTCCTCAAGAAGGGAACCCTGTTCCCGATGCGGGCGCGCCGCCTTTATGAGCTGTATACGGCGTACGACGGTCTGGCGGCCCTGCCCGCCGAGGACCGCGAGAAGCTGGAGAGACAGATCTTCCGCCGCCGCCTCGACGACGTGTGGCAGGACTGCGTCGCGTACTTCGAGCACCGCGACCCCGAGCAACTGCGGCGCGCCGAGGGCAGCCCCAGGCGCCAGATGGCCCTGGTCTTCCGCTGGTACCTGGGCATGGCTTCGCGTTGGGCGGCCATCGGCGAGCCCGACCGCGTGATGGACTACCAGATCTGGTGCGGCCCCGCGATGGGGAGCTTCAACGACTGGGTCACCGGCAGTTATCTGAAGAACCCGAGTAACCGCCGGGTCGCCGACATCGCCCACCACCTGATGCGCGGCGCCGCCTTCCACACCCGCCTGGCCCGCCTGCGCACAGCGGGCGCGCACATCCCGGCAGCCGCCGCGCACTACCTGCCGGTGCCACTGGACACGTCCGTGACCGGCCCTTCGGCGGCCCCCCGATGAACGAGCCGGCACCCGAGGCCGTGCGGAGCGAGAGCACACCCCAAGGCGCCCTCACACCCGAGGCCCTGGAGGAACTGCTTGGCGACCCGAACGACCCCGCCAACCCGTACGGCTTCGCGGCCGCCGTCGACCGTGACGAGCACGACGCGTTCCCCACCGAGCTGTGCCGAGCCCTCGTCGACGCGGGCTTCCACCTCAACTACCTGCCCAAGGAGTGGGGCGGCGGCTTCGAGTCCTTCGACCGCAGCCTGACCCTGGTGCGCGCAGCGGCGCGCCGTGATGTCAACGTCATGCCCGGCACGATGTTCAGCATCATCGCCGCGACCTGCCTGCAACTGCACGGCCGCGAGGACCAGCGCGAGCGAGTCGCCGCGATCCTGCGTCGCGGCGGCGCGGTCGCCTTCGCGCTCACCGAGGCCGACCACGGCAGCGAACTCCTCGCCAATGACGTGGAGCTGGCCGACGGCGTACTGCGCGGCGAGAAGTGGCTGGTCGGCAACGGCCGGTGTGCCGAGGCTCTGTACGTCGTCGCCCGCACCGGGCCGCGCGGCCCCGGCGCGTTCTCCGCACTGCTCCTGGACGAGCCACAGATGTCCGACAGCCGTCTGGTGCGGATGCCCGCGCCGCGCATCGGCGGCATGCGCGGTATCGACCTGGCACGGATCGGCTTCGACGCTCTGCCGGTGCCGGAGAGCGCGCTCGTCGGCACCGCGGGCGAGGGCCTGGAGGTCGCGGTCAAGGCCCAGCAGGCGGTCCGCCTGATGAGCATGGCCGGCTCGCTCGGCATAGCGGACAGCGCGCTGCGACTCACTGTGGAGTTTGCCGCCGGCCGCCGTGTCGGCCGCACGACACTCGCCGAAGTCCCCTACGCCCGCCGCGAGCTGGCGACCGCCTCGGCCGCGCTGCTCGCCGCCGACGCGGTGGCGCTCGCCGCCGCCCGGGGCGTGCACGGTTTCCCGGAGGCGTTCAGCGTATGGGGTCCGGTCGCCAAGCATGTTGTGGCGGAGGCGTCCGGCGATCTGGTGCGGCGCTGCGGCGGCATCCTCGCGACCCGCTCCGTGCTGCGTGACGGCGCGCCCGGCGCGGGCGTCTTCCAGAAGCTCGAGCGGGACACGGCGGTGGTCCGCGTGATCGACGCCAGCCCGCTCGCCAACCTGCGGTCGTACGCGGGGCAGCTGCCGACCCTGCTGCGGACCCCGGCCACGGCGGACCCGGACACCCTGCCCGGCGTGCTCCGGCTCGACGCCTCGCTGCCGCCCTACCGGCCCGGCTGCCTCGACCTGGTCACGCGTGGCGCCGACCCGCTCCTGATCGGGCTCGCGCAGGCGGCTGCCATGGTCACGGCCCGGGCCGAAGTGGCCGGTCTGCTCGTCCGGTTGACCGACGCGGTGGCCGTGTTGCCGGATGAGGCCGACGCCGCGCGCCGCCCCGGCGCCGATCCCAACGTCCTGGTGGACCTCGCCGAGCGGTACGCCTGGCTGCACAGCGCGGCGGCCTGTGTCCACCTGTGGGCGGCCAACCGCGACCGGGCCCTGTACGGGGCGGAGCCCGGGTCGGCCGAATGGCTCGGTGCGGCTGTCGGCTATCTGCTCGCCCGGGCCGAGGGCGTCGACCCGCGCCGCTACGCCGCCGCCCTGGCCCCCGCGTTCGACGTGGTCGCTGCGCTGTGCGACCACCACCTGCTGTGCACCGCGCAGCCCGTACGGCTCGCCGGAACACCCCATAGGAGAAGTTCATGCCCAAGGCCGATATGACCGCCCTGGCGGCCCGGCTTGAAGCGCACCTCGGCGACCCGCACGCCCCGGCGAGCCGGATGCCGTTCACGCGTGTCCTCGACCTGGATGAGCGTGAGGAGTACCCGTACGCGTTCGTGAACATGCTGCGCGACTGGGGCGTGCCCGAGTACGCGCTCCCGGGCGAGCAGGGCGGGAAGGCGGGCGATGTGGAGGCCAATTTCAGCCTGGTGCGGCTCATAGCCCGCCGCGACCCCACCACGGCGACCGCCCTCATGGTCACGAACCTGGCCTTCATGCCGGTGTGGATCGGCGGGAGCGAGGAGCAGAAGCGGGCCGTCGTCGACGCCGTCAAGCGCGGTGCCCGCCTGTCCTGGGGCCTGTCCGAGCGTGCGTACGGCAGCGATCTGCTCGCCAACGCCATGAGCGCCCGCAAGGTCGAGGGAGGCTACCGCCTCACCGGCGAGAAGTGGCTCATCGGCAATGCCACGTGGTCCGACGCGGTGGTCGTCTTCGCCCGCACCGGGGAGCGCCCGGGCCCGGCCGCCTTCTCCCTCTTCCTGATGGAGAAGCGCAAGACCCCGGCCGGCTCGGTCGAGGAGTTGCCCCGCGAGAGGCTGCACGGGCTGCGCGCGATGGACATCAGCGGCATCCGTGTTGACGACGTCTTCCTGCCGGACTCCGCGCTCATCGGCGCCGAGGGCCAGGGCCTGGAGATCACCCTGAAGGCGACGCAGACGGCTCGCACGCAGATCAGCAGTATCGCGATGTCCGCCGTCGACACCGGCCTCAGGCTCACTCTCGACTTCACCGAGGAGCGGGTCATCCTCGGCAAGCCGGTCAGCGACGTCCCGTACAGCAGACGGCAGTTGACGGAGGTCTTCGCCGACCTGATGGTCACCGACGCGGTCTGCCTGGGCGCCGTACGCTGCCTCCAGGCGGCGCCCGAGCAGGTCAGCGTCTCGTCGTCGGTCGCCAAGTACTTCGTGCCGACGCTGCTCGAAGCCACCATGTCACAGCTGAGCGTGGTGCTCGGTGCACGCTTCTTCCTCCGCGGCCACCCGCACTACGGCATGTTTCAGAAGCTTCTGCGTGACCTGGTGGTGGCGAACTTCGCCGATGGCAACACTGTGGTCAACCTGCGGAACCTCGGCCACCAACTGCCGCAGGTGCTGACCTGCGCCACCACGGCGGGCGAGGGGGTGCGGCTGGCCGCCGCCGACCGGGCCGCGGTTCTGTACGGCATGGCGCGGGAGCTGCCGCTGTACGAGCCGTGGAAGCAGGAGCTGTCCAGCCGGGGAGGCGAGGACGACACCCTGCTGGCGGCGCCCGACGCGGTAAGGCGCCTGCGCGGCCTCGCGGGCGAGGCGGAACAGCAGGAGCGCGGCTGGCTGCTGCGCTCTGCCGACACGGCCGACGAATTGCTGGCCCACGCTGCGCTGCTGCGCGAGCGCTGCGACGCTCTCCGTGCGGAGCTGGGCCGCGCATTCGGGAACTCCGCCGAACTCTTCGACCTGGCCAAGGAGTACAGCCTGGTGCACGCCGCGGCTGCCTGTGTCCTCACGTACGTGCACTCGCACACCGCGCTCGACGCCCCGCTGCCCAGTGGCGCCGTCCTCCTGCTCCAACTGGAGCGGCTGCGCCGCAAGGTGCGGCCGCACGAGGCGGTCACCGACCAGGCCGTGGTCGACGAGGTGATGCGGGTGGTGCGCCACTTGTACCGGGAGAACCGGCTCTTCTCGCACTGGACCTTCCCGCTGGCCGAGCCCACGGCCGATGTGTCCGCCGCCCGCCACTGAGGCAGGAGTCCGAAAGTTGAGCTCCTTGCCCCCGGCCGGCCCCGTGGCCGTCACTGCCGCCGAGCCGGACGCACTGAATGGCGGCGGCCCGCGGGCGCCACCGAATGTCGGCGGTGCGGCCTGCGGCGCCCGGAGAGGTGCTCGCGGTGGCCGTGGACGGTGGCGCACACCCCGACATCCCTCATTTCGCCCCTCGAACCCTGTGAGTCAAGGACATCCCATGCCTGTTGAGCACCAGTCGCGCGTGGCCGTCGTCGGAGCCGGAGTGGCCGGCCTCTCCGCCGCGTACCACCTGCGCGAGCACGCGCACATCACCCTGTACGAGTGCGAGGACCACCTCGGCGGCCACGCCCACACCGTGGAGGTCGAGGAGAACGGCCGCAAGTTCGGCATCGACACGGCGTTTGTCGTCTTCAACGAGCCAGCGTATCCCAACTTGACCGCATTCTTCCGGGAGCTGGACGTCGAGGCGGTCGAACACCCGGGGGGCTTCAACTTCTTCGACCTTGACTCCGGCATCGAGTACGGCACCCGGGAGCTGGTCCTGGAGGAGGACGAGGTCGTCGGCTGCTACCCGGAGGAGTTCGTCGGCATCTGGCGCGAGGCCCGCCGCTTCCACACCGAGAGCCGCAAGGACTTCCTGCACAAGAAGACCGACATGCCGCTCGGCGAGTACCTCGACCGGCGCGGCTACAGCCGGGAGTTCCGCAACTCATACGTGATTCTGCTCTGCTCGGCCGTATGGTCGGTGCCCGCCGAGCGGATCTGGGAGATGCCGGCCTCCACCGTGATCGCCTTCTACATGGGACACGACGAGGGCGGGCTCGGCGGCCGCAGCGTCGACTGGCGTACCGTCGGTGGCGGCTCCATCTCCTACGTCCGCAAGGCGGTCGCCGCTATCGGGGCCGAGGTGCGCACGTCCGAGCCGGTCACTGGCGTTCACCAGGATTCCGAAGGGGTCACGGTGCGCACCGCATCGGCCAGTGAGCGGTTCGACTTCGTGGTCGTGGCCACCCACGCGGACCAGGCGCTGGCCCTGCTGGAGAACCCCACGGAGCGGCAGCGGACCGTCCTGGCCCCGGTCCGGTACAACGGTTCACGCGTCATCCTGCACACCGACGCCTCGGTGATGCCAGCAGACCGCTCGCGCTGGGAGGTGTGGAACTACGGCAAGGTCGCCGTCGGCGGCGAGCAACGCGCCTATGTCGCGTACTACATGAACAAGCTGCACGGCTTCACCGCCGAGAAGGACTACTTCGTCACCCTCGACTACCCCGGCGATGTGGACCCGGCGAAGGTGATCGCCGAGTTCTCCTACAGTCACCCGGTCATCGACGTCCCCGTGCGCGAGCTGCAAAAAGACATCTACGACGTCAATGAGGGCCCGCGGGTGAAGCTGTGCGGCTCGTACTTCCACTCCAAGCGGCTGGGCTGGGACCAGATCGGTTCCCATGAGGCAGCCTTCTCCTCCGGCGCCGAGGCGGCGGCGCAGCTGCTGCGCGACATGGGCGGGGAGAGGCCGGGTGAACCCTCGCTGGCCGGTTGGGACATCGCGGCGGCGGACCACGGCGAGTGGATTCCGTGGGGCTCCTGCGGCAAGGCACGTGCCCGGCTCGTGGCCCAGGCCGACGGCTACCACGTCGCACTGGTCGAGGCCGAGGCAGGCTACCGGACCGACCCGCACGTACACCAGCATGCGGAGTTCTTCTATCTCATCGAGGGACGGGTGAGCAACCAGGGCCGGATCATCACCGCGGGCGGCGCGTTCGCGGCGGCCGCGGGCTCCGTGCATGATGCCTTCGTCTCCGAGACACCGGTGCGCTACGTGTCGATCTTCAAACTGTGACGAGGCGGCGGGGTGGGGCACTCGGTGATCCGGTGCCCCGCCCCGTCTCTTGGGGCAGCGGTCAGGCCCTGTGGCGCCTGGCCGACTCGTCCTCCTGCGCGAGCCGTCGCAGGGCCAGGAGCACGGGTTCGAGGAGCACGGTGAGGACCACCGCGCGTTCGGCTCGCTCCAGCGGGTCGTCCGTGTCCCGCAGCTGGTCGAGATCGAGCGCGGCGCAGCGCCCGGCCAGCTCCGCATAGGGCAGCAGGGTCCGCCAGCCGACGTCCATTCCCAGGGAGCGCAGGGTCGTCAGGCCCTCGGCGATGACCTGCTTGGCGGGAGCGTGGTCGGAGATCTGCCATCCGACCTCCTTCAGCAGCTCGTCCACTTCATCGAACGCCTCCTTGGCCGGCGGCGGGGCCTCTTTGTCGACTGGCCGTGCGCCCAGGACCAGTCCGAGCACCTCATGCATGTCGGAGGCGTGCTCGGAGACACCGGCGAGGATCTCCTTGGTCTCGCTCACCGAGAGCCCGCGCACGCCGATCAGGGCGCGGACGAGACGGAGGCGGCGCAGGTGGAGCTCGCCGTAGTCGGCTTGGTTGACGGCGGTGGCTTGCCCCTGGGGCAGCAGACCTTCCCGCAGGTAGTACTTGATCGTCGCAACCGGTACCCCGCTCATCCGGCTGAGCTCGGACATTCGCATGCTTGTTCCGCTCCCTGATGGATAGTGGATAGCTCTATAGTCTACTATGAAGAGCAGCACTCTCCATTATCCATGCAAGGGGGCGGCACGGTGCCGACACTTCCCTGGACTACTCCGAATCCGCCCACTCCCGGGACGCGGGCGTTGGTCATGGCATCCCGTTTCGAGGTGCGCTCGATGCGTGACGTGCCGCGCTTCTTCCTGAAGTCCCTGAGCGCCTGGGGACAGGTGAAGAAGGCACCCGGCGCGTTCGGCGCCTCGCTCATCGCGCAGCCGCTGAAGCGCACCTTCTACACACTCTCCGCCTGGGAGAGCCGTGAGGCGCTCTCCACCTACGCCGGCGCCGAACCGCACCGCAGCATCATGACCGGCCTGCGCTCCACCATGCGGACGGCAACCTTCGACTTCTGGGACGTGCCCGCCGAGGACCTCCCCATCACCTGGAGCGACGCCAGGCGCCGGCTGCGCGCCAAGCTCGCCGCGGACGAGGCCGCGGCGGGCTCCCCGGGCTGACCACCCGAGCTCCCGGTCCGGGAGACCCCGCTCCCGGGCCGGGAACCCTGCCTGCCTTTCCCCTATCTCGCCCGAACGAGACCTAGCTGAGGATCGATTGCGCATGATCACGCTGAAATCCGCAGGTGAGGTACCTGCGCAGGCTCCCGGGGGGCGCACCGTGCCCCCGTGGCTGACCATCGTTGCATGCAGCGTCCCGATGTTCATGGTGGCGCTCGACAACCTGGTCGTCTCCACGGCGCTGCGGACTCTGGCCGTCGAGTTGAAGGCGTCCACGTCCGATCTCCAGTGGTTCGTCAACGCCTACGTCCTGACCTTCGCCTGCCTCCTGCTCACCGCCGCCGGGCTTGGTGACCGCTTCGGACGGCGCAAGGTCTTCGTCTTCGGCATCATCGTCTTCACTGCCTCGTCCATCGCCTGCGGCCTCGCCGATACCACCGGGCAGCTCATCGCCGGGCGCACCCTCCAGGGCTTCGGGGCCGCAGCCGTGATGCCGTTGTCTCTGACGCTGCTCGCGGCGGCCGTCCCCGAGCGCAAGCGCGGCCTGGCGCTCGGCCTCTGGTCCGGCATCAGCGGTCTGGCCGTGGCGGGTGGGCCGGTGGTGGGCGGTGCCGTGGTCGACGGCCTGGACTGGCAATGGATCTTCTGGGTCAACGTGCCCGTCGGCGTGGTGGCCGTACCGCTGGTCATGTGGGCACTCAAAGAGAGCTCGGTGCCGGACACCCGGGTCGACCTGCCGGGCATGGCGCTCGCCACCGGCGCACTCTTCGGGATCGTCTGGGCGATCGTCAACGGCGAGCAGGACGGCTGGACTTCGGGCCGCATCCTGGGCATGTTCGCCGCGGGCGCGATACTGCTCGTGCTGTTCATCCTGTGGGAGCGCCGAGCCCCCGCCCCCCTCCTGCCACTCGGCTTCTACCGGTCCCGCGCCTTCGTGCTGAGCAACATCGTCTCGGCGACCATGTACTTCGGGGTCTTCGGCTCCATCTTCCTGCTCTCGCAGTACCTCCAGATTGCCCCCGTGCGCACCCCTCTGCACGCCGGCGTGCTGACCTTGGCCTGGACGCTGATGCCCATGGTCATCGCCCCGATCGCCGGCGTATTGACCGACAAGGTCGGCGGTGGACGCCTGATGGCCCTCGGTCTCTTCCTGCAGGCCGCCGGTCTCGCCTGGATCAACCTGGTGGCCACCGACAACACCCCGTACTCCAAGCTCGTCACCGCCATGATTCTCGCCGGTACGGGCATGGGCTTCGCTATCGCGCCCACTGCGGCGGTCGTCCTGGCGTCGGTTCCCGGGGAGCACCAGGGCAAGGTGTCCGGTGCCAACGCCACATTCCGCGAGATCGGCGGCGCCCTCGGCATTGCTGTTCTGAGCACGGTCTTCGCCAACAGCGGCAACGACCGCAGCGCCCGGGCTTTCGTCGACGGACTGCACCCCGCGGTCTGGGTCGGTGGGGGAGTGGTGCTCTTCGGCGCCCTCTGCGGCCTGTTCATTCCCCGCCATCCGCGGTCCGCCCCCGGCACCGGTGGCCACGGCGCCACCGCCGGGGAGCCGCGCACCGAGGAACCGGTCAAGGCCTGACCAGTGCGGGAGTCGCTGTCTGTCCCTACCGTCCCGCGCAGCGTGCCGCCATGCCATCGGCGCGCTGCGCGCTGTTCCGGGGTGTTGTGGTCGGTGACCAGGACACCGCCCTCTCGCGAATCGTGCGGACCCGGGGCGCACACCCGTTGCCCTTCAGCAGACCGGTCAGCTCCGACGACTGGGGCGGGCAACCGCAACGGCCCAGGAAAGGGCCATCTCGGTCGAGGGCGGAGGGTGAATGCTCACCCTCCGCCCTCGCAACCGATCACAGGACACCCCGTCCCGGGTGCCAGGGTGGTCTCACGGCGTGTGACCTGAGCCCGGCTGAGGTGAACCCGCTGCTCGGGCCGCATCGTGTCCGATCAGGCTGTGCGTCGCTGGAACTGCTGGTGGGCACCGCTGGCCGCAGGCTTGCGCCCACCTCCAGCACCGTGACGAAGGAGTACGGTCGGCCGGGAATGAACTGCGAGGCCGCCTTCGTCCGCGCCCGTAGACGTCGCAGAACAATCGGTCTGAGGGGCACCGCGCGTCCGACCGCAGTCACGGCGAGACGTCCACCGCCAGCACCAGCCTCCCGTCCGGGAACCGGGTAGCGGCAGGCCGGCCAGCAGCGAACGCAGTCGGCCGGAGTCGATTCGACCCTGGTTGAGCCGTCGTACATCGCTCCGCGTCCGCCAGCCCGTCTACGGCTACGACGACAACTCCGCTCGTTGGTGAAGTTCCGAAGTTCCCCGAGGAGTACGACGGGAACTTTTTCGCCGGTGAGTTCGGCCACGGCTGGATCACGCGGACCGAGCAGGGCGACGACGGCACCGTTCAGAAGAGCAACCCCTTCCTCTGGACCGGCACCCAGGTCATAGACATGGCCTTCGGTCCCGGCGGCGGCCTCGCGACTCCGATAGGGCAGGGGCGGTCAAGCGCGAAGGAGTCCGCCTGTCAGCGTGTCAATCGTATGTCAGGTATGGGTATTGGCTCTCCTGATGAGCGACCGCGCATCTTAGGATGCGAATACCGATGGGCGGGGGTTCCAGTTTTTCTAAACCTCCCCGATTGGGTCCCCTGAAGTGTCCCGAAGGAGGATTTTCATGGCCGTACTGAATGTGACCTGCAGGGGTGCCGAATCTACCGAGCGGGTGTGGAAGGTGCTTCTGGACTGCGAGGCCTTCCCGACCTTCTTGGACGGCGTCAACGAGGTCACCGTCACCGGTGAGGAGGCTGGCCGTCGCACCAGTAGCTGGGTCGTCGAGCTCAAGGGCTCGGAGATGGAATGGGATCAAGAGGATGTCATCGACGTCGAGCGACTTCGCTGGGAGTTTCGTCAGACCGAAGGGGACCTCGCCCACTATGAGGGATATTGGCAAGTCCTCGAGGATGCCGAGGGCGTGGCGCTCGAACTCAATGTGGAATTCGACATCGGGCTCCCCATGGTGGCTGAAATGATCCACCCTGCAGTGGCAAAGTCGTTGCGGGCCTATCAGCAGGGGATTCTCAGCAGCAGCCTGTAGGGGAATGGCTGACTCCTGAAGGAGGAGACATGGTGAGTGACCCTCGATCGACAGTCGCCAAAGAAACATTCAGGCGTGTCAAGCGCCATTTCTCGCCCGCACTCGCGACGGCAGGGAAATTTATGGGACAGGGAGCCGTCGAGATGTCCGCCGCAGGAAGCCGTGTAACGCTTTCGGACGGCCGGTCCCTACTGGACTTCGGCTCTTACGCCGTCGCGCTGCTCGGCCACCGGAATCCCGCGGTAGCTGAGGCGGTACGTGCCCAGCTGGACGTGATGCCCACGTCGACCAGGTCCATCCAGAGCCCGGTCCCGCCGCTTGCTGCGGAGAGCCTTGCGGAATACCTCGGCGGTTCCTTCCACCGTGTCTATTTTGGGTGCGGCGGGGCCGAGGCCGTCGAGGCATCCGTCAAGCTGGCCCGGATGGCCACCAGCCGCATGACCGTGATCGCGGTCGACGGTGCCTTCCACGGCAAGACCCTCGGGGCACTCGCGCTGACCGACAACCCGCGGTTGAGGAAGGGCCTGGATCCGCTGCTGCAGGGCGTCGTGCATGTCTCGCCGGACGATCCCGAAGCCGTCGCGCGTGTCGTGCGTGACCAGGAGGTCGCCGCTGTCGTCTTCGAGCCGCTCCAGGCCGAGAACGGGGCGTGGCCGCTGGACGAGCAGGTCCTGGCGCAGTGGTGCCGGGATGCTCACGAGCACGGCGCGTTCGTCATCTCCGATGAGATCCAGATTGGGCTGCGGCGGTGTGGTGCCCGTTCGGTGGCGCTGGAAGCGGGGCTGCCGGTGGACTGTGTGCTGCTCGGTAAGGCTCTGGGCGGTGGTGTCGTCCCGGTCTCGGCCGCGGTCGGCACCGATCAGCTCTTCGAGCCCCTGCTTGCCGACCCGATGATGCACTCCGCGACCTTCAGTGGTCACCCGCTGGGCACCGCAGTGATCCCCACGGCGCTGGACACAATCGAGAGGCACGCCGAGGACGGCGTGCGCATCGCCGCTGCGATGGCCACAGGGCTGGCCGAGATCCAGGAGCGGCACGGAGACGTCGTAGCGGAGACGCGCGGTCGCGGACTGCTGTGGGGCATCGACCTCCGCTCGCCCGAGCTGGTCGGCGCCATGCTCACCGGACTCGCCGAACGTGGCCTGGTCGTTTCCCCTTGCATGACGCGGCCAACGACGATCCGGCTGCTGCCTCCCATCGTCGCGAGCGACGAGGACCTCGATGAGGCGCTGGCCTTGCTGACCGAAGCAGCACAGGCCGCTGCCGTCGAGGCATAGCCGGAGCCGTTGCCGGCGGGAAGGAATGTAGACAGCTGATGACTTCGCCCACGCTTTCAGAAGTCACCGAGGAATTCACCGACGATATCAGGCTGCACGAGGACATAACCGGCTTCGCAGCGCCGGATCCCCACACCGTGTCCGAGGTGTTCCTCACCGGCGCGACCGGCTTTCTCGGGGCGTTTCTGCTGCGGCAACTGCTTGCGCATGGCCTGACCGTGCACTGCCTGGTGCGGGCCCCAGACGCCGACGCGGGTCTCAAGCGGCTGGAGGAGAACCTGCGCAGGTACGAACTCCTCGACACCCTTGACCTGGACGCGGTGAGGGTGGTGACCGGGGATGTGACCCGGCCCCGACTCGGCATGCCGGAGGAGACCTACACCGAGCTGGCCGGGCGGATCGGCACCATCTACCATTCCGCGGCCAAGGTCAACTTCCTCACGATCTACAAGTGGCTTCGCAGGGCGACGGTCGACGCGACCCACGAGATACTCCGGCTGGCCTGCGCGGCCGGGGCGATCTTGCATCACACGTCGACTACGGCCGTGTTCGAGCCGACAGCAGACCAGCCGCCGCGGGGGGAGCTCGACCCGACCGGGCCGCCGCAGGCACTGCAATTGGGATACGCCAAGAGCAAGTGGGTCGCCGAGCAACTCGTGCTGAAGGCGGGCCGCCGGGGCGTACCCGTGACGGTCCACCGTCCCGGCCAGATGTGGGGCGACTCGCGGAGTGGAGCCTGCCAGGAGAACGACTTCGTCTGGCGGTTCATCAGGGGTTCTCTCCAGGCCGGTCTGTATCCACGCAGGTTCCGGCTACCTATGAACATTGTTCCGGTCGACTACGTCAGTGCCGCGATCGTCGCCCTCTCACGGAACCCGCGGGCGATCGGCGGGATCTTCCACCAGGTCAGCCCCGATGTGCTCGGCCCTGAGAAGATCCTCGGCCTGTTGCGCAGTGCCGGGTACGAGCTGGCGGAGGTCAGCATCCTGAAGTGGATGAAGGCCATCGCGGCGGACGTCACCAACTCCATGTTTCCGCTGATGCGCGTCGTAGCTGAATGGGAGAAGGTCGACGTGGCGGAGTTCTCGGACGTGGCCACCCGGGAGTTCCTTGTCGATGCCGGGCTTCCCAGGCCGGATATCGACGAGGAGGTGTTCTCGGCGTATGTGGCGTACTTCGTCCGTCATGGCATCCTGCCGGATCCCGCGACGGTCACCGGCCCCTGATACTCCGCCGATATCGCCCCGCGCCAACGGCGGTGAGCGCACCCGCATGCGGCGGCTCAGCGGAGGTGTCGCCGGAAGTCCTCGGTCACAGCCCCGGCGACATCGGCATTCCGCTGCTCGCCGCCCGGCAGAGCTTTCTGGCAGGCCGACTGCTGTGCCGTCGTTGGCGGTGTGGTTCGACCCGCCCGGTCCCCGTACAGAGCACGCCCATCGCCTCGACGGCGGCTGTCCCGGTGCCCCACACCGCACCGACATGATCAACACGTGAATCTCTGTGATCAAGACCATGGTCGTACCGATAGCCCGAGAAGCACATTCCCGCGTCGCCCGCTACGCAGGCCACGGCGCTTGCCGACCGGGTGCGGCAGGTACGGATGCGTCGTGAAAGTATGGAGGGAAACCAGGTATGAAGTTCTTGCACCGTGAGCGCGCCGCGTTGGAGAACACGCTGCCAGGGCTGGACCAGCAGCTGGCCGCGCATTCACTCGCGGGCCTGGAGCGCTCCGATGGTCCGGCACTGGCCGCGTTCATCGAGGCGGGCGGGCCCGCGCTCCTGGTTCCCGCCGAGCATGGCGGACAAGGAGCCGACCTGCTCACCGCAACGCGCGTGCAGCGCGCTCTGGGCGCCCGCTCCCCTTCGCTGGCCGTGGCCACCACCATGCACCACTTCTCCGTCGGCGCCGTGGTCGAGGCAGCAGCGCACAGCGATGGCTTGGAATCGATGCTGCTGGCGGCGATCGCCCAGGACGGGCTGCTGCTTGCCTCCGGATTCGCTGAGGGCCGCACCGGTCAGGGCATCCTTGCTCCGCATCTCACCGTCCGGGTGGAGGGAGAGAGAATGTGGCTGAGCGGGTCGAAGAAGCCGTGCAGCCTGGCCCGGTCGATGAATCTCCTCACCGCCTCGATCGCGCTGCCCGGCCCCGACGGCACGCCGCAGCTGGCCATCGCCCTGATCCCGGCCGACGCGCCCGGGCTGAGCGTCCGTCCGTTCTGGAACAGTCCGATCCTGGCCGGAGCCGAAAGCGACGAGGTGGTCTTGGAGAATGTGGAGGTGGCCGCCGACCTGGTGGTGCGCACCGACGTCACCGACGACGGCCGCCTGGACCACCTGCAGACGGTCGGCTTCGTCTGGTTCGAGTTACTGATGACCGCCAGCTACCTGGGCGTGGCCTCCGCATTGGTGGAACGCACCTTGGCCAACGCCAGGGTGGAAGCGGCGATACGCGCCGAGTCCGCCACCGACGTCGAGGGGGCCTTCCTTGCCGTCGAGGCCCTGGCCGCATCTCCCGAGCCGATCGGGCAGGACACCCTCACCCAGGCGCTGATCTGCCGCTACGCCGCCCAGGACGCGATCAACCGAGTGCTGGCGTCCACGGTGGAGGCCCTGGGCGGAATGGCCTTTGTCTCCTCCGGCGACATCGCCTACCTCAACTCCGCATGCCGCGCACTGGCCTTTCACCCGCCCTCGCGCCACCGCATGGCCGCCCGACTGGTGGACACTCTGGCCGGCGAGCCGCTGCGGCTTTCCTGACTCCGACCGCCGCTTCGGGTGCGGGCGGAGAACGCGTTCGCGCCCGGGCCATCATCCTTCACTGCCGGTTCGCCGACGTCCGCCCGGGAACGAACGGCTGGGTCCCCCTGTCGCACCGTGGCCCGCATCCCCCTGGGCGAACGCCCGCCCGAAGCCCTGGCCATTCGTACGCACAACGCTGCCCACCCATGGAGTGTTCCGACGTGTCTTCTGCTACCGCCTTCCCGCTCACCAGCGCCTCCGGCATCCTCGGCGCGGCGTTGATTCCCCCACTATCGCGCTGCCATCTGATCGCCCTGAGCCGCCACGCCCCGCTCTCCAGTGCCGACGGGCTCCACCCGGGGGACCTGACCGAGCACCGCCCGGGCCTGGCCCCGTTCAGGACCAGGCCGGTGGCAGCCGGGCACGGCCCCTACGGCGACAACGCCCTCGCCCCGGCCGACGGCGGCGGTCAGCCGTGAGCCATCCGAGGGCCCTGCACGCCCCTGTCCAGGCCGTGACGTCAGAGGCGTTCCGGTACGTGTTCGCCCAACTGCCCACCGGTGTCACCATTGTGACGTCCAATTGCCCCGACGGCACCAGCCCCTGTGGGATGACCGCAAGTGCCGTGTGCTCGCTCTCCCTTCACCCGCTGATGGTGTTGGTCTGCCTCAACAACCACAGCCGCACCCTGGCCGGGATCCGGTTCAACGGCGGCTTCGCACTCAACCTTCTGCGCCACGACCAAGCCCCCCTGGCAGAGCAGTTCGCCGACGCCGCGATCAGCCAAAGCGACCGTTTCGCCCGCACCCGCCACCACCAGACCGACGCCCTGCCCGTGCTGAGCGACGCGCTGGCCTGGCTGACCTGCCAGGTCGCCCACATGCATCCGGGCGGTGACCACACCATCGTCACCGCCACGGTGCGCAGCATCGGCAGTGGGGGCAGCCCCGGCGGCAGCCCGCCGCTGGTCTGGCACAACCGTAAGTTCACCACACTCGCCTGAGGTCTTCGCTCACCCAACAACCCATGCAGCAGGAGGACCAGTGCACAGAAACCTCAACAACACGGTCGAGATCTCCGGCAGCCGCGGCAGCGGCCGGACGACCGCCGAGCAGCTCATCGACACTGGCGCGGAGGCCGTCATCGCAGCCCCCGACTACGACGTCGCCCCCATGGCCGGCGCCGTGATCAGCACCCACGCCGATCCCCTCGATGTCACCGACCGGGCCGGCAAGAGCTGTTCCCCCACGACCGACCGGCCGCTGCACACTTCCGGCTTCCAGCCCTGCACGGGCTACGTGGCGCTGGTGAAGGCCCCTGCGACGGTAGGAGCCAGCGCATGACCTCCTCGACACCTGCACGCAAGACCAACAAGGGCGCCATTCACCGCGGTAAAGCACCGGCCGTCGTCGGCTGGTCGTGGCTGGACAGCCTCATCCACGTGCACCCCGTGATCACGGTGGCCATGTACACCCCGGTCATCATCGCCTGTAGCTGGTTCGCGGCCGCAGGAGAACAGGCCGACGGCTGGGCGCTGCTTGGATGGGCGGCGGCCGGATATGTCACCTGGACTCTGTCCGAGTACTGGGGCCACCGCGTCGTGCTGCATTACGAGCCCGAGAAAGGCTTCCGCGCACGGCTCCACTACATCCTCCACGGCATCCACCATGACTACCCGCAAGACGTACGTCGCTCCCTTTTGAGCCCGCTGCTGAGCATCCCGATGGTGTCCGGCACCATCTACATGGCCTCCGGACTGGGCTCGCTGCCCTTGACATTCGGCGCCGGGTACACCTTCGGCTACCTCACCTACGACCTGTTCCACCTCTACCTGCACCATGCCACCCCGAAGAACCAGCTGATGCGCCACCTGCGCTTGCTGCATATGCGCCATCACTTCCGCGACGACACTCGCGGGTTCGGGATCTCCGCGCCCTACTGGGACGAGCTGTTCGGCACCTCCGTCGCCCGCCCATCCCGCGGCACCACGGGGTCAGGACGCCAGACCGCCTGAGCACCAACAGCCCGGGCCCGGAGAGGCCCGGGCCCTCAGGGCGGCGTCGGCTCCCACCCAGCGAGACGTCCAGGGCGGCTGTGTGCCCACTAGTGGGCGGTGCTGCGGTCGAGCCGCGCCGCGCGACCCGCCCATCGGAAACCTCAGTCGCGCTCAAGGCATCTCGACGCCGCGGATCAACTCGCTCCCGGACCGAAGCCGTGGACGTCGGTGGCCTCTCGGCAACCAGGTGCTCGTCCGGGACGCCCAGCGGACCGCGTCAAGTACCCCGGAAAGCGAGCCGGGTCGCCCCGAAGATACAGCGGCCGCTCGCTGGAACGACTGGGCCGGTGACAGCCTCACACCAGGCTGACGATGCGGTGGCGAAACGGGGAACGCTGACCCGGACACACGCGGAAGCGCGCCACCGCCTCCTCAACGCATCGCCAGGTGTGGCAGATCGGTAGGTGCCTGCGCGCACGCCGCCGCGTCCTGCGTCCGCCCGGGGCGGACCAGCCAGGGCCGGCCACTGCCGGCGATCAACCCGGCTCCACTGATGAGCCGGGCGCGACGGCGACATCGCGCCAGCGGCCTTTCTCTCCGCCGTCGTCATGGCCGCGGACAGCACCCATCGGCTACCCGGCTCGCCCGAACCGAGGGGTGGGATCCCCGGCACCACCGGGGGAGGGGTGGGATCCCCGGCACCACCGGGGGAGGGGAGGGATCCCCGGCACCACCGGGGGAGGGGAGGGAGCTCCTGCCCGCCCTCGACGCCGTCACCGCGTTCCGGGACGCCCGCTGGCCGCCCTGCCTGTCCAGTCAGCACCTCTTCCGTAGGAGTTCACCATGTCCAAATCAACCATGACGGCCCTGGCCGTGCAGCTGGAGCAATACCTGGGCGACCCGCACGACCCAGCCAGCCGAATGCCGTTCGCCCAGGTCCTGGACCACGACGAGCGCGGAAGGTACCCGTACCAGTTCCTCAGCCTGCTCCGGCGCTGGGGCGTCCCCGCATACAGCCTGCCCGCCGAGCAGGGCGGCAAGGCGGGCAGCGTGGAGACCTCGGTCTGTCTGATGCGGCTCGTGGCGCGCCGGGACCCCTCGACCGCGCTCGGCCTCTCCCTCACCTGCCTCGGATTCATGCCGACGTGGATCCTCGGCACCGAGCAGCAGAAGTGCTCGCTGATCGCGGACATCACATCCGGTGACGCAGTGTCCTGGGGCCTTTCCGAGCGCACTCACGGCAGCGACGTCGTGGCCAACGAGGTGGTGGCGGAGAAGGTGGAAGGCGGTTACGTGCTCACCGGTGAGAAGTGGCCGATCGGCAATGCGACGGTCGCCGACAAGATCATCATCTTCGCCCGGACCGCAAGGCACGGCGGTCCGGCCGCCTACTCGCTCTTCATCCTGGACAAGTGGCAGAGCAGGGCAGACACCGTCGAGGACATGCCCTGCGAAAACTTGTATGGCGTGCGCGCGGCCAACCTCAGCGGTATCCGGATGAACAAGGCCTTCGTACCGGAGTCTGCGCTGATCGGGCGTGAGGGCCAAGGTCTGGAGATCGCGATCAAGACCAGCCTGACGGCGCGTGTGGTGCTCCTCCATCTGGCTCTGTCAGCGGTCGACACCAGTCTCCGGCTCGCCATGGACTTCGCCGAACGCCGGGTCCTGCTGGGTGACACGATCATCGATGTCCCCTACACCCGCCGCCAGTTGGCGGAGGCGTTCGCCGACCTGATGGTGGCCGACGCGGTGGTCCTCGGGGCCGCACGCAGCCTTCAGGTGGTGCCGGAGCAGGTCAGCGTCTGGTCGTCCGTGGCCAAGTACCTGGTGCCCACGCTGCTGCAGAAGACGATGGCACAACTGACCGTGGTCCTCGGGGCACGCACCTTCGTGAGGGACCACCCGCACTACGGCATGCATCAAAAGATGCTACGCGACATCCTGGTGACCGACGTCACCGACGGGAACACCGTGGTCAACCTGCGCAACCTCGGCCATCAGCTGGGCCGTCTGCTGGACAGGGCCAACGCACCGGAGGCAGCCACATGCGAGGCCGCCGCCGAACGCGCCACCACTCTCTTCGGTATGGACCGCGAGCTCCCGGTGTTCGAGCCGGTGAAGCAGGAACTGTTCAGCCGCGGCTCGGACGACGCTGTGCTGGCCGCACCCGAAGGGCTGCGACGGCTGCGCGCCCTGGCCGAGAAAGTCACGGGCGCTGAGCGCGACCGGCTGCGTTGTGCCGCGGACCTCGCCGAGGAACTGCTCACCAGGGTCAGTCCCATGAACATGAGGGCCACCACCCTCACATCCACGCTCGGCAAGGACTATACGCAGTCGCCCGAGCTCTTCGAACTGACAAAGGAGTACTGCCTGCTGCACGCCGCTGCGGCTTGCGTGCTCACCTTCGTCCACTCCTACGACGTCATGGACCATCCGCTGCCCAGTGGGGCGTTGCTGCTCCTCCAGCTGGAACGGCTGCGCAGGCAGCTATACCCGCACGAACTCATCGCAGATGGGGCGGTGGTCGACGCGGTAATGCAGGTGCTACGCCATCTCCACAGCGACAACCAGTTGTTTTCACACTGGCAGTTCCCGCTCGCCGAACGCGTCCACGACGAATCAGCGGCCCGCTTCTGAACATCGCAATGCAGGCCAGCCGCCATCAAGGCGACAACGTAGGCGCTGACCTGTATGAACACCCTGCGGGCGCCCGCGCCGAATGGGGCGATCGGATCGAGCGCGGCGACGCCCGCGACACTGCTGTCGAGCACCGCTACTGTGAAGCGAGCCATGCTGGTGATGGAAGCCCGGATGCCTGTGCCGCTCGGAAATAAGCTCAGCCTCCTTCGAGGTGTCCCGCTGTAGAAGCATCGCCGGGACGGAGAGAAGACGTCGAGTCACCTGGTACAGAAGCGACACGATCATCCGATCATCATCGCAACTCTCTACGCGCCGGGCGGGGCATTTGACCAGCGGCGATAAATAACCGAGCCCCACAGGATGCGGCGCAGATCCTGGCCGACGGGCCAGACGAGTGGGGTCTGTTCGCTGACGAAGGTGGCCAGTGTCGTGGAGCCGGTGATGGTGTCGAGCAGAGGTTCGATTCCGAAGTCCGGGCCGACTGAGTCGATGCCGCCGCCGAAGGTGGCCGCGAGTTCGTCGTAGTGCGCGGCCCCGTAACCCTTAAGCAATGGGTTCCGCCGGTGCCGACGCCTGCTGTCCCAGGGGGACACCCCTGGGACAGCAGGCGATGACGCCGTCTCAGACTCACACGGCGGTGGCCGTTTTGCGCGCTGTGGTAGCCGTTGACCAGGCAGGTTCCCGACGCCTTGTTCCGCAGCTGGAACCAGTTGCCCTGGACGGGGACGACCTCCCACTGCTGGTTCGTCCCTCCGTGCTCCGGGTACAAGGTGACGGGCGTGCCAGGCGTTGACGAACCGTAGGCCAAGTCGGCCACGAGGTTCTGGTTCTTCACCGTGTGGAGAATGAGAGTCTGCGCGGCCGCCTGGGCGACGCGTCCCCCCGAGGCCGCCGCGCTGGCCGGATTGACCGTCAGGCTGGTGAGCGCCAGAGCGAGGAGTGCTGTTCCGCCGAGAGCGGCCTGCCGAGGTGAGAACATTCTGTCCCTGCCTTTCTCCTTCTTGGAGGGCCGCCGCCGGCGAGGCGTGACGACGCGGGAACCAGAGTCGGGCGATAGCGGCTCTCTTGGCGGGCGAACCACCCGGATGGGGGAGAAGGGCCTGAGTGTGGCCGTGTCCGGAACGTGCGGGCGGTACAGACGGACGACACCGGGGCGGCGAGTGCACCGCCGCGTTCGGCCGTCCTGGACAATTTCCACCCGCAGGCCAGTACGCAGACCGACGGACTCCGGCGCGGGCCGAGGTCCGCGCCGCAGGACGCGCCACCGGGTTCGCGCAGAGCCGCGCCTTCGCCGCCTGGTGCTGGGACCACCACATCGCCCTCATGGGCTACGGACACCTTCGCCGTGGAGGTCCTCCCCGTCCTGGTCGACAGCGACTTCCACCACAGCGCGCCCGAGGACCAGGACATGATGCCACCAGGAACTGATCCCCGAACTGGGCCTGCCCCTGGGCGAGCTGTGGAACCCCACCGGCCTCGCCCAGGACTGCCGGCACACCGGACGCTGGGACAGCCTGGTCACCGTCAAACCCCTCAACCTGACCGGCGGAGTGGGCTCTCCGGCCAACGCGACGGCGCTGCGCTGACATCGCGGGCCCGCCCGCAGCCGGCCGGCCCGGGGCGTCAACGAGGCTGCGGCCAGGTCACCTGCGCAGGCACTCGATCTGGTAGTCGCCGGTCTCCTCGTCGATCGTGACGCCGTGTGTCTCGCTGCGGAAGCCGGGGAAGTGGCGGTCGAAGCTCTCCAGGGCCGTGAGGTACCGCAGGAGGGGGCCGTCGGTGTCACCGGTGGATTCCCCGGGCATCAGGACCGGGATGCCGGGTGGGGTGACGGTGACCATGGCGGCCGCCACCCGGTTCGCGGCATCGGCGATCCGGATCCGCTCCGTGCCGCCACGCACCAGACGCTGATAGCAGTGCTGCGGAGGCCGGACCGGCTCCGGGAGCTGCTGGAAGACTGTGTCCAGCAGCTCCACCAGACGGGCCGAACGCAGCCGGCCGTGCATCTGCCGGCACAGCTCGCGCAGGGTCAGCCCCGCGTAGCGGCGCGGATGCGCGGCGACGGCGGCGGGCAGCACCCGGTGGAGAGGGGCGTCGGCGTCGTACAGGGCCTTAAAGTCCATCAGGGCGTCCAGCAGCGTGCCCCACTTGCCCTTGGTGATGCCCATGGAGAACAGGATCAGCGTGGTGTAGCTGTCGGTTTTCTCGACGACGATGTTCCGCGTGGCCAGGTACGCCGTCAGGACGCGGGCCGGGATGCCCTCCTCGGCCATGTCGCCGGCGGCGGTGATGCCGGGGCAGGTCAGGGTGACCTTGACGGGATCCAGCATGCAGTGCCCCTCGGTGAGCCCGGGGAAGCCGTGCCAGGCGGCACCGGGCTCCAGCAGCCAGCAGGACTGCGTGGTGCGCAGCAGTTCCGGCGGGGCCTCGTCGAAGGGCAGGCGCTCGCCGGTGGCCGGGTCGGTGACGGAGTCCGGCTGCCAGACGCCGAAGAACCAGCCCGGCCGGTCCCCGGCGCTCTCCACCCGCTTGTGCAGGCGGACCATTTCCTGACGGAAGCGGATCGCCTCCGTCACCGCCTCGTCGATGAGCCATTCGCCCTGGGGGCCGTCCATCATCGCGGTGGCCACGTCCAGCGAGGCGATCATCGGGTACAGGGGCGAGGTGGTGCCGTGCATCATCAGGGCCTCGTTGAAGCGGTCGTGCTCGACCGGTGCCCGCGGTGCGGGTCGCACGTGCACCATCGCGGACTGCGACAGCGCCGCGAGCAGCTTGTGCGTCGACTGGGTCGCGAACACCGTGGGCCGCTCCGGCCCCGGGAAGGTCCGCTCGTCCACCGCCATGCCGTACCGGCCGGTGTACAGCGGGTGGAATCGGGCGTAGGCGAACCAGGCTTCGTCGAAGTGCACTCGCGGTGTACTGCCCGCGAGTGCTCGCGCGGTCGCGACGGCGTCGTAACTGAGCCCGTCATAGGTGGAGTTGGTGAACACCGCGTACTGAGGCCGCGGCGACACCGCGGCCTCGGCCAGCGGATGCACCGCGAGCCGGGCCGCGATCGCCTCCGGCGCCAGCTCGGCCGGTGGCAGCGGGCCGGCCAGGCCGTAGCCGTTGCGGGTGGGAACCAGGTAGACGGGGCGGGCCCCGGAGACCACCAGCCCCTGCAGCACCGACTTGTGGCAGTTGCGGTCCACCAGCGCCAGCTCGTCGCGGGTGACGCTGAAGTGGCCGACCAGGCGGTTACAGGTGGAGTCGCCGTGCAGTACGAAGTAGGTGGAGTCGGATCCGAAGACGCGGGCGGCGTTGCGCTCGGCCTCGCCGATCGGTCCAGTGTGCTCGAACAGCGAACCCAGTTCCTCGACCGAGATCGACAGGTCGCTGCGCAGCAGCCGCTCGCCGAAGTAGTCGTGGAAGGCCCGCCCCGCCGCTGACTTCAGGAAGGCGACACCGCCGGAGTGCGCCGGGGTGTGCCAGGAGTACTCGTGGGCGTCGTCGAAGCGGCGCAACGCCCGGAAGAACGGCGGCAGCACGTCCTCCCGGTAGGCCCGGGCGGCACTGGTGATGCGGCCCGCGATGAATCCCGGAGTGTCCTCCAGCGGCCACACGTATCCGACGACCGTCTCCGATACCCACAGCGGCAGATCGCGGACCCCCTCCTCAGCCATGATCAGGAAGACCGGCAGGTCCCGGAAACGCCGGCCGATCCGGCGGAGGACGACGGGCCCGCCGTCCTCCACGCCGCCGCCGGGCAGATCCCAGGCGACCAGTGCCGCCGCCAGCCCCGCCTCGGTACGCAGCACCGCGTCCGCGTCCTGCGCGTCGACGGCCCAGCGCACCTCGAAGCCGCCGGCCTCGACGGCATCCCGGATCTTCCGCAGCTGCTCCGTCCTGGCGCCCTCGGCGCGCGGGTGCTCCGGTACCGCCATCAGAACCCTGCTGTCGGCCATGACTGTCCTCCCCTCCCCGGGCGGCCGCCCGGCCACCGTCGGGCAAGTGTCCGCGCGGCCCGGCTGGGCGAGCGGCCCCCCTTGGGCGAAACCACCGGTATGGCGTACATCGCGGACGGGAGATCGACCTGCGGCGACCGCAAGTGGGCCGCGCCGGGACATGGTGAGCATGGACCGGCGCGTGCCTGAACTGTGAGGATTCGCCTAGTTTCCCAAGGGCGTACGGACACGGGGATCGAGGTCGTCCTCACTGGCATCCAGATGCCGAGAATGAACTCGATCATGGAAAGGTGGGTGCAGACCCGCAGACACGAGCTCCTGGACCGGACCTTGATCTGGAACCAGCGCCACCTCGGCAGGCGGTCGGTGGCCGCGGTGAGGGGGTTTCCTCAGTCGGTGGCAGGCCGCTGAGTCGCTCGATATTCACGGCGATGGCCGTGAATACGTGTTGCAGGTGGGCTTTCGGCTGTCCTCGGTAGCGGCAGTGACGCATGCCGTGCCCGTGGGCGAACTCGTTGATGGTGCCTTCCACCCCGGAGCGGACCGCGTAGCGGGCCTTCCAGTCGGGCGTCTGCTGCTCGGCGCGGACGCGGACTTGCAACTCTCGCATTTCTCGCGGGGCAAAGCCCACGTTCCGGGCGCTCTCGCGGGAGCTGGTGCACCGGGGGCGGTCCGGGCAGGGCTGGCACTGGCCTTTGGTGAACCGCGCCACGATCAGCGGGGCGGCGGTGGGTGAGGAGGTCGGGTAGGGGCCGTGCCGGCCCTTGCTGACCTGGCCCCGGGGACAGGTGACCTGTTGGCGGTCGAAGCCGATGTGGAAGTCGTCCCGGTCGAAGCCTTCGTTCCTGCGGTGCTGGCGAGTGGGGTTGCCCGGCAGCGGCCCGCTGACGGTGACCTGGTGTTCGCGCTCGGCTCGTTCCAGGTGGACCAGGGAGGTGTAGCCTCCGTCGACCAGGTGCTCGGCGGGCAGCAGTCCCCGACGCGCCAGGCGGGTATGGATACCGGGCAGGGCCTGGGCGTCGTTGGTGGCGGTCGAGGTGGTGGCCACATCCGTGATCACGTTGACGCTGCCGGAGGCACACGTCTCGGTGACATGCGCGGCGAACCCCTTCCAGCGGATGATATGCCCGTGACGGACGTAGCGCGCCGTGATGTCGTAGGGAGAGACGATCGCCGAGGAAGAGGGTGGCAGCCCGCCGTCGTCGGCGGTGCGCCAGCGCAGGCGGCCCGCCGCGTCGCGGTAGTAGTTCTGCACGATGATCTGCCGCAGAGCCTCGGCCTGCGGGCCGGGCCGGTAGCCCGGTTGGTGCCGGTGCAGGCGCTCCAGCAGCCGACAGGCGTCGTCGCCGGCGGCGAGGATCCTGGTCTTGGGCCGGGTGGGATTCTTGCCCAGGCGGACCGGACGGCCGTAGCGGCGCCCCCACTCCTCGTCGACCAGATCGACCAGCAGGTGCCCGGCCGTGCGGGCGACTTCTTCCAGCGCGGCACGGACCGCCTCGGTGACCAGTTCCAGCCGGGTCAGGTCGCGTACGGCGGCCAGGATATGGGGGGAGTCGGTGCGCTGGGTGGTGCGCTCGCGTACGAGTCCGGCCTCCTTCAAGCGCGCGAGCGCGAGGTCGAGGAGACGGTCGGCGCGGTCGTCCTGGGCGATGCGCTCGCGGAAGTCGGCCAGCGCGATTCATGTCGCCTGAGGTCGTGCGGTTCGGGGGCTGTGCGTGGACCGCCGTCGACGTGTGGTGCGCGTGAGCGTCGGCGTCCCTGTGTGTCCCAGATCGCGAGCACGGCGTCGCGCGCTCCGGTCTCGCCCGCTCCCGGTGCCCGGACCGTCCCCGAGAGGGCGACGAGGCATCCGCGAGGGTGGGATGTGTCGGTCTGCATGTTGATCGACCCGTGGAGGAGCCGGGCGATGACCTCGCGGGGACTTACCGCCTCGTCGGCTACGACATCGGTGACGCTGCCCGGTCCGGCGATGGAGTGCGCAACCGCCTTCTCGAAGAGTCCCTCCTCAGCTTGTTCTTTATGGTCTGGCCCGCTGAAGGTTGGCCGTATTGGACCTCGTCTCCGGAGGCTCGTTCGGCACAATGACCGTGTGACAAACAACGAGGATGTCGGAGCGCCGTCCATCAGCAGAGGGTTTGCTGTCGGCATGCTGATCGGCGTCGCGATCGGGATCGTGCTCGGGTTGGCTGTCTTCGACAACATGGCGATTGGTCTGGCGCTCGGTGGTGGCGTCGGCGGAGTCCTCGGTGCCACTCTCCCAGCGGCGTGGCACTCGCAGCGTGAGTCTTCGTGAGCAGGCCACATGGCCGCTCAGCCAGAAGTGCTGCGCTCGGGCTGCGCAAGCCGGCCGAGTGCCTGGAGGACGTCGAACGGCATCCCAGAACTTGATCACTCGAACGGGGATCCTCCGGACGTGAACACGGCCTTCGCCTGATCCTGCGCTCCGACCAAAGACGCACCTGATCAGCACGAAGGCCGTGGAAAATTGAGTTTGCTGCATCACGACGCCCAGCGGGAGCCATTCGTTGTGGCGTCACACTTCCAGGACGACTTCTACGCATGCCTGACCGCCCGGCGTGACGAACTGTTCGAGCTCACCGACGCATTGCTGTGCGCAGACGGGCCGGTGACCGCGCCGGTGGACTGACGCTGGTGGCCGAGCACCGGCGTGGTCACGGCGCCATGTACGACGCTTTGAACTGCGGCAACGTCGATGTGCCGCGGCTGCGGCAGGTGCTGGCCGGCCTCCCTCAGCCGTAGGCCGCCGATGAGCGCCTGGTACTGGCGGTGGACATCAGCCACTGGCTCCGCCCGGACGCCCCGACCCGCCCAGATCGCCTGTTCTGCCACGTCTACGGCCGTAGTGGCCGGCCTCGGACCAGTTCGTGCCCGGCTGGCCGTACTCCTTCGTCGCCGTCCTGGAATCAGGACGGACCTCCTGGTGCCAGCTGCTGGACGCCGTGCGGCTGGGCTCCGCCGACGATGTCGCCGAAGTCACCGCCTCCCAGGTCCGCCGGGTGGTGGAGGACCTGATCGAGATGGACCGGTGGCGCTTCGGCGACCGTGACATCCTGATCGTCTTCGACGCCGGGTACGACGCCCCGCGCATGGCCCACCTCTTGGCCGACTTGCCGGTGGGGGTCCTCGGGAGGATGCGCTCGGACCGGGTGATGCGCAAGCCGGTCCCGGTGCCGTGGATCTCCCCGCCGCAAGGTGGGCGCCCGCCCAAACGCGGCAAGGAATTCCGCTTCGCCAAGCCGGAGACCTGGGGCGAGCCGAACGCGGCAACGACGCAGGTCGCGGACCGATACGGCACCGTCCACGCGATGGCCTGGGACCGCATCCATCCCCGGCTGACCACCCGTTCCGCGTGGATCGACCACACCCGCGAACTCTCCATCATCGAGGGCACGTTGATTCGCCTGAAGGTCGACCGCCTGCCCGGCGGCCACGACCCGCTGCCACTTTGGCTCTGGTCGTCCGCCACCGGGCTGTCCGGCGAGGACGTCGACGTGCGCTGGCAGGCGTTCCTGAGGAGGTTCGACCTGGAGCACACCTTCCGCATGGTCAAGCAAGCCCTCGGCTGGACCCGGCCGAAGATCCGCACCCCCGAAGCTAGTAGATTGTCGCTGCTTAGTTGTGGCATGTCTGGTTGGGAGGTTAGTGTCTGGCAGATTCCTTTCCCTCTGTCAGACGGGACTGTTGTCATGGGTTCGCAGAAGAAGTGGCCGGTGAGGTTGACCGCGCAGGATCGCGAGGGGTTGGTGCGGGTGACCACGACGGGTGTTCGCCCAGCTTCGATGATCATGCGGGCCCGGGTGCTGCTCGCGCTGGACACCTCGGTGGGTGAGGTGGATTCCAAGGAGGTGATCGCGGCCCGGCTCGGCGTTTCCGGTGAGACGTTGCGGCTGGTCGCCAAGCGTTTTGCCGAGACCGGTGGCGATGTGCACGCCACGATCGCGCGGAAGAAGCGCGACCTCCCGCCGGTGCCCTCGCCGGTGACTGGTGAGGTCGAAGCCAGGCTGATCGCGATGGCGTGCTCACAGCCGCCCCAGGGCCATACCCGGTGGTCGCTGCGGCTGCTGGAGAAGCACGTCGCGCTGGCCGAGGACATCCCCGATCTGGACCACTCCACCATCGGGCGGGTCTTAAAAAAACGGAACTGCGCCCTCACCTGAGAAAGTGCTGGACCATCCCGCCACGAGCGAACGCGGAGTTCGCGGCCCGGATGGAAGACGTGCTGGCCGTCTATGCCCGGCCCTATGACCCGGCGCGTCCGGTGGTGTGCATGGACGAGAAGCCCTACCAGCTCCTCGATCATGTCCGCGACCCGCTCCCGGCCCGCCCCGGTCACGACGCCCGCCAGGACAGCGAGTACATCCGCTGCGGCACGTGCTCGATCTTCGTGTGGACCGAACCCCTGCGCGGGTGGCGCCGTGTTCAGGCACTGTCCCGGCGGACCCGGACCGACTGGGCCGGCCAGGTCAAGCAGTTACTGAGCGTGGACTACCCCGACACCGAGACCGTGGTGCTGGTGATGGACAACCTCAACACCCACAGCATCGCCTCGCTGTACGAGGCATTCGAACCACAAGAGGCATTCGCCCTGGCCCAACGCCTCAAGATCCACCATACGCCCAGGCACGGGTCATGGCTCAACATCGCCGAGATCGAACTCTCCGCGCTGACCCGGCAATGCCTCGACCGCCGGATCAGCGACCTCGGCATCCTCAACACCGAACTCTCAGCCTGGCAGAACGCCACCAACACCGACCAACGTCAAGTGAACTGGCAGTTCACCACCCACGACGCACGCATCAAACTGCGCCACCTCTATCCCAAAAATTAGCCGCGACAATCTACTAGAACCCGAAGACAGTACGGCACGTCTTCACAGGTGCCCGGGCGCAGGCGGGTTCTGCCTGCGCCCGGGCACCTCCCGCTCCGCTTCTCACTACAGCCTCCTCGGGGTCACCCCTGGCGGCGGATTGTGCGGCTCATGGCCTTGGAATTACGTGGTGTCTGCTTCCGGTACAACCGGAAGACGACCGTTCTCGACAGCTTCGACCTTCGCGTCAGCAGCGCGGCAACGGTGCTGCTCGGCCCGAACGGGGCGGGGAAGTCCACGCTGATGGCGCTGGCCGCTTCCCAGCTCAAGCCCCTGGACGGCACGGTCACCTGGAAGGGCCGCGACCCCGCGGCCCGCAAGGATGTGCGGGCGTACCGGAAGGCGGTGGCCTGGCTGCCGCAGCACAGCACGCCTGTACCGGGCCTGACCGTACGGGAGCAAGTCGCCTTCGCCGGCTGGCTCAAAGGCATGAACCGCTCTGATGCCTGGAAGGCATCGGCCACCACGCTGGGCCGTGTCGGCCTGGACAAGCTCGCCGACCGCCACAGCCACCAGGTCTCCGGTGGCCAGCTGCGCCGGATGGGCATCGCCGGCGCCCTCACCCACCACAGCGAGCTCATCCTCATGGACGAGCCGACCGCCGGCCTGGACCCCACCCAGCGCAAGGTCTTCCGGTCCTTGCTCGAACAGCTCGCCGACGACGTGCACATCGTCGTCTCCACCCACCAGACCGAAGACCTCGCCGACCTCTACCAGCACGTGGTCGTCCTGGACCGGGGCACGGTGCGCTTCCACGGCACCACCGCCGAATTCCATGCCATGGCCGACAATGCCGGCAACGCCCAAGGTCCTCGCGAGCGCGCGGAAGCCGCCTACACCCAGCTCGTGGGCGAGGAGATCTGACCCGTGCTGCTCTGTACCGTCGTCCGCGTCTCGTCCGGCACCCGTCTTCTGCCGTTTCTGGCCGGCTTCATCGTCATCGCCCTCGGTGACAACTTGTCCGAGTGGGTCACACCCCACTACTGGCTCTCCGCCACCAGCACCGCGAGCCTGGCCCTGTCCTTCGTGGGCCCCGCGTGTGCCGGAGCCGGTGCCTGGGAGGGAAGCCGGCTCAGGCGCGCACGCATCTCCGACCAGAACGCGGTCCGCTCGCCGCTGGCCATCGCCTTCCCCCTCTTGCTGCCGGTGTTCGTGATGGGTCTGGTCGGGATGACCGCGGCCCTTCTCGTCTCCGCGGCCGCCGCCGACGTCGGCTTCGGCATGCCGGATCCCGGCATCCTCGCGGTCGAAGCGGTGCTGCTCGCGGCCAACACCCTGGTCGGTTTCGTTCTGGGCCGTCTATGGGCTCCGATCGTCGCGGTGCCGGTCACGCTGATCGCGAGCTTCGTCGCCAACGCCTACCCGGTCTCCTGGAGCATCGTGTGGATCCGCCACCTCGTAGGTGGAGGACTTCAGGACTGCTGTGTGCTCGATCAGAGCCTGGACGTATGGGCGCTGGTCAGTGCGGGAGCGTTCGGTACCGGGGTCTGTCTGTCCGCTGCCGTGCTGATCCAGTACCGGAAGTCCGCTCCCGCCGTCGTCGCCGCGGCCGCGCTGCTCGCCGGAGGGTTCGTGGGCGGTGTTGCCTCCGCCCACGGCATGGGGGCCGACCCGGTGACCTCCCGCCCGACCGGCGACCTGGTGTGCGACCACGGTCGGCCCCGCATCTGCCTGTGGCCCGAGATGGACGACCAAGAGGGCATGGTCCGCACCGAGTCCCGCAAGGCCGTCGCAAGACTCCGCCAGGCCGGCGTCGCGGTGCCCGCAACCCTGACCATGGCCGACCGACCCGGCTCTGACGAGACCAAGCTGGCCATCGGTCCCGGCATCAGTGCCCGCGGTGTGCCCACAGGTGTGGCGGCAGGGCTTCTTCCACAATCTCCTGCCTGCGCGGACAACGGGGAACCCTACCCGGCCGCTGACGCCTACGGCCCCGTCGGAGCGTGGCTTTCCCTGACCGCCGGCGCCTCGCCCCGGACCCTCACCAACCGGGTCGCACCGCCGGAACTCGCCCTGGCCCAGCACGTCCTCAAGCAGTCCCGACAGGTCCAGCTCGACTGGTACGAGCGCAACATCCGCGCCATGAGATCCTGCAACGTAACCCCCCAGCTGGGCGTCAACGGGAGCCACGGATGAACTGGTGGCTGAAGGCCCGCGCCGTTCCCGCGCTGAGTGTGTCCGTCGTCGTGACCAATGCGGTGGGACTGCTCATGGGCGACGCCGAACTCCCTGTGCCCGTGCTGACCGGCCAGTCCGGACACTTCCTCGTCGGCCATCTCATCACGCTGCTGCCGGCGGTGATGCTGCTCCACGGCATGGGACGCGGCGACCTGCGCACCGAAGGCGTCGCCTGCCGTCCCGTTCGGAGGTGGGACGCCGCGCTCGGCTCGGCGGTCGCCGTCACCGGGGCGGGGGTGGCAGCCCTCTGCTACGCCCTGGGGGCCGACAGCGTCGCCTTGGTGCTGGGGCGCAACATCGCTGGATACGTCGGCCTGGCGCTGCTGCTGTTTCCCTTCCTCGGCCACCGCATCGCGGCTGTCACCGTCGTCATCGTGCCCCTGCTGTGCGCGGCGGCCGGCTGGAGAAGCGGCGGTCGCCCCGAGCCATGGGCCTGGATCCTGTACCCCGCGAACTCCCTGATCGCCCCGCTCATCACGGCAGCCATCGTCCTGGTGGGCGTTCTCGTCTGCCTCACACGACAGGACCCTTTGCGGTCCGCCCACTGAGGAAGCCATCGGTATGGATGAACCCGGCTACTTGGGATCGCTGGCGAGACGTTCTCCTGCCAGTGGTGCGGCCCGGGTCAGGTGACGGGTGCGGTGGGTTCACCGCGCAGCAGGTCGGGGCGGGCATCGGCGATCGCGAAGGCCCGCCGGAGCCCTTCCACCAGTGCCGGGTCGATGTGATAGAGCCGGGCCCGCTCGTCCCGCTGGAGCAGCCGGGCCGAGCCGGCCGGGCCGACGCGGCGCTGTACCGCCGGGATGCTGGTGAGGGTCCCGCCGATCTTCGCCTTCGTGATCGGGGTGGTCGGATGGTCGGCGAAGTACTGCTGCACTTCGTCGAACGAGGCGGTGCCGCCCAGGTCGGTGATCCGTCGCAGCACCGTGCGGGCCCCGGGTATCAGGGAGGCGATCATCCGGAAGAGCGCCTGCTCACTCCAGCCGTCCCCGATGTCATCGTCGCCCAGGTCCTGCGGGCCGGGACGTGGGTCGACCGGTGGTGGTTCCGGCCAGTCGTCAGGGGTGACGGGACGCAGTCCGTAGGCGGCCTGTACCGCCGCAATCGCCTGCTCGTAAGTGTCCGTCTCGGTGTCGATCGTCAGCCGCACGACGCCCCCTTCGTGATCGCTGCCAGGCATTCTTCCTCAGGACGGTGATGTGCCTGCTGCCGAAGGCTCGGCGCGCCGGGAGCACACCACCGCGTGGACCAGACCGAGGTCGGGGGACGAGGCGGGGCGACCTCACATCGACAGCGCCCGCTCATATCGGTCGCAGACGCTTCGGCGGGATCCACGGGCGGGCTGTACGGAGTAGGTTCATCGCTCCGGGCTCGGATTGGGAGGGGACAGGGTGGGATCGCTGCGTTTTCCTGATCTGCAGGATCTTGGGCCGTTGAGCGAGGTGGAGTGGGAGACGCTGCGTTCATTGAACCGAGCGTGTGTGGATCTGGAGCAGGAGTGGGAGGCGGCTCGCGTCCAGGCCAGCCGTGCCATGACCCGGTTGGAGGTGGCCGAGGGCTACACGGAGGACGGCGGGTTTCGCTACCACGTTGCGGCCGTGGACGAGGTGAGCGAGCCTGCTGCCCAGTACGAGCGGCAGATCAGCGAGATCACCTGGTGGTACGCAAGCGCGAGTGCGCTGCTCGGTATCACGGTCCTGGACCGGCTCGTTTCCGGCCGACCCCCGCTGAACCGGAGCGTGGTGAAGCAGCTCGCATCCACCGAGCCCACCCTCGGCCAGCTGCAGGAGGCGTTCTCCATCCCGTCGAGCCGGCTGCGTGCGGCCCGCGGTGCCAAGGAGCAGCAGTTCGGCGAGGAGCAGCGCGAACTGCTGCTGGCGGGCTTGAAGGGGGCCTACTACAACGTCACGCACCAGGAAGTCGACGGTCGACGCAGAAGCAGGGAGGAAGCCGACGGGTGCCGGCTGACCGTGGCCTCCGAAGAGGGCATGGACCCGTTCTGGGACCACCTGTTGGAGCCCGTCCTGCATCTGGCCGAGTCGTTGCCGTACGAGATCTCCTGCTCGCTTCCGTACCTGGGTGCCTACCGGCACGTTGTCCCTCGGGAGTCCGACGCGCCGGTGGGCCGTCGGCCGGGCGCAGGAAGAGAGGTCACCGGACTACGAACCGTCCTGGACTGCTCCACATCCGGCACGACGCTGCGTCAGGGCCCCGACACTGGCGACGGACCGGCTTGGCTCCTCCATCTGTGCCCCGCGCACACCGAGGCGCTTGCCTCGTGGCCCGGTGCATGCACGGACACCCCTGATCTCGCACTGGATTGCGGAACGGTCATCGAATACCGCACCACCGAACAACTTCTGCAATCCCACGCCGGCCTGTGGCTCACCAGGTTGACGGGCCTACGGCCCGGGATCCCGGAGAGAACCTGGGCTGATCTTCTTGAGCAGGCGCACCAGGTGCTGAGCACCCGACTCGCAGGCCATGACACCGACGAAGAAAGCCCACTGGCGAGCGTAGTGACGACGGTAGACATGGCACGCCGATATACCGCCGAAGGCAACCTCCAGCAGGCCACCGTCGCCCTCAGCTACGCAGAAACCCTCGCCCTCCGGCTTGACGCCTGAACGGGGGACACCTCGACGCTTCCAGCGCCAGTGGCGTTCATCGCTCGGGCATGTCCATGCCCATAGAGCGAGGAAGTGCCAGACTAGACAGGCGAGCTACTCACCCAACACGGGAACCGTGCATTCCGTACAGCGCCGTTCGTGCTCGGCTCGTGGACGTCTTGGCCATGGTCGATGACTGGAGCACGATGACCCGCCACGCCCACCCCGTCCGCTACATTCGGCCGCTCGTGGAGCACGCGTTGGACTGTCTGGGTGCGCTCCGACGAGACGAGGGTGCTCCACCGCCTGATGAAGCCTTCACCCAACTCAAGGAACTACGTGAAGCGCAGTACGTTTCAAGGATCGCTTGAGGCTTCATTCACGACTGGTCACCTACTGCAGCAGTGGACCGAGTGGGACTCCGTCGACGAGAAAGTTCAGAGAACACGTCAGCACCCTGCTGCTGCAACAGGCCCTGGCCGAGCCGGAGTGGGCGGGCAGGCTCACCGCAGAGGACCGGCGGGCTCTGACCGTCCTGTTCTGGTCGAACATTAACCCGTACGGCACGTTCCGTCTGGACATGGACAAGCGTCTGGAGCTGCCGCTGTGCGCTGTGGTTCCCGGCCCGCGCCGGGCGGCCGAGGACGCCGCCCGTCCGGCGGGCGTGTCGTGAGGGACCTGGCGCCGTCCTGGGGCGGTCGGCCCCGGCGGGGCGGGGGCGAGGAGGAAGGGGCAGCGTGGCGCATTCCTCCCGGTGCGTCACTGCCGGTGGGCGGCACGCTGCCGCTTCGCTTCCTCGATGGTCTCCTCGCGGATCGTCCGGAAGAAGGGGAAGAGCAGCAGCGCGCAGGCCAGGGCGCCCAGGGCGAAGACCAGCCGGGGCCCAACGAGCTGCGACAGCACACCGGCCAGCGCGGCACCCAGGGGCATGCCGCCCCAGCCGATGAGGCGGCTGGCGCTGCTCACCCGGCCGAGCAGCGCGTCGGGGATCAGCTGCTGGCGTAGCGTGACCACCGTGACGTTCCACAGCCCGCTGCCGACGCCTCCCAGGAACGTCACCGCCGCGACACTCCACACCTGTGCCGTCAGCGCTGGCACCGCGAGCATGACGATTCCCGTGACCACGTCGATGGCGAGGAGATTGCGCGTGCCCAGCACCTTGCGGACCCGGCCGGCGGTCAGCGAGCCCAGCACGCCGCCGAGGGCGAGCGTGGTCAGCAACAGCCCGTATCCCGTGCCGCTCAGACCCATGGGTCCGGGCGTCACGGCGTACAGCACCAGGACCGCGCTCCACGCACTCCAGGTCGCTGCCATCACGCAGACCATGATCGCAAGATTCCACAGCACCGGCTGCCGCCGCAGGTAGTGCAAGCCTTCGGTGAGTTCATCCCGCAGCCGGGGCCGCGCGGCCGTCGCTGTCTCCTCCCGGCGTTCCCCGTCGGCCTCGGTGCGGTCGCGGGGGTCGTAGGAGCCGCGCAGGAGCAAGAGCACCGCTCCGGCCGCCACAAGGTAGAGGCCCGCCATGCTCAGCGTGGCGGTGATGGCGCCGATGGCGACGAGCAAGCCGCCCAGCGGCGGGCCGACGAACTCGTTCAGTGAGGAACGGGCGCTTTCCAGCCGAGCGTTGGCGCCGTCGAGCCGGTCCTGCGGCACCATCGCGGGCAGGACAGAGGTCGTGGTCAGATCCGCCACGAGTTCGGCCGTGCCGAGCAGGAAGGCCACGACGTACAGGAGGGGCAGCGGCGCCACGTCTCCCGCCAGGGCGAGCGCCAACAGGACCAGGGCCACCGCTCGCAGCACATGCGCCCGCAGGATCAGGCGGCTGCGCTCTGCCCGGTCGATGAGTATGCCGATAGCCAGCGTGCACAGCACGTACGGCAGCGTCTGCGCCCACTTCACCCCGGCCACCAGCCCCGGCGACGAGGTGAGGTCGAGAGCCGTCAGCGGCAGGACGATGACCACAAGACCGTCCGCCAGGCTGCTGAGGCCATAGGAGGCCCACAGCCCGGCGAAGTCCCGCCGTGCAGCGGGCTGAGTACCGGTGCTCATCCATGGCCTCTCTCGGGCTTGCTCGGACCGCTCGCGGAGGCGAGCCTGGCGTCTTCGGCACGGGGACGGCCGTCCCCGGCGTGTCTGGGACGGCCGTCCGGAGGTCTCGGCGCTACGCCGTCAACACAGGAGGGCACACGTGGCCCGGGTGAACGTCCCCTCGCCGTGGCCACGCACGGTGTGCGCGAAGGCGGCCCGGTGGCTGGCGGGCGCCGGGACGGTCCCCTGCACCTGCATCCCGAGGGGAGCCAGCACGGCGCGGGTCTGCTCACCGACACAGTGGATGCCCCGGTTGGCCAGGATGGTGTCGGCGAGACTGCCGCCGAGCCCGTCGAGCGAGTCGCCCGACCAGGTGGAGACCGTGTACTGGCCGTCCTCGGCCCGCTCGAAGAGTGAAGTAGGCCGCCGACGAGGTGCCCGTGGCTCGGGTCCTTTTCCGACGGCCCCTTCCCGAACGGAACGGGCGAGTTTCCCCGCATTCCGCTCTCCAGTGATCACGTCCGTTTGAGCGCAGTGGGCCGCCCGGAATGGATGTCTTCATGACAGCGGCGGCAGATCACCAAGGTTTTCCGCCGTCGCATCGCCATGAGGCGGACCCATGCCGGTTTCTCGCGCCGTCCTGGGCGGTTGAGGTCGGCGAGTTTGCGGACATGGTGCACTTCCAGGTGTGTCCGTGACTCGCAGAGCTCACAGCATTCGGCGAGGAGTCGATGAATCAGCTCGTTGCGCTTGCTGCTGGCCATGACGGGCTTGAGGTCGGTGAGGGTCGCTGTGCGCTGTCGTTTGAGCGGGATCCCCCCGAATCGGGCGACCAGTGGTTTCCTCCCTCGATCGCGTTCGACAGTGACCTGGAAACAGGTGCGCGGTCCTTCCGGCGTCTCGATCATGCTCTTGTACTTTCGAGCCGTCTTCGTGACCGTGCTGCGATGTTTCCCGGCCAAGGTCTTGAGCATCGAAGTCTCCATGACCCATCGGAGCTTGCCCAGGCGAAAGACGTCCTGGGCCAGAAGGTAGTACTGGACGACACCTTGAAACTCGGACTGGTACTTCGCAACGATGGTGAAGTCATCGTCACGCATGACCGAACCTCTCAGCGCCGGTTTTCCCTTGCTCATGTAGAGCGCGCATCGCTGCCTGATCGCCTGCCTGGGCACAAACAGCCCAATGGATCCATTGACTGCCCGTCGATTACGGGTGATCTTGTCGTTGGAGTATTGGGATTTGATGTCGTAGCCGAGGAAGTGCGCCGCCTGGCTGGTGGCGTGCGTGATCAACGTCTTGGCCTCAGAAAGTTCCAGCTCGAGTTCCTCTCGCAGGAACGCCCGAATCTTTGACTTGATCTCCTCTGCTTCGTGCCTGGGCCCGGCGAATCCCAGCAGCCAGTCGTCGGCATAGCGCACATACCGAAGCCGTCGATAGTCTGGATCATTGGGGTCTTGGCTCGGCAACGCTCGGCGCCGGGGTTCGAGCTCCCGCACCGATTTTCGGCAACCGCGCCGTCTCGCCCCTTGGATCCAGTGCTCCAACCGCCGGTATTCCCGGTTCGGTTGTCGACGCTGGCCGTGGTTGTATTCGGGCAGCAGCGACTGTTCAACGAACTGATCGAGCCGATCAAGGTAGATGTTCGACAGGATCGGGCTGGCCACTCCACCTTGCGGAGCACCGCTGAGTGTCGCATTCCAGCGCCAATCCTCCAGATATCCAGCCTTGAGCATGTGCCCGATCAGCCGGAGGAAACGGCCATCGTGGACTTTCTCCGACAGGATCGACAGCATGACACTATGGTCAAGGCTGCCGAAGCAGTCGGAGATATCGCCCTCGACGAACCAATGGGTTCCCGTCCAATACCGTTCCACCTCACTCAGTGCGGTGTGACAGCCCCGGCCGGGACGGAAGCCGTGGGAGCGGTCGGAGAACTGGACGTCGTAGTACGCCTCTAGAAGCATGCGCACTACCTCGGCCACGAGCTTGTCCGACCAAGTCGGCAGTCCTAGCGGACGCTTCTTGGCTGATCCCTTCTTCTCGATGTATACGCGTCTCGCCGGGGACCATCGATAGCGCTCGCAGCGGAGCGATTCGATGATCCTCTGGATCTTCTCCAGGGACATGCCATCCACGGTTTCCCTGGTGGCCCCGGGAGTCATCGCTCCCTTGTTGGCATAGATGCGCCCGTAGGCCAGCAGAAACAACTCCGTGTTGAATAACTGCCGGTAGAGTCTTTCGACCGGCAAACCTCTCTCACCGCGCTTGCGGAGGACGCTCAGCACCGTTTCAGCACTCTGCATTGCGCATGCTTCCCTTCGCCGAACATCTCGATCACCTGGTGCCCTTCGCCCTGTGGTCCCGGTTTTCCCGGCCTCCTTGGCAGGTCGTTACTCCTGCGACTACTACGGCACCTCCGTCGCCATAGGGCTCGCGCCCCGTAGGCGATCCCGTGGTACGTCTTCGCTGTACGTATCGAGCACGACGTAGGCCGTTCACTCATCTCCTTGACCACCCTCGTTGGGCGGCGTTTCGCGCCATGGAGGTTGCCTCGGCTTCACGGTTCATGGCCGGGCATGACGCGACGTCGGTTTCAGACGTTATTCCGACGGGTGCGCACTTTCACCACCGGAGATTGAACTTCAAGCAATCCAGCCTTGGCCTTATCGTGCGGGCCTTGCGGCACCCCGCCCTGAACGTCTCCAGACGGCCGCCGCTTTCCTGACATGCTCTTGTCCCCTCGCGCTTTCGCGTCCAGGTAAGTCAGGTGACCCAGAAACATTCCTCCAAGTTCCTCCCGATTGGGTCGGGGATACAACGAAGCGCCTCACGGCGCACAGCGGACTTGCGCCTGTCCCGCGCTTTCCGTGAGCAGCACGAAGATCCGGCGGTCGGAAAGCTCCATGTCCAGGCCGTCCATCTTGTGCAGGATGGCTTCCGGGTCGCCGTAGAAGTCATGGACTTCCGGCGTCCAGGAATAGGCCACGCAACCGAGTGCGGCTTCGGTTTGTTCTATCTGCGACACAGCATGCGCTGTCGTGGTCACTGCTGACTCCAATCATCGGGTACCCGGAAAGGCACCGAGAGGTCAGCGTGCGTGTGACCATGCTTGTCCAGAACGATAGGAGAAGGACAGACCAGTTCCCGTCATTGACGCACAAGGGGTCCAGTATCGGTAGGAGTCTGTGATCGAGTGGTCGGTGTTCCAGTAGCTGACAGGCTGTGGGGTCACCGAGTGTGGTCACCGGGGCGTACTTCTTCCAGATGCCTGCGGCTTGGGCGGCAACGGCCTCGGTGTGGACTGTGTGGTAGCCGAGCATCCCCGCGACGACCGACGGCGGTGCCTGAAGAACGAGTTGCTGCAGGGTGGCGGTCCGGCCGTGGAGGGTGGGGACGCCTGCAGCGGTGAGTCGCTTGCCGAGGGTGGCGGGTCCATGGGCTGTCCTGCCCTGCGTCCGGGGAAGAGCCAGTCGCTGGTGGGAAGAGTGCCACCTGGCCTGTTCGGGCGTTCGTCACGTATGTAGCCGAGCAGTAGGTCGGCAAGGGGCTCTGGAACTGGCGTGGGCGGGTCGCCGAGGAGGAGTGTGACCTGGTCACCGTCGTGCTGGACGTCGTGGACGGCGAGCCGGACGAGCCGACGGACGGGCTGGGCATAGAGGAGGATCAGGGCTGCCGCGATCCGTTCCATGAGCGGGAGACTGTCGCTGGTCATGATCTTGCGGATCAGGGGATCGTGGGCACCTTCAACCGGGGCATGTCCGGGTGGTCCATGCTCCAGCGCAGGAACGCTTGGACGACGCGGCGGCTGGTGGCGTCCTGGGCGAACCAGGAGGCCAACCGGAATACGCCGGAAACGTGCCGTAGGCCGCTGTGATCAACCCAGACGGCGAGCGGCGGGGTCGTGCTCAGCGACGTGCCGGGCGACGGCGTCGATGATCAGCTCACTAGCAGGCGGGCAGGAGCACAACACCGGGTTTGTCAACGGCCCAGGCCATCGCTCATTTTTACGTGCGGGGGTCGGCGTATTTCACGTTGACGGTGACCGTCAAGTTCCCATTCTGCTCCATCTTGGCATCTACCCCATACGATAGATTTCCGGCTTGCGTGATTCCATCGTACAGTGTCGCTACTCGAAAGCTGACCTCTCCATTCTTCCAAACCTGCCCCTCCCCGGCAGTCAGCGCTTTTCTTTTCGAGGTGTAGATGATGATGATGCCGAACCTATCCTCTTCTTTGGTTTCCGTATGGACACTCCACTCCTCGCCAAGGCAGCTGATACAGCGCGGCAGCAGCTGGTCAGGGATTCTTAGGAAGCAACGAATAGCGTCACCACCGACGGTGAATCGAGAGTCCAGGAACACTGACATCGAGTAACGTTGGCCAACATCGATCCGAAACCCTGACTCGCGATTAAAGTGTTCTCCCCATTCTGGCGGGATGGGTGTATCGCGCGAGATTGGCTTAGTGTGTTGGATGATCGCATGCGTGAAATCGATCATTCCGTAGTCGATTCAGCAATAAAAATCTGGCGGGCGCATCCGGAGGCGGCGCGCTTTGGCCCATTCGAGTGATTATGTGCGACATCCCTCGAGTTCCCCGGCGCCTGCGTCTCGGTGACCATGCGCCATCTGCCCCGACGCCGTGATTTACTCCATACGGGTGGTCTGTCGTGACGTTGCCTTGTCGGCCCGGCATTGCCTGTGAGGCACTGTGTATGGCATGGCGGTCCACCCCGGCGCCGGAGAGTTGCAGCCCACGCTGCATAGCCTGCGCCCGGCGTGGAGTGCTCGGCCCCCTTCGGGCCGGGGTGGGCTATGGCTTTCCCTCGCTGGGGCAGCACTGTGGGGGCGGACATGCCTCTGAAGACCGCAAGAACTGGGCGGCGGTGGTGGCCACCGCCTTCGGGTCGATCAGTCTCGTTGCGCTTCGCGGGATGCCGGATCTCAGCGTCAACGGCTGCGCCAGTCAAGGCCCGGGTCAGGAGGCGGAAGCGCCAGCGCGGTTGAGAGGGCCCAGGTCTCCGTACAGAGCGGCGTGGAGTGCGGCCGCGAGTTCGCGGGCTCGGTCTTCGCTCCGCACGCCGTGCATCACGAAGTAGACCGGTCCTGTGTAGGCGTCCAGGTCGACCTCACGGTTTTGGACCAGACGGGTGATCGCGGCCCGCCCCGCATCGTTGACGACATCGCCCATTATCTAGTGCTGTCAAGCATCTCTACAGATCAACGAGCTGGAACAACGTAAGGCAAGTTAGCCTCGATCTTGCATGAGGGGTCCGTCAGCTTGCTGGCGGCCCCTTTGTGGTGGGTGTTGGTCGGGGTTTTCGGAGTCTGGGCAGGCTGATGGCCCGGTTTTCGCGTCGGGTGGGCGCCGGGTTCCACTGCTCCGGTGGGCTGGTGCTGCTCGCAGGGGCGGGAAGACGCTGGTCAGACGGGGTTCGGGAGGGCGTGGAGTCGTTCCAGGGCTTCGGTGATCACGTCGGTCCAGGGACAGTGCTTGGCCAGGCGGAGGATGCGGCGGCGTCCGGTGGTGATGAGCTGGGCGGCGGTGGAGAACAGCCGAAGCCGCAGGCGGCGGGGCTCCCACAGGCGGGCCTTGCCGGTCAGGGCAAGCACGGGCATCCAGGCCAGCAGGTCGAGGGCGATCTGGACGATCTCCAGCCAGATCTGGTTCTGCGCGGCGTCGTGGAGGGGGAGGTTGCGCAGGCCGGTGGCGCGGGCGGCGCGGATGCGGTCCTCGGCGCGTGCCCGCTGGCGGTGGCGCAGTTCGAGGGTGGCGATCGCCTCGTCGGCCGTGTTGGTGGCGAAGCAGGTAAGGCGCATGCCGGCGGCGTCGGTGAAGCGCAACTGGGCACCGGGGTGCGGCCGTTCCTTGAGCACAATCAGCCGTAGTCCCTTCGGCCAGCCCGTCAGGCAGTCACCGGCGAGTTCGGCGACCCAGGCGCCGTCGCGGATCTCGCCGTCGGCTTCCACGGCCGGTGTCCACGCCGAGGCCGGGACCTTCAGGACGGCTTGGTGGATGGCATCGGTGATGGTCATGCCGACCGAGTACGACAGCCACCTTCCACGCTGGGCGAGCCAGGCGACGAACTCGTGGGTGCCACCGCCGGAGTCGGTACGGATCAGCGTCTGCCGCCCGCGTCGTAGCCGTTTCGGCAGCTGGGCCAGGGCCAGCTTGGTGGCCTCGCTGTGGTCCGCGGCGGTGTTGGAGCCCGCATTGCCGGGCCGCAACAGACCCACGACCGGCTCGCCGGACCCGCCCCGGCCATGATCGACGAAGCCCATCAGCGGGTGGTGTCCGAACGTCTTCTTCCAGGTCGCGGCGGCGTCCTGCTTCTCGGAGTGCGCCAGGACGAGGACCCCGTCGATATCCACGATCACCTGCCCGCCCGCGTCCGGCGCGGCTTCCCCGGCCAACCGCCGCACGTGTTGGCGTACTTCAGCACGGGCGGAACGCAACGCGGTCAGGACCCGCTGTCCGCCCGACGACAGCGTGCTGATCAGCCGGGAGACCGTGGGGTCGGAGGCCACCGGACCGAACACGGCCGGCTCGGCCCGCAACATGCCCACATCGGCCAGGCAGTCCCCTCCCAGCGCCACGGCGAGCACCACATCCAGCAGGATCTTGCCCGGACCATGCACCGCCCGCGGCCTGCGCCACGGCGCCAACGCCGCAGATATCGCCTGATCCAGGCCGGTCCTGCGAACCGTCTCGACCAGCAGCACACCGCCGGCCTGGGAGACCACCCCGCGACCACCGCCTTCGGTACGAACACGCGGATAGGACCCGATACGCTTCTTCACCTGGAGAGTGCTTCTTTCACGCGACGACCTGGACCCTAAACACGTCCCATCGTTGCAGGTCAGGAGCACTCTCCGCGTTTCTGATCAACCACTGGACGCCCTGCCGCGTGAAAGCGCGAGGCTAGGCATGCACCTCAGTGCACGAGAGACGGACAACGCTTCGACAGCGCTCCTTCTGAGCGGCGTTCGGCGGCGACCCAGGCGGAGTTGGGCGGTGGTGGTTCGCAATTGCCGAGAGCATCCGCAGCGACAGGGCCGGGTAGTTCAAGGACTTCGTGCCGGAGGGCAGAGCCAGGGGACGCTGCGGCTGAGGCTGCGATCTCGTTCGAAGAGTGCGGAAAGGTATCCGACGCCGCGTGGCTGGCCTACCCCGACGCCGGGAAAGATTCAGCGGGATGTCGGGATAGCTGCCCGATTCGCAGGTGAGAGCAAGGTCGAGTGGCACAGCGCAGGCTAGCGAGTTGCCATCTGGCGGCAGTCGGCCTGGCTACTTTGCGCCACTTTCTTTGTTTGGGCCTAGATCTGTGCCCGTGGCGATGCATCCTGGGCGGTCGCGTGACGGAGTGGGGGGACCAGGGCTAGCAAGCAGCCCCGGCCACCGGAGGAGGGGCAGTGGCGTTATCTGACCCAGAGCAGCGGGCTGAGGTGCTGGAACTGTACAAACTCGCCGTCGAGATGGCCGACCGGGTATCGGTGCGCCGCGGAACCGCCAACGCGTTCTTCTTGACCGTGCAGACCACGTTCGTCGCCTTGATCGGTCTCGGCTTTCCGAAGCTGTCCAACGCTCCGTGGTGGGTGTCGGCGTCGCTGCTTCTGGTCGGCGTGACGCTCTCTGCGACGTGGTGGATGCAACTGCGTAGCTACCGGGACCTGAACACCGCGAAGTTCAAGGTCATCATCAAGCTGGAGGAAGGTCTCCCTGCCAAGATCTTCACCGACGAGTGGGATCAGCTGCGACGCGACCCCGTTCACGGCTGGCGCAAGCGTTATGCGGAACTGGGCACATCCGAGCGCGTGATCCCCGTGGTGTTCGCCGTAGCGCATCTGCTCGTCTTCGTTGGCACACTGACGATGTGACCTACCTCGACCAGCTCGCCGAACTGATCCGTTCCTGCCTTCCGGCTGAAGCCGAACCTCCTGAGGATTCTGACGATTTGTTCCGTATCTACGCCGTGCTCTTGAGGGCTAAGGGGGAGCAGGTCACTGAAGAGGACGTCCACGACGCCTGGTCGGCCTGGATACAGTCGGTCAACAGCCGTCACCAGGCGCTGGTGCCCTTCCAGGACCTCGACGCGCAGACCCGGGCCTTCGACGCTCCGTACGCGCGGGCTATCCGCACTGCCGCCCGCTATACCCAAGAGCGCGTCAGCTGACGCCAGAGCGCCACGAGGCGTACCCCGAAGCCGTCAAACAGGCCCATGCCGACTTCGCCGCCCTGAACCGCGGAGAGATTCCCGAGCCCCGCACCGAAGCAGAGGCCCTGAAATTACGCTGAGCTACTTGTCCTTTCACCGTAGCTATACGAGAACAGGGCCATGACCGAATGCGCCTCTTTTGAGGCGATGCTCGAAGCGGAGGATGACGCCGCCATCGGCAAAGCAGGCATGACCCGCGACCAGTTACTGGCCGCCTGCCGCAGCATCTATCCCCCGGCCAAGGAAGCCCTCGGCGTCTTCGCCATCCACCTCGAACTCCAGCCCGCATAACAGGCCGTCCCGGACACTCCCCGGGAACGGCCTTGGGGGCGGCCAGGATGATGACCGGCCACAGATCTTCCAGCACAGTGTGTGCATGAATTTATCGCCTGAGTCGGTACTACGGTTCCTGCTGATCTGGGCCACGGGCATGCTGGCGATGTCCGGACTGAGCGGACGGAGGACGCGCCAGCAGCTCGTCGGGATGCTGTGCCAAACCGTGTTCCCGCTACTGCTGTTCGGGCTTTTCATTGCCATCCCGTTGCTGGTGCCCGACCGGTTCCCGCAGTGGTGGGACAGGTGGTGGCGGTACGTGGTTCCGCTGTCCACGGTGCTCGGCGGCCTGGTGATGTGGCTGCCGCAGCAGGGCAAGCGGCTGAGCTGGAGCGGCCGCTGGGAGTTCCGTGACCCCGCCCAGGGAGATCCCGCACAGGAACCCGCGACCGGCGTGGATGGTCCGACCCGGCCTCCGCATACGAGGCTGCGGGTCCTCGGCTACGTGATGATGCTGGCCGGTGTCGCCCTCACGACCGTTCCCACGCTGGTGCTGCAGCGGCCTGACATCACCCCGGACTGGGTGGAGCCCAACGGGTTCCTCATCGGTGTCACCGGGTTGTTCAGCGTCCTTTACGGCGGCAAGACGCTGAAGCTCGCCCGCACCCGGCAAGCGCGGGAGCTCCTGTCGAGGCCGATCCGCAGGGACGCGTGGCTGGGATCGCTGCTGTGGGTCGCGGCCTGGTTATGCTGTCTGGTCGGGCTGACCCTGACGCTCGGCGGACTGTCCGTGATGATGGAACCCCTCGACCTCGCGTGGTGGCAGATGTTCCTCACGCTGTGGACGATGATCCTCGGCGGTTTCGTGTTCACGCAGGGCCGCAAGACCTTCCTGCGGGCGCGGCGGCACCGGTCCCGCTTCGTTCCGGATCATCGACACCTCAAGGCCGGTTCCTACGTGCTTTACCTGCGCTCGTTCAGGGAAGACGAGCAGCAGACGGCCCTGCACGAAGTGCCGCTGCCGGGCATGGGGGGTGGTGCAATTACCGGGTTCCTGGTGTCCGGAGCTTCGGCAGAGGAGCACCTCGCCGAGATCTTGCGGCCGGTCGGGCCGTTGGTCGCGGTCGGCGCACCGGGTGAGCGGCTGCCGCATGTGGGCGCGGTGCGCATGTACCTGCCGCACGAGGGCTGGCAGGAGCCGGTGCGCGAGCTGATGCGGAAGTCCCGGCTGACCGCGCTGACCCTGGGCACCAGTGAGGGCACGATGTGGGAGCTGGCCGAGGCGTTCCAGCTTCTGCCTCCGCATCGGCTGGTGTTGTTCATCCCGGCGCTGAAGAAGGCCGAGTACCAGCGCATCCGTGCCGCTGCGCCGCGCCTGCCGGAGTGCCCCCGGTGGCTGGACACTCAGCACCGGACGGTGATCCAAGGCGTCATCCATTTCGCTGCGGACTGGACGCCGGCCATCGCGCCCGTTGTGGACGACTACGGCAACGTGAAGTCGAACCTGTTCACGGCGATGATGCCCGCGCTGCTCCCCGCCTTCACCGCGATCGAAGAGTACGAGAAGGAAACCGGCGTGCTGTATGGCTGACCTAGGATTTCTGGTGTGCAGGAGCCCGCGTCGGGACTCGGGGGATCGTGGACGGGCGCGAGCTGTTCGCGCGTGTGTGGTCAGCTCAGGGCCGTGATCAATCTCGGCGCCAACGACTGTACCGATGTAGAAAGCGCCGCCAACTGCATCCAGCAGCGGCTCCGGCAACAACTGCGTTCAGTCGCCGACCGTTCTGTGTCACATCTGGAGCGCCTCCCCCACGCGCGGGCGCCCCTTCGCTCCCTACCGGCACACGCCCCGCTCCGGCAGGGTGAGAGTCGTCGGCCGCTGCGATCAAACGGGAGGGGATACGGCATGGCGTATGAGGAGCGTATGTACCACGGCGTGCAGGGATTGGAGACGAGGAAGATGAGCGGCAGCGAGGGTCGGAGAAGGTCAAGCCCGTCACCGCGCTTCGCCGGCAGGCACTTGAAGCTGGCCACCGTTCGGCACCAAGTGGCGTAGGGCAACTGGCGACGCCATACCACGCGGCTGATGTTCGGCTTCGCGGCCTGGAAGGCTGTCGTGATGCTGACCAGTGGACGACCCGTTACTCAACATCCTGAGTCATAGATGGCAGCCCTGAGGTTGTCCCGTCGCATCCCTCACCCGCACCTGCGTCCCGTAGTGATCGGTGAGATTGATCTTGCTGGCTACTCGCCCTCTGGACGCTGGAGAACCTGCCTCTGAAGGCGTTCGCGAAGATCCGCCTCCTCGGCCGTCAGCGGGTCCTCGGGCCGGCGGATGCGGACAGGCTTCGGCCGGAGCGACACGCCGTCGTCCGCGGCGGTCTGCTCGGCTTCGGCGAGGGCGCGGTAGAGGGAGGCGACCGAGGGGGACTGGCCCGCGTTCTTGCCGGTCTTGATGGTGAGCTTCTTTGCGATCTCCGGGACGGGGACGCCTTTGTCCTTCAGCGCGATGGCGAAGGTGAGCATGTCGTCGTCGATGACCTTGGGCCGTCCGCCGTGGTTGCCCTTGGATGCGGCGGTGACCTGGCCTTCGAGGGTCTTCTCCCGGATGTAGTTGCGCTCGATCTGTCCGGCGACGGCGAGGACGGCGAAGAACATGGCGCCCATGCCGTTGGGGTCGTAGATGCCGGTGAGCGGGCAGGTGAGGAGCTCGAGCTGGATGCCTCCGGCCTGGAGCTCGGCGGAGAGCGCCATGAGCTCGGCGGCGTTGCGGGCGAGCCGCTTGAGTTCGTGGACGGTGAGGATGACCGGGGTCTCGGGCGCGGCCTCCTTGAACTGGTGGGCCAGCGCGAGGGCCTTCTCCAGCTCGGGCCGGACTTTGACGCGGGTGCTGATCTGCTCGTGGAAGATCTTGTGACACTCCGCCCGTCGGAGGGCTTCGAGTTGGCTCGCCAGCTCCTGCCGCGCGGTCGACGTCCTCGCGTACCCGATCCGCACCGGCTGCTGGGTGCGGGGCGCGGGCACGACCGCGAGCGCCGGGCCCTGCTTCCAAGCGCGGCCGGGTCCGCGGTCGGCGGGCACCGGCACCTCGAGTTCCTCGCGCAGCGCGGGCACGAGGACGAAGCGCGGGGTGTGGTACTTCGCGGCCGTCTTCCCGCCCCGGGTGCGGCAGGCGCTGCCGGCGGGGGCGTCACAGTTGGGGCAGTCGTGGCGTTCTACCGCCAATGCTGCCTGATCGGGCGTGAGATCCACGGCGGCAGTCTCTCAGAAGTGCCTCGCACAACGCGCCGGTTTCGAGAGGACTTCTGCGAGTGGCGACCTGGGGAAACGTGATTGTCTCCGGGGTTTTCGCAGAACTCTCGCATTCGGTCATTTGTGAGAGGCATCAAATCGCTACCGCTAACCGCTGTTCCGTTGTTCCCCGAGCCGGCGGCGGGGGTCTTCTTCTCCTTGGACCGTTGACGGGCTTCGGCCTGAGCTGCGGTGAGGTACCGCTCGACCGCCGCAGCGTACGTCGGCGGTCGAGCGGAAAAGGGCACGACGCGGGCGCGCGGTACTTGAAGGCCCCGGGCTCCTACCTCGGACATCAGCCGCAAGGCGCGGCCCCCCGGGGCGCAGTCGCGTCGCCGCGCCGGGGGGCCGTCGAACGCGGTGCTGCGTGGATAATGCGGCGCGCCGGCCCAGGCATCCCCTCAGCTCTGGCCTGGACCGCCATGGCCCTGATGACGCGCCGGCTGACGAAACCGGTAGCCGACTGGCGCGAGCCGAAACCCCCGCCGCCCCCGCCGGCCCCGGCCCTGCGCATCCGGCTATGCCCCTGGACCGTCCGCCTCGCACCCACGCCTTTATGACCAGGTAGATCACACGACAGGAACAATCCGCGGACGCGGAACGTGTCTCAGCAGGTCCCGCGGTAAGTCACCCCGGGGAGGTATGTCTTCCAGTCGGTTTGTGCGGATCCTCGACGGTCTGGAGGCCCTGATCACGCGCCGTACCGGGTAACTCGGGGAAGATCAGCCGCGACTCATTTCAAGTGGCGCCTACTCGGGTGCGATCTCCAACTGATCATGTTCCCCCGTGACCGCGTTGAACGACAGTGCCGCCCCTGCGCCGGCTCTTTCGCCCTGGACGAGGTCGGTGTCCGCGCCGGCGGCCGACGCGTTCACTCGCTTACGGAAGGAGTTTCGCCTGGCTCGCCCACTGCCGGAGGTCGCCGCAGGTTGCGGTTGTTGTCCGGCTACGGCTGGCCAGGGTGTCGAAGGTGGCACGTACCTGGCTGCCGAGGTAGGCAAACACATGAGCCGCGCGGCCGGTCTGGTAGGCGAGCAGCCGAAAGGCGGCGACGTCGTGTTCCTCCATGTCGTCGTCCGCCTGCGCGGGCGCCGCAGCCAGGAACTCGTAGTCGCGCTTATTCATGACGGTATGGGCGACGGTGCGCAGTGCCGTGGCGTGCAGGGCTTCGACGGTGGACGGGCGTCCGGCCGCTGCGGCGTCCAGGATGACGGTGTGCATGGTGAGCGCTGCGAAGGTCCCGAGCAATCGCTCCCCCTGGGGCACGTCCAGGCCGCGTTCGCGGAAGTCGTCATGGCGACGATCACGCCGCCAGGTTTCCTGGTCGATCAGGGGCAGCAGACATCGGCTCAGGGCGCGGCACTCGCGCCAGACGACGTTGTCACGGGCACTGTTCATGGCTGCTGAAGCCCCTCTCGAGAGTGCTGTGCCCGCCGCAGCCGGGCAGGGCGAGCACAGGTCTGTCTCACGTCATGCTCACACGCAGGGCACGTACAGGACGGAGCTGTAGGCAGTTCCGGAGTCGTGGCTACCGTTGGGGGAGACGATGGTTCCAACCGTCACGGTTCGCCATCCGGTATTCGGGTCGCCGGGTTTGTCCGTGCAGGTCGCCGAGGCCGAACTTGAGCGCAGTGGGGGCGGGCACTTGGTCTGACGCGGTCCTGACCCGCCGGTCATCCACTGGTTGGAGTAGTTGTTGTAAAACTCGACGTCGACTTCGCTGTTGCAGCTGGCCGGAGTTCCGCCGGCACAGGAAGAGATGCCGCCCGTGCCGGTGACCTTGCTACCGCTGTGGTTGGGCTTCGAGGCATAGTAGGACTCCGTTAGGTCTCTTTCGATCTTGGTGCTGTGTGTGTCCTGCTGGGCAGGGGGTGGTGGCAGGTGGCGCAGATGCCGGTCCAGCACCTCAAGGTGTCTTGGAGGGCGTCGAGGGTCTGGTAGAGAGTGAGCTGGGCCCGGGGACTTTTGGGGCCAGGCGTTGTTCGGTCAGGAAGGCGTGGGTGGCGGTCACGAGGGTGACGTGGTGGTGCCGGCCGGGCCAGGAGCGGCCTTCGAAGTGGTCCAGGCCCAGGGCGTGTTTGAGTTCGCGGTAGTCGTGCTCGATGCGCCAGCGGAGACCTTGGCCAGGCGGACCAGGTCGGCGATCGGGGTGTCGGCCGGCAGGTTGGACAGCCAGTAGTCGGTGGGAGCCTCGGCCTCTTCGGGCCATTCGACCAGCAGCCAGTAGTCGGGCAGGATGCCGTCCCACCAGCCCTGTTCGGCCGAGGCGGCGGCTCGGATGGGACGTTCGGCGGCGTTGCCGGCCGGGCGGACGCGCACGGCGGCGACGCGGGAACGTAACTCGCCGCGTGAGCCCTGCCGCCAGGTGAGGGAGGTGAACGCTTCCTGTCCGAGATCGGCGGCGAGGGCTGCCACCGAGGGTGCGGGCTGACGGTAGCGGGGCTGAGGCCGGCGGCCGACGATGCCTTTGCGGTCCGGGGTCTCGGGCTTCGCCTCGAACGGGTGGGCGGTCACGTCCGCGCGGTTCGGCAAGCACGTAGTGGATTTCGCGGTCTGCCAGGGCGGCCCGCAGGTGTGCGTTGGTGCCGTAGGCGGCGTCGGCCACGACGACCGGCGGCCTCATTCTCCAGTCGGCCAGAGTGTCGAGCATGTCCAGAGCCAGCCGCCACTTCTCGCGGTGCCCGGCCTCGGGCGGGACGCGGGTGAGGGTCCTGCGGGCGGTGTCCGCCGCCCACTCCTTGGGCAGGAACAGCCGCCACTGCAGCGGGCAGGAGGCGGTATCGGTGGCGGCGTGGACGCTGACCGCGACCTGGCAGTTCGCCCGTTTCCCCAGGGCCCCGCAGTACTGCCGGGCCACAGCCACCGACATTCTTCCGTCTTTGGGTACCGACACATCGTCGATCACCCAGGCCGTCGGGGTGATGAGCGGAAGCATCCGCTCGCAGATCCGCCGCTGCACCGGCACCGGATCCCACGTGGACTGGTTCACGAACTGCTGCAGGTTCTGCTCATTGCCGTCCGGCAGCCGCGAAGCCATCGCCTGGATCGACTTGCGGCGACCGTCCAGCATCAGCCCCCGTAAGTAGCAGTCACCCTTGGCCCGCTGATCCTTCCGCGGCACCGACGCGAACACATCAGCCACAAACAACGCCAACTTCACCCGCACCCGGTTCACTTCATGTGCATCCACACACCCACCATGCTCCTGAACAGGCCCGACAGGAAAGACCTAACGGAGTCCTAATAGAGAGTGCAGGTGATGACCGCATCGGGGGACGGGCTGTCGTCGACCGACAGTGTCACCTCCGGTGGCCCGGGATTCGGCGGCGGCACGGCCTGCGCGGTCGGAACGGAAAAAGCGAGCAAGGCGGCACCTATAAGTGATGCGCCAGCTACGGGTCTGAGAAGTTGTTGTCTTTCCGGGCTTGAGAACGGTCTTTTCGATGGCAATACGCCTCCGGTTGCCCGCCCCGGCCGCGCATCCAGTCCGGCGTCGGGAGCAGCGGCCGGATGGCCGCCCACTCTCCGTCCGTCATGTCCGTCGGGTACCGGCGCTGCCGCTCGGACCGGTCGACCGCGTTGCCGTACACGTGCGCGAGGCGATCACACGATGGAGCAGCCCTGTTGGACTGCCGGATCACCGACACGGGAGACTGCGGCACAGGGGCCTCCTGGTGCTCTATGGATTTGACACCCACGAGCTGTTCAGGAGGCCCCGTCTTCATGCTCTCGCCACGGCAGGATCACCCGACCGGGAACCCTCGTCCATCGCCACCGCTCAAGATCGAAAAGACAACAGCTTCGTAGTACTGCAACGGCACTTCGTGCCGTTGCAGTACTAAAGTCCGGCCACCCGGTCGGCCGAACGGCGTGCAATGGCCGGGAAAAGCTCGAGCGCCCGCCGCCCGATCAGCTCGGCCTGGGCAGAGGTGATTATCGAGGACTTCCGCAGGGCGGTGATGTTCGCGCTGAGCGTGCGGTCGTCGCTGCACGGCACGCCTGCGTCTCCGCCATAGACGATGTGGTCGACGGGAACCATCGTCAAGGCCGCCGCCAGGTTGGCGTCAGTGCCGGACGCGGCGGTGTCGAGGTAGAGGCGGCTCAACTGCTCGGCGATCTCCTCCGGGGTGAACTGATCCCCGGCAGGCACCCATGCCTCCGTTCCGAGCAGCCGGAGCCGGCCGGAGAGGCCGGGCAGTGCGCCGCCACAGTGCGCGAGGACGAAGCGGACGTCCGGATAGCGGCGGAACATGCCCTGGTACAGCATGGCGACGATCGTGCGTGTCGTGTCGAACGCGACCTCCACCAGCGGGGTGGGCAGCCCGAGTTCGGGCCGCTTCGTCGTGTCAGGGTGTACGAACACGACCGCGCTACGCCGGTTCAGCTCCTCCCATACCGGCTCCAGCACCCGATCGGACAGGTTGATGCCGTTGTAGGTCGTGCTCACCGCCCAGCCGTCCGGCCGCAAAGCCGCCTCCGCCCGGGTGATCTCGGTAAGCGCGGCTTGCGGGTCGTCGGTGGGCAGCGCCGCCAGCAGGCCGAAGCGACCGGGGTGCTCGGTCACGAGTTCGGCGCCGTAATCGTTCGAGGTGCGTAGCGCGTCGTGGGTCTGCGGCACCGCGCTGAGAAGTTGCATCGCCACCCCTGTCCGGTCCATCGACCGCAGGGCACCTTCGACGGTCCAGTGGTACGGCTGGGGTGCGAGGAAGCACAACTCGCGCATGGCGGTCCACGCGGTGTGCCGCTGCTCTTCAGTGGCCGGTGGGGTGAAGTGTGCGTGCACGTCCACCCAGGTTCCAGTGGTCAACGGCGTTCCTTTCGGTCCGGGGCCGCGGTGACGTCGAGCGACGGCTGCCATCGGGGTATCGGCCCGAGTCCGTTGGGAATGCGCAGACTCTTGCTGTAGCCGAACTCGTGCAGGGTCTCGCGGGCGTGCTCGCGGCCGTAGCCGCTGGCTCCCGTGCCGCCGAACGGAACCCCGACAGCAGCCCTGTTGTAGTGGTTGATGAAGACCAGACCCGCGCGGACCGCGTTGCCGATCCGCAGCGCGCGCTGGTGGTTCCCGCTGAACACACCCGCGACGAGTCCGAAAGGGGTGCCGTTGGCGATGTGGACGGCCTCGTCCTCGTCACTGAACCGGATCATCGTGACGACCGGTCCGAAGATCTCCTCGTTCGCCACCCGCATTGCCGGCGTGACCTGCGTCAGTAGTGTCGGCGGAACATAGTACCCGTCGGCCAACCGCGGGTCCGTGGGCAATTCGGCCTGCGCGAGGATCACAGCCCCCTCGGTGCGGCCGATGTCCAGGTAGTCCAGCACCCGGCGTTGCTGTTCGGACGTCACGAGTGGCCCGACGTGGGTGGCGGGATCAGCGCCGTCGCCCACGGTCAGTCTCCGTACGGCCCGCGCCACGCGGTCGGCCACTTCGTCGTAGATGGTGTCCTGCACGAGCAGGCGTGAGGCGGCGGTGCACGCCTCGCCCTGGTTGAAGTAGCCGCCCTCGATGAGCCACGGTACGACCGAGTCGAGGTCGGCGTCGTCGAAGACGACGAACGGGTTCTTGCCGCCGAGTTCGAGCAATGCCGGGGTGAGGTTGTCTGCCGCCGTCTTCAGCACGGACACGCCCGTGGCCGGAGCGCCGGTGAAGGAGATCTTCCTGACGAGCGGGTGCGCGGCGAGCGCGGCGCCGACCGGGCCTCGGCCTGGCACGAGGTGGACAACGTCATCGGGGACGATCTCCTCGATCAGCTCGATCAGCCGGAGCACCGACAGCGGTGCTTGTTCCGGTGGTTTGAGCACGACGGCGTTACCGACGGCGAGCGCAGGGGCGAGCTTGCCGGCGGTGTGGATAGGTGGCCAGTTGAACGGCACGATCGCCCCGATGACGCCATAGGGCTCAAGGGTCGTGACATCGAGCAGCGGCCCGTTGTGCACCGCGGCGCTCGGCGGCGTCGTGATCAGCCCGGCGAACAGGTCGAAGATCGCGGCGGACGCGACCAGGTCGAACCCCGCCGCCTGGCTCGTCGGCTTGCCGTTGTCACTGGTCTCGATGGCGGCGATCTCCGCGGCGTGGTCGCGGATCGTGTCGGCGATCCGACGCAGGACGGCGCCGCGCTCGGCGTGCGAGCGGCGGCGCCAGGCCGACTGACCCGCGTGCGCGGCTCGCACGGCGGCGTCGACCTGCTCCGGACCGGCGCCCTGAATGGTGGCGATGGCCTGGCCGGTAGCCGGGTTGTGGACGGTGAACTGGTCGGCGGTGTCGGGCGACGACCAGCGCAGCCGGGCAACGGCCGGCATCGTGGCCGAGGTCGTCATGTGGTCTCCTTACCTGTCGGACTGGCTGGCAGAGGCGGGCACGAGCCCGATGCGCGCGGCGGTGCCGCCCGCGATGGCCGCGGTGGCCACGACGTCCAAGCCGACGGCGCGAAGCCGCTCGGCGGGGTCGGGCACGCCCATGTCGAACGGGAAGTCCGAACCGAGCAGCACGCGTTCCGTCCCGAGCGCGTCCACGAGCCGTCGCAGCGCGGCGGGCTCGTAAACCAGGCTGTCGACGTACAGCCGGGACAGATACTCACTCGGCGGGAGTTGCGTCGTACGGGCCTCCCGCCGCGCGTGCCAGGCGTGGTCGGCGCGGCTGGTCATGGCGGGCAGGTGGCCGCCGCCGTGCGCGGCGAGCACGGTGAGGCCCGGAAACCGCTCCAGGACCCCACCGACGATGAGATGTGAGAGGGCGACGGCGTGCTCGACGAGCTGGCCGACGCTGTTGGCCAGGTACCAGTGTGCGAGCCGCTCGTCGAGCGTGCACCCCCCCGGGTGCACGAAGATCACCGCGCCGCGTTCCGCGGCGCGCGCCCACAGGTCGTCGTATCGGCGGTCGGACAGCTCGATCGGCGGACCACCACAGGGATCGGGCGCGTGCGTGGCGATCTCGACACCGCGCAAGCCACGCGTCAGCGCGTCGTCCAACGCTTCGACTGTCCACTCGGGAAATTGCTGTGGCACCACCCCGAGCCCGGTGAGCCGGCCAGAGCGACGGACGCAGTGTCCGGCGACGGCTTCGTGGGTGAGGCGGGCAAGATCGCGGGCCGCGCCAGGATCGGTGATCCAGTGGTGGTACTGGGTCGGGGTGACGGAGACGACCTGAACGTCGACCCCGGCGGCCGTCATCGCGGCCAACCGGCGATTGACGTCGACAAGCAGCGGCAGTTCGTTCACGAACCGGTCGGCGGCGGTCTTCGCGGACAGGGGGCCGAGCCGCCGCAGGTCGAGCGCGATTCGCTCGGCGTGCCCGGGCAACGTGCGAGCCATCGTTTCGACCTCCGCAGCCCACAGGTGCGCGTGGACGTCGACGACGAGATGATCCACCGGAGGGCGCTCCGATCGGGAGTGGTGGGAAGTTTGCACCTTCCACACTGCACTCCGTCCTGCCCGGAACGTACGGCATATCGCGCATGGGCCGCATGCCCTGGAGCTATACCCGCTGGCCGCCCAGAACACCGCGCAGCCACCGATGCCCCGGGTCGGCGTCGTGCACCGGATGCCACCAGAACGCCTCGATCAGCGGCACCACCTCGAAGGGGAACTCCAGCACCCGGATGCCGGCGCCTTCGGTCGCCGCGACCCGGCCGGGCACGACCCCGATCGCGTCCGTGCCGCGAACGAGCCGGGGCACGACGAGGAAGGACTCCGCGACCGCGACGACCCGACGGATGATCCCGAGCAACTCCAGCTGCCGCCAGGCGGGCGGCCGGCCGGCCTGGTCCGCGAAGGTGGCAATCCACGGCAGCCGTTCCAGGTCCTGTCTGGTCAGCCTGTCGCCGACGAACTGGTTGTCCGCGGAGACCACACACACCCACCTGTCCGTGTGGACGTCCAGAGAGGACGCACGTGTGAGATATCCATGCGGCAGCAGGACACCGTCGACGTTCCGCAGGTACTTGTCCTCGTGCTCCAGCAGTTCGGCGCTGACCGGCATGAAGCGCAGGCCCACACCGGGCGCGAGGCTGCGGACCCGGAGTAACAACTCGGCCCCCGCCGTGGCGATCCCGTGATCGGACGAAACGATGGTGAAGGTCCGGGTCGACGTTTCCGGCGAGAAGGTCGTCTCTGCGGCGAAGGTCCGGTCGACGGCCGTGACCGCGGCTGCGACCAGGGGACGTAACCGCTCCGCGAACGCGGTCAGCCGGTAGGAATTGCCGGCCCGTTCCAGCAACGGGTCGCCGAAGTGCCGGCGCAGTCGCCGCAGCGACTTCGACAACGTCGGCTGGGTGCGCTCCAGACGCGCCGCCGCCGCGGTGACGCTGAGTTCACTCAGCAACGCGTGCAACGCCTGCAGGTGAGTTGACTCCAGGCCGAAGGAGAGAAGGGCATCGCCGTGCCGGGTGGCCTTGTCCTGGTTGTCAGCGCCCGGCACGACGACGCCGAGGGGAGAGTTGCCGAGCGGAGAGGCCTGGTGTGCGGGCGACCCCCGCAGACTTCCGCCGTCGGCGCGGTTCGCACGTTCGGTCAGTCACCACTGCAGTTCGGGCTCCGTTTCTCCAGGGCTGCGTTGACCACGTCTTTCGCGTCGCGGTAGGCCGACACGTCTCCGAACAGGCCTTGCTCGTAAGTGTATCCGTCGCGAAAGTTCAGGTATTCGATCTCTTTCAGGCTCCGCTTCTCAAATTCCAAGGCGACCGGGCTGTGCCGGGCCATCAGCCGGGCAGCCTGGTAGGCCGCATCGAGTAGTTGGCCCGCGCAGGTCGTTCCTGCGGGCCGGGCGGCGCGGATCGACTTCAGTGCGATGTGTCGGCTTCGTGCCAGTGAGAGGGTGTCAGTCACGGTTGAGCGGGAGGATCGGGCCAGTCAACCGCGTTGCCGTACACGTGCGCGAGGCGATCACACGATGGAGCAGCCCAGTTGGACTGCCGGATCACCGACACGGGAGACTGCGGCACAGGGGCCTCCTGGTGCTCTATGGATTCGACACCCACGAGCTGTTCAGGAGGCCCCGTCTTCATGCCCTGGCCACGGCAGGATCACCCGACCGGGAACCTCGTTCGACCGCCACCGCTCAAGATCGAAAAGACAACAGCTTCTAAGATGTCGGGCTCAGCCATGCCCCGACCCTATGCGTTACGCGAAGAACCGTACCCGGCGTACCCCACATGAGACTCAGGGACGGGGGCTCGGCCACCGCTGCTCTTGACCTACGGGACGAGGACAAGACGGCCGCGCAACCCGCCTTCTGCGAGGGCCCGGTGGGCCTGGGCGATCTCCTCCAGCGGGAAGGTCTGAGACACCCGCAGAGTGAGCAGGCCGGTGCCGGCGAACGCCGCTAGCTTGGCCAGGCGCTCACCATCGGTGTGCCAGGCCAGATTGGTCATCCGCACCTGACGGCGGGCCATGGGCGCGGAGTTGAGCAACGACACAAACGCGCCGCCGTGCCGGACCGCGTCCGCCGCCCCAGCGGCCATATTGGCCGCATCGATCACACCGTCCACACCACCCGGCACGAGCGCGAGGACCACGGGTACGAGGTCCTCCTCGCGTGAGACGAACAGCTCCGCGCCTGCCTTGCGCACCAGCTCCTCGTCCCCAGCGCCCGCCTGGGCGACGACGCGCAGACTCCGCAGGCGCGCAAGCTCCAGCGTGTAGAGGCCGACACCGCCGGCCGCGCCGGTGACCAGCAGCCACTGGCCCGGCTCCAGGGCCAGTGCATCCAGCGCCTGGTCCGCGGTGGTCGCGTTCAGGCCAAGCGCGGCCAGCTGCACGAGATCAGTTCCGGCCGGGGCGGGAGCGAGTTCCCAGTCCTTGAGGAGGACGTACTCAGCCTGGGTCCCCAGTTCCCGGTCCAAACGCTCCTGGGTACCAACGACCCGGTCACCGACGGCGTACTGCGTGACGCCCTCGCCGATGGCGGCGACGGTGCCCGCCACGTCCGCACCCAAGCCATACTGATCACGCTGAGCGACAGCTCCGTACTTCACGTTCAGGCCCTCGCGCACCATGACGTCGGCGAAGTTGACCGATGCCCCGGCCACCTTGACCAGCACCTCTCCGCGGCCCGCCTCGGGGGTCGTCACCTCGACAACCTCAAGGGCCTCGGGCCCGCCGAACTTCCGCACCACTGCTGCACGCATCCGCTGCTGCCTTCCTGGTCTTGTCGGTGTCCAACTGCGCTCGTGCAGCTGGACACGGAATCACCCCTCCGACGGTGCGCGAGTGGTCGACGGTGAGCCAGGCCCGGCTTTACCTGGTCCCAGCAGGACCAGGTAAAGCACGAAGCGGAGGGCGTAGCGTGGACGGTGTGGAGACGACGATCGGCGAGTTCCTACGCCTCCGGCGCGGGCGCATCTCGCCCGAGCAGGCAGGGCTGCCGCCGAGCCACACACGTCGGCGGGTGCCGGGGCTGCGGCGGGAGGAAGTGGCGCTGCTCGCCGGGGTCAGCCCCGACTACTACGTCCGCCTGGAACAGGGCCGCACACCCCACGTGTCCGACCAAGTGCTTACTGCTGTCGCCCAGGCTCTGTCACTCTCCGACACCGAGACGGAGCACCTGCGCAACCTCGCCCGCTCTGTACGGGGCGCCACCCCGGCACGGAAGACCAGCAACGGATCCGGCGGGTCGCCGGACGAGCCGCTCGTGCGGCTGCTGCACACCATGACCGGCACCCCCGCCCTGCTCCTCGATGACCGCCTCAACATCGTCGCGGCCAACACAACCGCCGAGGCCGTCTTCGACGTGGCCGGCATGCCCGAGCCCCGCAACGCTGCCCGCCACCTCTTCCTGCATCCCGAAGCGCGGTCGCGCTACGCGAACTGGGACGCGATCGCCGCCGAGACCGTAGCTCAACTGCGGCTGCTGACCGGCCGCCGCCCCGACGACACTCGGCTCGCAGCGCTCGTCGGTGAACTCGCCATACGCAGCGAGCCCTTCCGGGTCCTGTGGGCTACTGGCGACGTACGGGAAAAGCGCCTGGGCGTCGCCCGCATCGTGCACCCCACCGTCGGCACACTCAGCTTCGACTACCACGCACTCGCCGTGCCAGCCCGACCGGACCGCACCCTGCTCGCCTACCTGCCCCAGCCCGAATCCGTTGAGGCTCTGGCCATCCTGCTGAGCTGGACAGCCGAAGAGACCGCTGAAACGCACTCCCAGCTCAGCCAGCCCGGCCACTGATCATTGACGCGTCCGGATTGGACACGACTAGTAGGACTCCGTTAGGTCTGCGTGTCGCCCGTGTTCGGGGGCATGAGGGTTGTGTGGACTCACATGAAGTCAATCGTGTTCGGGCGTCGTTGGCGTTATTCGTGGCGGATGTGTTCGCCTCGGTGCCGCGGAAGGATCAGCGGGCCAAGGGCGACTGTTATCTGCGGGGGCTGATGATGGACGGTCGGCGCAAGTCCATCCAGGCCATGGCCTCGCGGCTGCCGGACGGCAATGAGCAGAACCTGCAGCAGTTCGTGAACCAGTCCACCTGGGATCCGGTGCCGGTGCGTCGGCGGATCGCCGAGCGGATGGTGCCGCGGATCGGCCCCGCCGCCTGGGCGGTCGATGACGTGTCGTTCCCCAAGGACGGCAGGATGTCGGTCGGTGTCGCCCACCAGTACTGCGGTGCTCTGGGCAAGCAGGCCAACTGCCAGGTCGCGGTCAGCGTGCACGCGGTCTCCGATGTGGCCTCGTGCCCGCTGAACTGGCGGCTGTTCCTGCCCCGGGAGTGGGCGGATGACGCCGTCCGGCGCCGGCGGACCGGCGTCCCCGAGGGCGTCGGGCACCGGGAGAAGTGGCGGCTGGCACTGGACGCCCTGGACGAACTGGCCACATGGCAGCTTGTGCCGCCGGTGGTGGTGGCGGATGCCGGCTATGGCCAGAACGCCGACTTCCGCGCCGACCTGGCCGAGCGGGGACACACGTACGTGGTCGGCATTCGCGCTGATATCACTGTCCAGCCGCACGAGGCAGTCCCCGCCGCCCCCGCCTGGTCCGGCAGACGCCCCAAACACCATTGGTTTCTGGGGCTACAAGTTCGATCGCCCAAAGGCTGAAGTACAAGCTGCGGCCCAGATCGTGGAGCAGATCTTGGACCGTGTGCTCCCTGACTGGCGATCCGTAGAGTGGGAAGAGGCCAAGAGGCAACCGATGTGGCGCCATCGCGAAGCAGCGCACCGCGCGATCGCCCTCCTGGAAGCTGAGCAGGAGCTACAGGAGAACCTCGGCAGCGGCGCACCCCAGCTTGACGCATCCACACTGCACTCATGGGTCTGGGGCAGCGTGCAAGGCTTGTGGAGCAGCGGCCACTTCCGTGAAGCGGTCGGCGCTGCTGCCAGGGCGGTTAATGCCCAAGCCCAGGCGAAGCTCGAACGGCGGGACGCTTCCGAGGCTAAGCTCCTCTCCGACGCTTTCTCCACCAACCCACCCACTCCAGGGCACCCGCGCCTGCGCCTGTGCGAAAACGACGGAGGCGATACGTTCAAAAATCGCCACGACGGTGCCGGAAACTTTGCGCGGGGCGTCTACGCGGCCATCCGCAACCCCATCGCCCACGAAGAGGATGAGGAACTGGAAGAGAACGAGGCTCTGGAGCAGCTTGCCGCCTTCAGCATCTTGGCGAGATGGGTGGACAGCGCTGCAGTGGTGAAGGCCAGTTGAACAGCCAAACTGTGCCCTCGGGAGCGGGGTCCCTGCCCAGAGGCGAGCGCCGCTACGCCGACGACCGGGCCCCGGACCTCCACACGCGTCGAGTGCTCTTCCCGTCAGTGTCCCGGAGCAGTAGTGATGCGGCGGTGGTCAGCAGCGCCTGCTGATGCGGGTGGAGCCGGTCCCACTGGGTGATCTGCCGGTCCGCCCAGCGCCGCAAGACCTCCGGGACGGGCCCGCCTGCGGCGGCGAGGGTGCGGTGCACGTGGTAGTTCCGTTGCCAGGTGAAGGGCCAGAGTGGGTTCCACCACGGGTCCAGGACGGTGAGTTCTTGCAGGGTGCGGGCGGACAGCTGGCCTGAGCGGGCTTTGCGGCGCTGCTGCACGAGCCAGCGTCCCAGGGGAAATCCGTCCTGGTGGGCATGGATGGATACCGCCAGGTGCCCGTGCAGGGTGGCGTAGGCGCGGGCGTGGGGCAGGCCCTCGCCTGGCGGGTAGTGGCGTGCCGTTGTGCGGGCCTGCGTGGGTACGGTGGCAGGCCCGGTCATGCCGAGGTGGGCGAGGAGTTGCTGCTGGGCGGGGCTGAGGCTGTCCCATAGCTGTGCCTGTGTCCTGATCCAGCGGCGTTCGCTGCTGGTCAGGGTGCCGCTGGCGGTGGCGGCGCGGGCCCGGTGGTAGGCGCGTTGCCAGGCAAGGGGCCAGGAGGGGTTCCAGTGAGGGTCGAGGGCGTTGAGCGCGGTGATCCGGACGGGCTCGATGCGCCCGTCGGCGGCGCGTTGGCGTTGGCGTAAAAGCCAGCTTCCCAGGGGGTGGCCGTTGTGGCGGGTGCGGTCGGTCACGGCCAGGTTTCCGTGCTCGGCGGCGTAGCTGCGGGCATGGGCCAGCCCGACCTCCCCCGGGGTGGCAGCGGTGAGGGACGCGGTGACGGTGCGGGCGGTGGCGGCGGTGATCCCAACGTCTGCGAGGAGGTTTTACTGTTCGGGGTGCAGGACATCGTGCCGGGCGCACTGCCGGCGCAGCCACACCGTCAGCGGATCTTCATCCTCGTCCCGGTTGCCTGATGGCGATATTTGAAAATCCCCACACCGTGCTCAGCGGTAGGGCAAACCTGCTCGGTTGATCTCCCCACCCTTCGTGTGATCTTGGTCGGCGTGTCGGGATGGCCGGGTGGAGCGATGGCAAGCCTGCGTGGGCAACGAGTCGGCCTCTTCGGAGGGCTGAGTGCTCACGTGGGAGGAAGACGTGGATGCGCACGCGCTGCGTCGCCAGGGTTGGACAATCTCAGCGATCGCCCGGCATCTGGGCCGTGACCGCAAGACGATCCGCGCCTACCTGAACGGCGAGCGCGTCCCCCAGCAGCGGCGGCAGGCCCCGGACGCGTTCGTGCCGTTCCTGGACTACTGCCGTCAACGCCTCGCCGACGACCCGCACTTGTGGGCCTCGACCCTGTTCGACGAGGTCGTCCAGCTCGGCTACGCAGGCGCCTACTCGACCTTCACCCGAGCGCTTCGCCGCTACGAGGTCCGGCCCCACTGCGAGCCATGCCACGCCTCGCAGGGCCGGGACCGGGCGGTGATCGAGCACCCACCGGGCGAGGAGATCCAGTTCGACTGGATCGAGCTTCCTGACCCACCCGCTGCCTGGGGCGTCGGGGCGAACGCGCACCTGCTGGTCGGGGCACTCGCGCATTCGGGCCGGTGGCGGGCGGTCCTGGCGGAGTCGGAGGACTTCCCGCACCTGGTCCAGGCCCTCGACGCCGTGCTGCGCAAGCTCGGCGGTACCGCGAGAAAGTGGCGGTTCGACCGGATGGCGACCGTCTGCTACCCCTCCAGCGGCCAGGTCACCCCGGCGTTCGCCGGGGTCGCGAAGTTCTACGGCGTCCAGGTGGCGATCTGCCCGCCGCGGCGGGGCAACCGCAAGGGAGTCGTGGAGAAGGCCAACCACTCGGCGGCACAGCGGTGGTGGCGCACGGTCCCAGACGCGCTGACGGTCGAGCAGGCCCAGTCCGGCGTCGACAAGCTCGCCGTCCGGATGGATGAGCGCCGCCGCAGCGTCGACGGCGTCAAGGTGACCGTCGCCGAGCTCGCCGATGCCGAGCCGATGCTCGTCCTGCCCGCGCTGCCGTTCCCGGCCGAGTTGGAGGTCGTCCGCACGGTCAGCCCGCAGGCCCTGGTCTCCTTCGAGGGCAACCGCTACTCGGTCCCGCCCGGGATGCCGGGAGCCCAGGTGACCGTCCGGCACCGGCTCGGCGAGGACTACCTGCACATCGTCACCGCAGGCCGGGCGGTCGTCGCCCGCCACGAGCTCGCCCCGCGCGGGGCCGGGCGGAAGGTCCGCGACAGCGGGCATGTGATCGCGCTGGAGCGGGCGGTCCTCGCGCAGGTCAGCGACCGGGCCCCATGCAAGACCAAGACCCGCCGGCCGCTCTCGCCCGCGGCCCTCGCGGAGGCCGAGCGGCTGCGGGGACAGGCCCCCAGAGCCGGCTCGGCCGAGCGGGTCGTGATCAACCTCGACACCTATGCCGCCGTGGCCGACCGGCTGCGGACCGCTCCGACAACACCCAAGGAGGAACCCGGCGAGTGAGCACATCACCGGCCCACATGAGTGAGGCACGTCGCTATTCGCAGCTGCGGGCCCACCTGTCCTACCTGAAGCTGAACGACGCCTTTGAGGCCCTTCCGCGGGTGCTGGACCAGGCCCGGGGCGAGAACCTGTCGCTGACCGCCGCGCTGGAGCGGCTGCTGGAGATCGAGGTCGAGGCCACCGAGTCCCGGCGACTGGCGGCCCGGGAGCGGTTCGCCTGCCTGCCCGAGCCCTGGACCTTGTCGGACTTCGACTTCTCGGCCCAGCCCGGGGTCGACGAGAAGCTGATCCGGGACCTGGCCACCTTGCGGTTCCTGGACGACGCGTCGAACGTGTTGTTCGTCGGGCCGCCTGGGGTGGGCAAGACCATGCTGTCCGTCGCGCTCGGCCGGGCCGCGGTCGACGCCGGCCACCGGGTCTATTTCACCACCGCAGCCGAGCTGGCGGCCAAATGCCACAAGGCCGCCCTCGAGGGCCGCTGGAAGACCTGCATGCGCTTCTTCGCAGGTCCCCGGCTTTTGATCATTGATGAACTTGGCTACCTCCCGCTGCCTGAGGATGGCGCGTCGGCGCTGTTCCAGGTGATCAATCAGAGGTATCTAAAGTCGAGCACGATCCTGAGCACCAACGTCGGCATCGCGGACTGGGCCTCGGCGTTCGGGGACGCCACCGTCGCCGCGGCGATGCTGGACCGGCTCTTGCACCGGGCCGCGGTGGTCGGCATCGACGGCCCTTCCTACCGGCTCCGCCACCACCAGAACCACGCCGACAGCCTTCGCCAGGGAGTGAACGCCCGTGTCTCATGAACTCGACACCGCTGGGGGCGAGTTGGATCGCAGCTGCCCCGAGTGCCAGACCGGGTTCAGGGTCGATTCCGTGACCAGCCGGCGCAAGTACTGCTCGCCGACCTGCCGGGAGAAGGCCCGCTCGCACCTGCCCACGCAGCGGACCTGCCCCCAGTGCGAGCGGGAGTTCACCACCACCCTCAGCCCGAAACGCATGTTCTGCTCGCCCGAATGCCGCACTGCCGCCCGCGAGGCCCAGACGGAGACCCGAACCTGCCCGGTCTGCGAGAACCCCTTCCAGGCCAGGACGACGGTCCGTACCCGCTACTGCTCGGCCGTCTGCCGCCGCGAAGCCGAGCACCGCCGCGACCGGGCCCTGGACGAGGAACGGGCCCGCCGCCTCGGCCAGGCACCACCCGCGCTCCCGGCCCGGATCGAGCTCCCTCCGCCGCCACCGGCTCGCACCGCCTCCCGGCAGCCCGCGGCAGTCCGTGACCCGCTGGAGCCGACCGCGACCCGGAACTGCCCCCACTGCCAGCAGCCCATCACCATCGTCGCCCTGCTGGCCACCCCCGAGGCCGCCCGTCCGACGATGCCGCACCACCGCACCGACATCGTCCCGCTGCGGCGGACCCCATGACCGGCCCCTCCACGCTCGCCCAGGTCGACGAGTTGGTCACCCCCAGCCACAGCGACGGCACCCGCACCTTCGTCTTCTCAACCATCGTGGACCAGCCCGACAACGTCTGCTGAGCCAGCGACATCCCGCATCGCTGGATCGACAACATCACCATCAGCGACCTGGTCCCCGAGATCGACCACGTCCTTCGCGCCTGCTTCGGCTGACCCTCACCCATCACCGCGGTCCGGCGACCTGACGGTCGCCGGACCGCAAAGCGGTGTCGTCAGGCGGGTGATGCACCCGCGGCAGGGAGCCGTTCCGTTCCGCCGCCGAAGGGAAGGAAGACCGTGCGGCTGGCGAGCAGCCAGACGCCGTCAATCTTCCGGAAGATGTCCTCGTAGTGGCCGACGTTCGCCGGGAGCCTGGGCTCGATCATTCCACCTGAGTAGCCATCGACCCGGTATGTCGTCAGATACGAGACCGCCCGTGCTGTCGCCTCGGACTCCACCGTGACCAGGATGTTCGTCATCAGACGGCGTGACAGCCTGTCCGCCGGGCGAGAGGCGAAGTAGGCGCGCAGGGCCTCGCGTCCCTCGATGCGCCGGTCCCCGAAAGGCCAGTCCCAGACACCATCGGGCGTGAACAGCTCGGCCACCGAACTTGGCTCGCCGAGGTCAAGGCGGTGGATGAAGTCCACAATGACGCGCTCGCAGGCGCGTTCCGCGAGCATCCGCTCGACCGGGGGCATCACCTTGTCATCCATACCCCTGTCTATCAGCCCCAACAGGTCCCAGGGCACCGCTTTTCCGCACCAGCACCGGCAGGACGCGCTCTTCGCTCCCCACCCTCCCCACTCGATTTACTAGCGGACGAACTGAGGCGAAGATCGGCCGTGGGGATTTTCGCGAAGCCTCATCATGCCGGGCGGGGTGTTCTGGCCGGGCAGGAGCAGCCTGCCTTCCTGCCATAGCGTGCGGGCCTGTTGGTAGTGGCGCTGCCACGGGAAGTGCCATGGCGGGTTCCACCAGGGGTCCAGCTCAGTCAGGTGCAGCCCGGGCGGCCAGGCGGTTCCCGTCGCCCGCAGGTGGCGGCGTTCCTTGCTGCGCTGGGCCACCAGCCAGCGGCCCAGCGGATACTCCTCATGCACATAGTCGAAGGGCAGCGCCAAGTGCCCGCGTGCCGCGGCGAAGGACCGGGCGCTGGCCAAGCCGGCCGGTCCACCCAACCGTGCTGCGGCCTGGCTGGCAGCCTTGGCCTCCTCTGCCGTCATGGGTACTTTGCTGGCTTCCTCAGCCGTGATGCTGATACCTGCCAGCAGGCACTGCTGATCACGCTGCAGACTCCCGTACACGGCGCACTGGTGCGACAGCCACAGTGCGAGCTCCGCTTCCAGACCCGGAAAGCCACGCTGCGCATCCAGTGCGTGTCCGTCCTGCACCAGCCGACGGACCTGCGCGAAGGATCTCTGCCATGACAGCGGCCAGGGCGGGTTCCACCACGGGTCGACGGCCGCAAGCGCGCGGGAGCGCTCGGTGGGCCTTGCGGCCCGGTGCGCCTTACTGCGCTGGGCCACCAGCCAGACGCCCAGCGGATACCCCTCGTGCACCGCCCCCCTTGCCGGAGACCGCCAGGTGGCCGTGCTCGGCGGCATAGGCCCGGGCGTGCGCCAGTCCTGTATCGAAACGTGCCCGCATGCTGGCCCGCCGCGGCCGGGCGGTACGGGCTGCTTCGGCCGTGACGCCGATGTCCGCCAGCAGCCGCTGCTGCTCAGGGTGAAGGGCGTCGTAGTGGGTGCACTGCAGGTACAGCCACTCACCGTTCAGCACGGCGGTCCCGGCAAACCCTGCGGCCGCATCCGGCGGACCGTCCACGGCGGCGTGATCGCGCGCCCGGTAGTACGAGCGCTGCCACTGCACCGACCAGGGGACGTTCCACCACGGGTCCAAGGCCATCAGCGCCTGGACACGATCCGACGACAGAGCCCAGGCCCTGGCCTGCACATTGTGCAGCCATTCCCCAAGCCGGAAGGACCCCGCCATGGTGTCCTTCTGGACAGCAAGGTTCCCGTGTTCGCGCACGTACTGGCCCGCATGCGCCAGGCCGGTCGTGAAGGACTCATCCGACTGGCGGTTAAGTCCCCGCCGTCTTTTGCCCTCCGCCTTCTGCCCGTCGGCCCTGACGGACATCCGCGCGGCGAGCTCGTCAACCAGCGGGCGCAAACGGTGCGCCGGGGCGACCGCCCACATCGCCTGCTCTCCCTGCCCGGTGCGACGCGGCGGCCGCACGCACTGATACGCCCACGCGAACAAAGGTCCCGACGTCTCATCCGCCAGCTGTTCCCTGTACCAGGGGCGCCCCACACAGCGCGCAACCGCCGAAAGCAGCACCGGCAGGTCGGCCAGCCGGTACGGAGCGTGCCCCCGGGCGTCGGCGATCAGGCACTGCCGGAACCCGTCATCGGCCAGCAGCGTGGCGAGCGCAACCGTCTCCGGGTACGTCACCAGCTCCCGCGCCAGGACTCGCCACACCCCCGGATCCATCCGTCCACTGCCCAGGCTCCGCAGCCGAGAAGGCCACACGTGTTCCCGCGGCCACGTCTGCCACCACCACGAGGCAGTCACTGCTGCAGCCACCTCGAACGCCTCCGCAGCCACCGAGGAATGCCGCAGAAACCTCGCATGACGACGCTGAGCCTGCACCCACTGCTCGCCCCCCCCCGCCGGCAACCTCACTACCCGGCCGGCCGTGCCCGGCACCTGCATCAGCCACCGACGGTGCAGCGCGCACACCCGCTGCTGCGGCTTTAGGTACAAGCGCGCGCCCTCGGCGCGCCCGGCTGATCGCGCCGCACACTCAGGACATGCCGCCCCCCAGGGCACAACCTTCTCCGCGGTGTGATGAAACTGCGCTGCTGGGCCTGCGGTGAACCGCTTTCGAGGCTCCTCCTGTGCCCAGGCAGGCAGTGCCTGTCGCAAATGATCCTCCGGGACTCGGCACAGCTGGGACACCCGATCCCGAGCCTGCCCGGTTCAGATACACCTCGCTGTCCACCCGCGTCTGACCCGTGACGTTCGACAGCCCGCCCACCTCAGCGATTGCCGCCAGCAGATCCCTGAGCCCTATGCCATAGCCCGCAGCCACCCGGCTCAAGAACGACTGCGTCATCTCACCTTGCAGCGGTGCCACGCGCCACACCCCACCTGCCAGGGGCATCGATCCTGCCCCTAACGGCGCCAGCTTCCGATTCCTGCCGTCCATGCCTTGCCCGGTCTGTTGATCTGCAACTCCCATAACCGCCAGTCGGCCTCACTCGTTATGGGTCACCAGCCACGGCTTGGCAGAGGGGTAATCTCGGGGTTCCTACACCGTTGGTGGTCTGGTGGTTGGTGTATGGGGGCTGGTCAGTGGGGTGTTGAAGGTAGGGCTGGCACTGTCATAAGGCGAGAGTGTGATGGCTGGGATCGCTGTCGTGGGGCTTTATCTGATGGTGGGTGATGCTCTGATGCGGTGGGGTGGGCGGGGCCGGTGTGATCAGGGGTGGATCAAGGTGTAGGAGTCGGCCGGAGGGCTGTGCTGCCGAGGGCGTTGGTGGTGCGTCGTCTGCTGGAGCGTCAGCAGGCGGGGGAGTTGTCGACGCGGCATGTGCGTGCGGTCGCGGAGACGGTGGGTGTCTCGGAGCGTACGGTCTGGCGCTGGCTGGAGCAGGCGAAGGCTTCCGGGCGGGTGGAGGAGCCGGTCCGGCAGGGATACGCGGTGTCGGACGAGGTGTGGGAGCTGCTGGGTGAGGCGGGGGGCAATGTCTCGGAGCTGAGGCGTCGGCTGGTGGCTGCCGGAGGTGAGGTGCCAGTTCCGTCGATGTCGACGTTGTGCCGGGTGATCCGTAGGGACCGCCGGGCGGGCCGGGCGTTGATGGTTGAGCGGGAGCCTGAGGTTGCCGGGTCGCGCCGGCCGGATCCCCTCAGCGAGCTGGGCCTGAGCGTGGTGGTCGAGAAAGGCGTCGGTGGGCAGGTGTTTCTGCGGGAGCAGAAGCACCTGGCGCAGGTCCCGGTCCTGGTCCCGGATGCCTAGGTGGTGCACACACCTGCCGTTCGGTCGGTGCTGCGGACGGTCGCGCACGCGGCCGCGGTCGGGGCGGTGGTGTGTTTGTACGGCGACGCCGGCCAGGGCAAGACCGTCGCGTTGCAGTACGCCCTGTCCCAGCTGCCGCACCCGGCCAGGGTCCGTCGGGTCCACGTCGGTGTGCACCCGACGGTTCCCGAACTGCGCCGGGTGCTCGCGGACGCCCTCGAGCTGGGCAGGCGTCTGCCGCGCGGGGCGGGGGAGGCCGACCTGATGCTGGTGAACGCGCTACGGCAGCCCCGCGTGCTGGTATTGGACGAGGCACAGCGCCTTCCGGGGCCGGCGCTGGAGTTTCTGCGCGGGCTGTGGGACCACCCGGACACGGACACGGCGCTCCTGCTGGCGGGCGCGGGCAGCGAACGGGCGCTGCGCCGGGTGCCCGCGCTGGCCTCTCGGGTGCTGACCTGGGAGTTGGTGCCTCGTCTTCGTCCGGGCGAGGTGGCAGCGGCGATGGCGGCCTTCCACCCGCTGTGGGAGGACGTGAGCGAGGACGATGTCGTGTGGGTGGACGAGCATGTGGGCCACGGCAATTTCCGGACGTGGGCGAAGCTCACCTCGCACCTGACCGCCGAGATCTACGGCAAGAGCCGTGCGGTGGTGGACCGCCGGTTGCTGGAGCGGGCCTGCGCACGGCTCATGGGTCCGCTGTGACCGGCGCGGCCGGGCCGGAAGAGGCCGGCGGCGAAGAGGCCGGCGGCCACGAGGACGGTCCGCACGTGCGGGGAGGCCTGCCTTCTTCCTCCCTGTCGGCGCTGCGCGGCCCTGCCGTGCGCCGGCTGCTCGCCCTGCGACAGGACCAGAAACTGACGACCCGACATGTACGGCTGATGGCGGAGTCGTTGGAAGTGACCGAGCGCACGGTGTGGCGGTGGCTTGCCGCTGCCGAGCGTGACGAGTCCGCGGCCGCGGAGCCCGGGGCGCGGGCCCAGAGCAAAGACGGCTTCTCCGTCACCCCGGAAGTGCGCCGCCTGCTGGCCTTGTGGAAGGGCAACGTCGCGGCGGTCCACCGTGAGCTGATCGCTCGCGCGGCCAAGGGCGAGGGGGATCCGTCTCCGTCGATTCCGACGCTGCACCGGGCGATCCAGCGGGATCTGACGCCGGGGGAGCGGGCCGGGCTTGCGGGAGGGGAGCGGGCGGCGCGCAAGCACGATGTGTTCCTGGCCCGGCCGCGGGGCTGGCGCAACCAGGTGTGGGAGACCGATCACGTCCAGGCGGCGGTGCTGGTCGATGTCGACGGCAAGGCCCGCAGGCCGTGGGTCACGTGGTTCACCGACTGCGCGACGAACGCGATCACCGGTGTCGCGGTCACGCCGGGGCATCCGTCGCGGGAGTCGGTGCTGGCCGCGCTGCGCTCCGCGGTCCTGCGAGAGGACCCCTACGGTCCGTTCGGTGGCCTGCCCGAGAAAGTGCGGGTCGACCGTGGCAAGGACTTTCTGTCCCGAACGGTGACCGCTGCGTTCGATCTCCTGGACGTGACGGTGGAGGACCTGCCCGCCTACACCCCCCACCTCAAGGGCACCGTAGAGGGGCTGAACCGGGCGGTGGAGAGCATGTTCCTGGCCGCGCTGCCCGGCTATGCCCGTCAGCCGCGCTCCGGTAAGCGTGCTTCCCGTCCGAAGGACGAAGTGCTGCTCGGCTTCGAGGACTTCACCGCCCGGCTGCTGGATTGGACGCTGTGGTGGAACACCGAGCACCGCCCGGCCCCGTTGCGGGGCAGGACTCCGCTTGAGGCGTGGCAGGACGATCCCACCCCGCTGCGGGACGTGCCCGCTGCGGATCTGTGGACGTTCACCCTGGAGGACGCCGGCACCCGCACGTTGACCACTCGCGGCATCCGCTTCAAAAGGCGCGACTACGTGGGGCCGTGGATGACCGGCCAGGCAGGGATCCAGGTCCGCATCCGTTTCATGCCCCACCACGACCACCGCATCGAGGTCTACCACGCTGCCACCGGCCGCTACCTGGGTCCTGCGGACCTGGCCGACCAGGCCACCGACGAACAGATCAGCGCCGTACGGCGGTCGCGGGCCGCTCGCTCCCGCCGTCTGAAGAAGGACCTGGAGGCTTCCCAGCGCGAGCGCTACGCAGCCGTGAACCAGCCGGAGGCGCCCCGGCGGCTCGGTGCGCTGACCACTGCGCAGGCCGAGGCCGAACTTGCCCAGGCCGCCGGCACCGACCTCGCGGAGCTGGCGCTGCCGGACCTCATCCCGCCCGCCGCGCCTCCGGCCGACTGGCGTACCCCGCCCTCTTTCGCCACCCGGACCATGCCCGGCTGGCCTTCTCCCGTCCTGTCCGAGCCTGTCTCCGACGGCCTACCCGAACCCACTACACAGACCGCTGAAGACGGAGACGCCTCGTGACCGCGGCCACCTACCAGTACGTCGACCTGCCGGACGCCTCCGTGGTCACCACCCGCGCCCTGCTCACCGCACGGGAGAACATCACCGACACCGTCGCCGCCCGCGCCATGATGTGCATCCACGGCGGCGCTGGCTTCGGCAAGACCCTCGCCGTCAACACCTGCCTGCGCGCACTCGAACCCGGCGAGGACGTCCGCAAGATCACCTTCCGGGCCCGGCCCACCGCCCGCGCGGTGCGCTACGAACTGTTCATCGCTCTCGACCTGGCCGGTGAACCCCCGTGCCACCCCAGCGAGTTCGACCGCCTGCTGAAAACCGCTCTGGCTGAACGCCCTCGCACCTTCCTCGTGGACGAGGCCCAGTGGCTCAACGGCGAGGCGTTCGAGTACTTCCGCTACCTATGGGACGAACCCTCAACCCAGCTCGCGATCATCTTCGTCGGCGGGGACGGCTGCCACACCGTGCTGCGCCGCGAACCGATGCTCTCCTCCCGCATCTTCATCTGGCAGCACTTCACCCGCCTCAACCCCGACGAGGTCCTCGAGGCCATCCCTCTGTTCCACCCGCGTCTGGGCCGACGCAGACCCCGATGACATCGCCTTCGCCGACAGCCACGCCGCGCATGGCAACTTCCGGGCTTGGGCCCAGCTGACCGCCCATACCCGCACCGCCCTGGCCCGCACCGGTCGCCCCCGCGTCGACCAGGAACTGCTGCGCTGGGCCTTCAGCCGCCTTGGCTGACCACCACACCGCCATGCCGCTCACCGTGCCACCGTCGTCCGTCACTGTGGTCCTCGACCCAGGCGACGACGCGATTCACACCCACACCGCCCTGGCCGCCCACCATCCACCGTCCGGCCGGATCACCCTGCACCCCGGCCCGGGCACCACCAGCGAGACCGGCCTCGCCCACGACCTTCTGGCCGCTCTGGGTAAACCGCCCCTGCTCCCGGGCCGCTTTCCCGGCGGCCGTCAGCCCGCCTGGCAAGCAGCCACCGCCTGGATGGCCGCCCTGCCCGTCACCCGGCTGACCGTCCTGCGCGCCCACCGCCTCACCGCCCGCCGCACGATGCGCCTCCTGCAGCTACAGGCCCGAACCGGTATCCACCTGACCCTGGTCTGCCACCGCCCCCACCTTCCCGCCGCCCTGCACCAGGCCCTGCGGACGGCCGACTACTCCGTCACCGCCGACTTCGAGGCTGCCCGCCGCCACTACTACGGCACGCCTGTCACCGAACCCCCGCCCGCAGACAGACCCGCCGGGCCGGCCAGCCGGTGGCTCACCCTGCCCGCACTGGACCGCCTCGTCTCCTATGACAGCCCCACCGCCTGTACTGCCCCCTGCACGCCGCCCCTGATCATCTGGCGGCACCGCCCACCGCCCGCGGCTCTCACCGCGCACACCGCCCAGCGAGTCGCCCACCGGCTGCACGCGGCGACCGCACATCCTCGCCTAGCTGTGATGGAGCAGTGATTTTGAGGGGGCTGGGTGGCTCTGGTCTGGTGTCCCGTCATTGGGTTGGGATTTGGAGCGAGGGGGGCGGTCCGGTACAGAGGTGGTGAGGAGGGCATGGCGGCGCGTTCGAATTAGGTGTTCTGATGGTTGGCCTGCGGTCCTGTAGTTGTGTGGGAATGATCTTGGGTATCTCGTTGGTGTAGTGGTGCGCCTATAGGTAGTTGTGAGTTGCTGTTGCAGATCACCGGATGGTGGCGGCGAGGGCTGGCCAGTTGGCTACGGTCTGGTGCCTCACAGCGGCGAACGTGGGGTCTTGCTCGACAAGAGCTTTCAATGCGTTGCCGTGGGGGAGGCCTGCCTCGACGAGCAGCCGGAGCTGGATGACGGCCTGGGTTACTCGAAGGACTCCTATGAGGGCTTCTGCGTCGTGCTCAAGGCGATGCTTGGTGGGATAGCCGTGACTGAGCGCGTTTCGGATGGCAGATGCCACGAACGCCCAGTCCTTTGTTCCGCTCTGGAAGAACCAGGTACAGAACTCCTCGCCCAGCCCTCCGGCCAACTGCAGCAGCCGTGTTTCCAGACGCAGCTGGGTCATCTTGACGGCGGAGTACACGGTATCCCGCTCCTTCCGGTTCGTCCTCTCCGATTCCTTGAGGATGTCGAGCACCTTGTCGGCGAACGGGTAGTCGGAAGGCTCGCTGTGGGTGGTCCGGTGGAGAGTCTCGGCCGCGTTGACGACCTCCACAACCCCTGTCTGAAGGACTCCTGAGGTGTGGTGTGCTTCCGCAGCAGAGATAGGCACCGAGTTGACCTCTGCAAGCGTCAGCCACGCGGGGATGAACGAGCTCAGGTCGGTGTCATCCGCGGTGAACGTCGGCCGTTCATCTGGACGGTCCGACGCAACTTCGGCCTCTCCGTCGATCACTCCCGGATCAACCGTGATCGGGTATCCAAAGCGGGCCTGATCAGGATAATCATCGTCGAGCGGCCGGAGCCGCAGATTGAAGCACTCGACGCGCCGGTGACTGATGATGGCCAGCAGGCTGCGAAGAGGCGTGATCACCCGTTCCTGCAGTTGAGTCAGCGTGAGCCCGGTCTCGCTGGCTACCTCCATGCACACCCGCTCCGCTACAGAGTGGTATCGGTTCCACCCGCTCGTCTCTTGCAGACTGGCCCAGATAGTGATGGTCAAGCCATTGCCGCAGTCCGCAATGGTGGGTTCCGGGGGCTTATAGCCCTTCACCTCGGACGGGTCGATCCGGCGTCTCCCGAAACCACTCAGTGGTGTCGCGGTTCGTTCGTTCTGATCGGCATCTGGGGCGTTGAACTGGGCTGATCAGTTGGCTGGTTGGGTCCGGCGGTGTGGTGTGTGCTGGCGAGATGTTTGGTGTTGTTTGCGGGTCGGGCCTGGGCGGGCCTGTGGACTGCGGGTTTCCTGCTCTGCGTTGGTCTTGTTGGTGTTGATCAGATCTGTTGGTTGGTTGGTCAGGTTCTTTGGGTGGCTGTTGTAGCGGCATAGGGGTGTGGGCCCGTGGATGCCGAGGGTGGTCATGAGGTGTTGTTGGTGGGGGTGGAGCTGGTCCCAGGCTCGTTGCTGGGTGCGGATCCACTTTGTGGTGTTGTTGGGGAAGGACTGAGCCGTGCTGTGGTGGGTGTGGGCTTGGTGCCGGCTGTGGTTCCAGGTGGCGCGCCAGGGTGGGTTCCACCACGGGTCGAGCGCGGCGAGTTGGTCGTGGTGGGGCCAGGGTTGGCCGGTTCGTTTCAGGTGGGTATATGCGGCTCGGCGTTGTTTGTACAGCCACCATCCGAGGGGGAAGCCGTCGTGTTCGGTGCGGTAGCTGGCTGAGGTGAGGTTGCCGTGCTGGGCGGCCCAGGACCGGGCGTAGGGCAGGCCGGCGGCGATGGACGAGGGTGAGTTCTTCAGACGGGGGCGGGCCGGACGGGATGGCTGGGGAGGTTTCGGCGATGGGGCCAGGGCGCGGGCGCGTTCAGTGGTCAGGCCCATGCCGGCCAGTAGCTGGCGCTGCTCATGGCCGAGGCTGTCGTAGCTGGCGCATTGCGTGAACAGCCATTTCGAGGTGACTGTGGGCAGCGCGTCGAGGTCGGCGGTGGTGTTCAGTGGCCGGTCGGCGGTGTGGGCGCGCGCGGTGTGCAGGGACTGCTGCCAGCGCATGTTCCAGGGCGGGTTCCACCACGGGTCAAGGGCGACGAGAGCGTGTGTACGGTCTTCCGGAAGCCGTCCGCGGGCGGCGCGTTTGCGTTGATGGCGGAGCCATCTGCCCAGTGGGTAGCCGTCGTGGTAGGTGTCTCCGGTGACTGTGAGGTGGCCGTGCTCCTGAGCCCAGGCGCGGGCGTGGGCGAGACCGGCCGAGAAGGCTGCGGCTTGGGGGATGCGGCGGGGGCGGGCGGTGCGGGCGCCTTCGGGGGTGAGGCCCAGGTCGGCGAGCAGTTGCTGCTGGCGGGGGTGGAGGTCGTCGTAGACGGTGCACTGGCTGTACAGCCACTGTCCGGTCCAGTCCGGTGTGCCGGGGAAGCCCTGGTTCGGGGTGAGGGCGTGGCCGGGGGTGAGCTGTGTGCGGGCGGCCTGGTAGCGGCGCTGCCATTTCATGCCCCAGGGCGGGTTCCAGTACGGGTCGATGCGGGCGAGGGCCTCTTCGTGTGGCCAGGGGGTGTCGAAGAGTTCGCGGTGGAGGTTGGCCTGGTGCCGTTGTGGCGTAGCTGTTGAGCCTGCTTATTGATCTTTGTTGTGACCTGCTGTTGCTCAGTTGTACTGGGCGGTATTTCTGTTCCGGCGGGGAGCACTGTGCGGCGTCGGGGCGTGGGCGACCGGTGGTGCGTGGGCTGAGCTGGCTGTTTGTGTTGCGCAGTCAGCTGAGTGTGGTGCCGATCTTTGCGCAGTGTGGTTGGCGCGCCTATAGGTACGGGAGTCGTTGGCCGTTGTGCTGGGGCCGGGGCGGCGACGGAGCGTGCGATTCAGCGGGCGTGCAGGCGTTGCCAGAGCAGGTCGTGGTCGGCGGGTGCGAAGCGGGGCAGTTGGAGGCGGCCCGCGAGGTGGTGGAGGAAGGCGGTCTGCTGCGCGCGTGTCAGGGGGTGCGGGGGTAGGCGGTCAAGGGCCGCGGCGAGGGTGAGGGTTTCGGGGTAGGTGATCAGGTTCCGGCAGGTCAGAGCTGGGGAGGCCGGGCCTTGGGGGATGTGGGGGTTGGCATCGGTGAGGCGGTTCAGGCGTGTGTGCCAACGCGCGTGCAGGTGCTGATGGTGGTCGTACCAGCGCGTCGTGATCGTCGATGCCCAGCTCAGGGAGGCCGTGGTCGCACGGTGGCGGGCGCCTGGGCGGGTTCGGGTGAGCTCGGGGAGGGGGTGGATGTTGAGGGGGGCGGGGTGCCGGGGATCGCTGGAGGCCTGCTGGTGGCGGGTGCAGATGATGGCCCGGGGCAGGTCGGGCGCCGGGTGGATCCACGCGGGGACGGCCTTGTGCGGGCTGCGGTGCGCGGTGCAGGCGGTGCACGCCGCCAGCGGCTGGACCGCGGGCTGGAGGGGCTGCCAGCGGGCGAGGGCGGCGTGGGCCATGCCGATACTGGCGGGCGGGGGCTGGCGGGGCAGTGCGCGGTTGAGGTGTGCGGGCGGGATACGGGTGAAGGCGGACAGGCGGCGGGTGGCTTCGGCGCTGAGGTGGATGTCGGTGGCGGGCGGGGCCGCAAAGGTGCCGGTGGCGGCGATGTGCAGGCCGTCGAGGAGCTGGTCGACGGTCAGCTGATAGGTGGCTGCGAGGCGGGTGAGGTATGAGGCTGTTGACTCGCGGGGCAGCGGCTGTACGCGCAGCGCGCCGGGCGGGGACGGCCACATCGTGCGGGCTCGCACCGCAGGGCTGCTCGGGGCGTGGGCGGTCACCGGCTGCTGGGCCGGGTACGGCGGCTCGCTGGGGCGCGGGGCCGGTAGTGCTCCTCGGCCAGGTGGTCCAGCGCGATGGTGTCCAGCAGCGGTTTGGTGATGCGCTCGCTGCCGTCCAGGATGGCCTCGATCGCGGCCTGGCGGAGCAGGCGGGACAGGCTGCCGATCCGTCCGGCGGTCCGCTCGTGCAGGTACGGCGCCAGTTTCGGCAGGCTGCCCGCCCGGTGTGCGTGCAGGTCGAGGGCCTGTTCCAGAGCGGCGATCAGCTCGCGGAAGGGCTCACGGCCGCCGGCGCGGGCGGGCAGCGCCCCGCAGTCGATCAGAGAGGCCCGCCCGGCCAGCTGCGCCCCGCGCACCCCGGTGAACACCGTGCTGGCGGTGACGTCGATGCCCGCGTACACGAACGTCGCGGCGACGCGTTCGGTGAGGTCCTTGAGCCAGTCGGCCGCCTCCGCGCCGGTGGACGTGCGGGGGTTGAGCCGGTGGATCTCGTCGATCAGCACCAGCTTTACCCCGGCCGCGGTGTAGGTGTGGCAGACGGCGGTCGTGATCTGCGCGGTGGTCATGCGGGTGGTGACGGGGATGCCGAGGTAGCGGGCGAACTCGCCGGCCAGGGTCTTGGCCGTGGCGCCCGGCGGAACCAGTACGTAGGCGACGGGCACGCTGTGGTCGCGGGGGTGGGCGCGGCGGGTGTGGGCCAGGTGGCAGGTCCGGCCGACCTCGAGCAGGGCGGTGGTTTTGCCGGTGGTGGCCGGGCCGGTGACGATCAGGGACGGGCGGGCGGTGACGTGCTGGTGGCGGCCGAGGATCATCAGGGTGCGCACGCTGCGCGAGAGGTTCTCGATGGCGGGGGTGCGCACGGTGACGAACTGGGAGTGGTAGGCCAGGCGTTCCTCCAGCGAGCATGGTGGCTGGCCCGGCTGCGGGGGTGCGGGCGGGGCGGCGTGGGCGAAGTGGGCGAAGGCGTCGAAGGTGGTGACCGTTGCCGGGGATGTCTGTTCGGCGGCGGGTGTGGTGGTGTCGGGGCTGGTCACCAGTGTTCGGCCTCCTTGAAGGCGTCGTACAGCGCGAATCGGCCTGTCGGCAAGGAGAGTTCATCGCTGTCGGCGGGCCTGCCGTCAGCGTCAGGGGCGTGCGCTTCGATGGCGTCGAGACTGTCCTGGGCCTGCGCGTGGTCATCCGCCGTCTGCGGTCCCGTCGCTCCCGCCGCTGCTGCTGCGACGGGAGCGGCGGGAGCGGGCTGGGGGCGAGCATGGCGCAGGACCTGGTCGGCGGCTTCGGCCAGGTCGGCTTCGTGCCGCTCGCGGCCTGCGCGCCGGTTGACGGCTGCGCGGATGTGGCGCCAGGCGGTCTCGCCCATCGGGGCGTGGACGTGGTCGCGGTGGATCCACGGGACCTCGTGCAGGCAGCCGTCGGGCAGACGGATGTAGATCTGCCGCACATCGTGCGGGTTGAGGTGGACCTCCCACCTGCCGCCGGGCCCGGTGGGGGAGGGGCGGCCGCGGTGCTCATTCAGGCAGGCGTGGTCGTAGGTGCGGTAGTTGATGCGGATGCCGCGGCCGGTGACGGGGTGGAAGCGCACGGGCAGCAGTTCCAGGTAGTCGGCGCCGGTCAGCGGCAGCGGCACGTACCCGGACGCGCCCAGCAGCGCGCCCCACATCTCGTTCGGGGCCAGCGCCTTCTTCGGCAGGACCGGGTGGCGCAGCCCGTCGTGGGGGCGGTGCTGCCAGCACGCGGTGACCCACTCGTCCAGCAGCTCCTGCAACTGGGCCACGGTGAAGCGTGCTTCGTCCTCCACCGACCCGCCGCGCTGCAGGACGTGGGAGCCGGTGTAGCCGGCGACGTGCTGTGCGAACAGCGTGTTGATACTTCCGAACGTCCGCTCGACGGCGCCCTTGGCGGCCGGGGAACGCGGCGGGGCGGGCTGCACGCTCACCCCGAGGGTTTCGCAGGCGGCCAGGAACGCGGCGGAGACGAAGACCCTGCCGCGGTCGATGACGATCGTCTCGGGCACCACCACAGGGCGTGCCGCCGCCTGCTCAAGCCGCGAGTCCAGGGCCAGCAGCCGGGTGTAGGGGACGGCGGCGTGGGCCAGGCGCAGCTGGCCGGGCCAGCCGGGCCTTGCGGGGTGGGGCACGGCCATCTCGGCGAGCAGCAGGGCCGCGTCCACGGCCCTCGTGCTCTCCTCGCGCAGCACGGCCGCCACCACCGACCGCGTGGCCACATCCAGGGCGATGGTCAGCTCCGGGCGTACCGGGCGGCCGTCCTCGCCGACAGCCATCACGTCCAGGCGGGTGGTGTCGACCTGGACCAGCTCGCCCGGCCGCAGCGCCACCGTCGGCCTGAGGGGCCGCGTCGGCGTAGTGGTGGCGGTGCGGGCCGGGCGGCCGGGATGCTCCAGCGGGTCGGCCAGTACCCGCGCCAGCCGGTTGAACGTCGACGGCGTCGGCAGCGCCACCGCGCCCGGCCCGTGGGTGTCGGCCAGGATCTGTCCGGTCAGCTCCCTAAGCCCCTTCAGCGTGCCCCTGGAGCGGCCGCGCTGGCGGCGCAGCGCCTCCAGCACGGCGGCCACCACCCGCTCATCGGCCCGGCCCGTCGCGCGGGTCGGTTTGCGGCGGGGGACCAGTCCCATGAGGCCGCCCGCGTGGTAGCGGGCGCGCATGCGGCGCACGGTGGCGCGGCTGACCCGCGGCCAGCCCAACGCCGCGAGTTCGTCGGCCTTGGCCTGCTCCCGCTCGGCCATCGACCGCCGTTCAGGGTCGTATTCGGGCCGGGGTATCCCGCCGCTGCCCGGGCCGCCGGGCAGCCCGGTCTCGATCTCGCGGATGTGCCGCTGCCAGGCCAGAGCCCGCTCCCGCTCACGGTCGGGCACCGCCTCCAGCAGCCCCCACGGCGGTACCCCGGCGGTAGGGGAGTCGACTACCGCGAACGTGGGGTCGGCGAACAGGAACGAGGCGAGCACCGAGGCGGTCTGCCCGTGCTCGTCGACCAGCCGCACCGACGCCCCGGCCACGGCGGTCACCTGCCAGGCGCGGCCCTCGAACGTCACATACGCACCCAGCTTCACCTGCCGGACTGCGGGGGCGGCCACGGCCCGTGCCGTACGGCCGGGTGTGCTCACCACTGCTCGGCCTCCGCCCCGGCGTCATACACCCCGAACCCGCTGGACTTTGGGGTCACTTGGCCACGGGCGTCGTCCCCCCCGGCATCGTGCACCACGTCACCGACGATCCCGTGCACAGCCATGAAGTCTCCAACGCGCCCTGCCTCACCGAAACAGCTGGCCCTCTCGCTGCCCGGCTGCGCGCCCGCGCCGCGGCGCGCGAGGACGCTGCCGGTTCGGCGCCGGACCGTCTCGTCGAACGGGCGCAGGGTGTGCTCGCCCTGCGTCCACGGGACCGCATGGAGCAGGCCGTCGGGCAGCCGGATGAAGACCTGCCGCAGATCGTAGGGGTGGTGGTGGACCTCCCACCGCTGGCCGCGGCCGCGGTGTTCGTCCAGGCACGCATCGTCGTAGCGGCGCCCGCCCAGCCGGATGCCCGATTCGGTGAGCGCGCACCGGCGTGCCGGGAGCAGTTCGCCGTAGTGCTGTCCGCCCAGCGGCAGCGGCACGTTCCCGGCCGCGCCCAGCAGCACCTCCCACATCTCCTGCGGGGCCAGTGACGCCCGGGGCAGCAGCGGATGGCGCAGCTGCTCCTGGGGGCGGTGGTGCCAGCAGGCGGTGATCCATTCGTCCAGCAGGTCCTGCAGCTGCAGGAGGCTCCAGTACGCCCCGTCCTCTTCGGTGTCTTCGTTCTCTTCTGTTACGGCGGCAGGCGGCCGGGCCGCGGCGGCGTGCCGTGCGAACAGTCCGGCGAGAACCCCCAGCGTGCGCGCCGCGCCGCCCCGGGCGTCCGCCGCCCGGGGCGGCACCGTCTCCAGGCTGACGCCCAGGCTCTCGCACACGGCCAGCACAGCGGAGGTGACGGCGGCCGGGGACCGGTCGACGACGAGCGTCTCGGGCACGGCCGCCGGATGCGCCGCGGCGGCTTCGATCCGTGCGGGCAGGGACATCAGCCGCCCGGGCGGCCCGCCCGCATAGGCCTGCTCCAGCAGGGCCGGCCAGCCCGGGCGCAGCGGCCTGGGCACGGCCATCTCGGCCAGCAGCACCGACAACTGAACCGGCTGGGCCTGTAACGGGTGTAGCACGGCGGCCAGCACACAGCCGCTCGCCCCGTCCAGCGCGGCCGTCACCGCCACCTCCACCACACCCCCGTCCTCGCCCACCGCCTCAAGACCCAGGCGGGCGGTGGCGATGTGGACCCGCTCGGCGGGCCGCAACACAGCAGGCGGGCCACCGCAACGGGCCGGGCCGGTGGCGGTGCGCGCCGCACTGCCCGGCGGCTCGGCCGGATCCGCCAGCGCTTTCACCAGCCGGTACAGCGACGAGCGGGCGGGCAGCTTCACCCGGTGCGGCCCGTAGGTGTCCGCCACGATCTGCTCAGCCAACTCGATGACCTGCCGGGTGGTGGTCTTCCTGCGGCCGCGGCGTCGGCGCAGGGCCTCCAGCACAGCGGCCACCACCCGCTCGTCAGTACGCCCGGTAGTGGACGGGGCGCGCAGGTGGCGCTTGTCGACCAGCCCCCACAGCCCCTGCCGCCGGTAGACCAGCCGCATCCGCTGCACCGTGGTCCGGCTGACCCGGGCCCAGCCCAGCGCCGTGAGCTCACGCGCCTTGGCCCCTTCCCGCTCGGCAAGCGTGAAGCGCTGCGGGTCGTACTCCGGCCGGGGCACACCGCACTTTTCCGGGGCGTCAGGCAGTCCGGTTTCGACCTCGCGGATGTGCCGCTGCCAGGCCAGGGCACGCTCCTGAGCGGCCAGCGGCACCGCTTCCCACAGGGCCGGGGCAGGAGGCGCCACGGCGGCCATGCCGATCACCGAGAAGCCAGGCGCGGCCACCAGATAGGCAGCCACGACGCAGGCGGTGGCCCCGTCGTCGGCAACCAGGTGCACCCGGCCGCCGACCAGGGCGGCCACCTGCCAGGTGCGGTCTTCGAACGTGACCTGTGCGCCCACCTCAAGATGCCGCCCACCGGGGGCGGTTGCACCGTTCCTGCTCACCTCGCGTGCTGCTCCTGCCGCTTGTCGCCTGCGGCCGGGGCGGGGGAGACACGGGTGTGCTCGCCCAACGGCCGCATCAGGTCTGCGGTCAGCCGCCCACTCCACAGCGCGTGGTAGACCACCGGCAGCGCCGTGAGGACCTCGCCCGCCGCCGCGGCCCCGGCCATCAGCGGCCGCGGGGCGGCGAACGCCTCGAGCACCGCCTGCTCCAGACCGCCTGCGTCACGGTGGCGGGGGTGGCGGTAGCCGGCCAGCCACCGCACATTCGCCGCCACCACCTTCTCCGGCGGCACCAGGCGCCGGTAGGTGAACCCCACCGCCTCACACGCCGCAGCAAGCACCGCGGCCGCCCGCGCGGCACGCTCCCCGGCGGGCTCGGACGTGGCGGGACAGTCGGCGAGCAGGGCGCGCCCGTCGGCGTAACGGGCGAACAGCTGGGGCACCCACGTCAAAACCCGCCCGCTGTCCGGATCACGCCAGATCAGCCGCACCGGCCGCGCCGACAGCCCCACCACCTGCGGATCGCGGTCCAGGACCATCAGCTGCGTGCACATCGCCTGCGAGCCGTGCATCACATGCCCGGCCGTGGTGGCCGACCACCACCAGCCCGGCCCCCACCTGCGCCCGGGCACCACTGGGAAGGCCGTCACCGGCTGGAGCTGCTCGAACCGGACGGCCACGGCGGCTTCGACCCAGCGGCGTTGTACGAGTGTGCCGTCCGCCCCGGCGAACTCCGCCTCCACCGCCCCTGATTCCGGCACTCGGCACGCCCTGCCCGCGACGGCAGATAAGCCGTCCTGGCTGCTGTCGATGATCACGCACTCCACACAACGCCATACCGGCCATGGCGCGCAGGCGAACCGACCGGTAACCGCAACTGCCATTCCACACAGGCCGGTTGCTTTGCGCGGGGGACAGGATGCCGCCTGGGGCGTCCCGGTGTCAGTGCAGATCTCTGCACTTTCCCACCCAATCGCCCGCCGTGTCGCGGCGGGCGGACCGTGGCGCGGGTCCACCCGGGCCGCAGGAGTGGGCGGGCGCCCGGACCGGTTCCGCCGCTACCCCAGAGACGACAGTACCCATCCCGAGTCGTCCTCGCCGGAACCGAACCTGATCAAGGCGCCGGACGGCATCGCCGCACCGCGCGCGAGCGTGTCGACGAAGGCATCCGCGAGCGCGTTGACCTGCTCGCGCCCAGCACCCTGGCCGTCGTCGCAGACACCGGAGTCGAGCCACAGATGGTCGCGGTGTCCCGTGACCTTCAGCATGATCTTGAACGTCTCCCAGTCGTAGGGCGGATCGCTCACGGCGACGCCCACGATGGTGTCGCCGCGCACCAGGTCGTCCCCGACGCGTACCCACACATCGCGTTTGGCCACTGCCCCCACCTCCCCCGCCCGGCCACATCAGCAGCCGAGCGTAGCCGTCTTGAACCCCCTCCGGCTCGAGCCGGAGAGCCGGACTTGCGAGAAGGGCTCAGCCTGCGGCCTTCCTGCCGGCCCTCTGCGGCCCGGGGCCTGGCGGCGGCGGCCGGGGTCAGGGATGGCGGAAGCCGCGGTCGGGGTCGCGGGCCTGGCCCGGGCGGAAGGGATCGAACCAGTCCGCGGCGGCCAGGTTGGCGAGTCCGAGGGCCTGGTTGATCTCGTTGCCGCTGTCCTCGATCCCGTCCAGGGAGGCGTCGAAGAGCATCAGTACGTCGTGGTCCTCGAACAGGACGGTCGAGCACCAGTCCCAGTCGAAGTCGCGGCGGTCCTCACCCAGACCCTCCACTGCTTCCGCCACCAGGCGCGGCCGGTTCCGCGTCAGCGCTCTGGCCCGGTCGATGCCCAGGTGCAGGGCCATCTCCTCGCCGGTGCAGCCCGGGCGGACGGTGCCATTCTTGGCGAGGTCGGCGGCCAGGTCGTCGAAACAGCGGGCCATCTGCCGCCGCCACTGCTGGTCCTGGTGAAAGGTGATCGGCGGCAGCGAGCCAAGGACACGGCCCTCGCCGCGCCCAAGAGGCGCATCGCCCACGGCGGCGATGTCCAGCCAGATCTGCTCAGACAGCTCCTCGAGCGCCACCCGCAGCACCGCAGCCGTCCGCGCGGTGAGTTCCTCGTCCTCCTCGCCGTCCTCGTCCCAGCCGTCACCCTCGCTGTCTTCTTCGTCCCACGCCGTCGGCTGGCCGTGGCGGGCGAGGGAAAGCAGACGGCTGCGCACGCGCTGCGCGGCCTCTTCGGGAGCAGCCGGGGCGTTGTCGATGATCTGAAGTTCGTCGGAGAACTCCTGGGCGCTCAGCAGCGCGCCGGCCTCGGCAAGCAGGGCGGAACCCGCACCCAGGCAGGCGTTCTGGGCGGGCAGGACCACGGCGAAGTAGTTGTCCGTCAGCCGGTCGATGACGGCGGCCACCACCCCGGCGACGATCAGCGGGTCAGCGAAGGCCTCCTCCAGCTGCAGCCCGTCGACGACGAGGACGCTGGAGGCCGACTCGATGAACTCCTCGAACTCGTAGGTGAACCGGCCCTCCTCGTCCAGGAGCTGGGTGGCCACCAGAGCCGGGAAGGACTGTTCGTCGGCCATCCGCTCGCGCAGGTTGTCGGACTTCCAGTACAGGCCGCGTACGGCCGTGAGGCTGCCCACCTGCGTGTCGGCCACGGTGATGCGCACCTCCCAGGTCTGCACCCCCTGCGCGGCAGGGTCCAGCAGCTGGTGAGTGTGGTGGAAGGTGAGCGCCAGCCGGGCAAGGTCCGCCCCCGCTGACGCCGGGCCCGGTCGACTGCTCAACGTGCTCCCTCGGTGCCTGTCCTCGCCCCGCCGCCTGCCGAGGCTCCGCAACAGCGTAGTGGCCAGGCGCCGCCGGTCTTCCCGAAACGGCGCCGTACGCGCATCCGGGCCCGGGAGGCGAAAAACAGCCCGAGCCCCTGCGGGCCGGGCTGCGCCGTGCAGTGGGCAGAGCCCGCCACACCTGCCGCCGAGCACGTCAGCCGTGGTCCTTGCCCACGGCCACGATCTCCGCCAGCTCGTGGGCGGACAGGCGGGCCCATCCGGCGACCTCCTCCAGCGCCACCCCGGCGGTGACGGCCGCGGTGGCGGTGTGCACAAGGGCCTTCTCGATCAGGGCGGCACTTTCACTGAGGTGCTCCAGCAGGGTGCGGGCCACTTCGGCGGTGGTGCCGCTGTGCACGCCGCGCAGCTCCACCAGCTGCTCGCCGGCCTCCTTGACCAACTGGGTGATGTGGAGACGGTGTTCGGCGGACACGGCGGCCCGCCACCGGGTCGCCGAGCCACCCGAATGCGCCTCGGCGGTCATGACGCGCAAGCCTCCGGCCATGGTGGCGGGCTGCTGTTCGCGCCGCAGCCGCCACGGATCGTCCCTCCACCCGGGCGGCCCGCCTTCACCGCGCCGCCGGCGGATGACAGCGCCCATCCAGGCGAGTAGAGGCCCGCCGTAGTCCACTGCCGACAGCGGCCCCAGCCAGTTGCGTCCCACCCGCTCGCCCAGCCGGCGGCAGAACGCCCCGTCAGCGGACAGCGGCCGCGGCCGCCCGGCACCGCTGTCCCTCCACACCAGCTCGGCCATGGCCGGATCCAGCAGAGCGTCGGCCACGGCCACCACCTCCGGGAAGACGACCGCGTCCCGGCCCACGATCCGCCACCGCTTAAGATCCGTTCCCGCGTTGCCGCCCGCTACCCGGTGCAGGCGCTGCGGCCAGATCTCCTCCTGATGCCAGTGCAGGGCTTCCTCCCACCACCGGGCCACGACCGCGTGCGCTAGGCGAAGACCTCCCCGGGGTCCGCCGCGGCCCGCACCGCACGCCGCGCCACGCCCGTCCACCGCCGCTGTGCGGCCACCACCTCGGGACACCGCGCAGGTCGAGGTGTTCCAGCGGCTGGTCGGCGTCCGCGTCCAGCAGCCACCGCCCGTGCCGCCCGCACACCCGCTGCCGGCGCGGCACATACCGCACCGCCCGCAGCGCCTGCCCGGTGCGCCGCGCGGTGCACGACCGGCAGGCGAACGCCGCTTCTCCCGCCACCGCGCTCGCCGCCTGCCAGCGCCCCTGCGCCAGGCCGGCCTCCCGCCCTTGCTGATCTTGGGGTCGTCCACGGTGAAGGCGGGCAGAGCCCGCGCCAGCACCGCCGGTTCCACCCCGCACAGCTCGGCGAGCACAGCCCGCCCGGCCTCGTTGAGGACGACCTCCGCGTCGGCCCGCATGCCGCCGCCGTCCATCCGGGCGGGGGAGTTGCGGCAGGTCCACAGCCGCAGCACACCGGCGGCAGGCAGACCGTAGCGGGCTGCGGCCCGGTTGATCAGTGACGAGGTCAGCTCCCCGGCCAGTGGCGCTGTCCGTAACACCCCTGCTGCCACAGCTCTCCCCGGCATCTGTTCCTGGTCTCCTGCTACTCCCGGCGCCTCTGACCGGGTTACAGCTCGAACTCGAGGGCGACGAGGTCTTTGAGTTCGACTTCGAGGCCGTGGGCGCGGCGGCCGTTGTCGCGGAAGTAGACCTCGCCCAGTGCCTCGGCCGCGACCTGACGGAGGTCATCCTCGTCGAGACCGGCTTCCTGTGCTTCGAGGAGGCGGGCGGCGTGGCGGGGCGGCAGGGCGAGGGTGAGGTGGCGCACGCGGGCCTGGTCGGTGCTGCCGGGGGCGGCGGTGTAGCCGAACCGGGCCTGGACATCGATCATGATGCCGTTCGTGGTGGCCGCGGCCTGCTTCGCCCTGGCCCTGATCTGCGGCTGCCAGCGGGCGCGGACCTCGCGTTCGAGGCGGTCGGCGAGCTTCCGGCCGGGGGGTTTTGATCTGGTTCTTCACGTACCGCTCGACGGTGCGCTGACTGATACCGAGCAGTTCGGCGACGCGCCGGGTGCTGCGCTGGTGCTGCTTGACCAGGTACCGCATCCGCGCCCCGGCGGACTTGGGAACGGGACGCGTGAACGCGCCCTGCACCGCCTTGTCGAGTTCTTCTGCGACCGTGACCATCGACCCGTGTCCTCTTATTCCCCGGTGTCCTTGGCGGTGACCTCGCCGGTCTTGATGTAGCGGGCGAGGTTGGCGGTCTTGCCGTCGGTGCCGAGCTGCTCGAGCACGTCCGCGCCCCACAGGACGCTCTGGGTGCCCTCGTGCTTGACCATCCCGGCGAGACCCCCAGCCGGAACGAGCCCGGCACGGTCTTGCCGTCGGCTCCGTAGGGCAGGACGTCCAGCGGGCTGGGCCCGTTGGCGGCGTACACGGCGCAGTCCGACAGGACCGCGACCGGGTAGCGGCCGGTGGCCGCCGCCAGGTTGAGCATCTTGCGGTGCATGTTGATCCGGGCCCGGGAGATGACGGTCGCGCGGATGTCCGGGCGCCAGGTGGGGCGGGCGAGGGCGGGCCAGGGCTGCCCTGGCTTCCAGCCGCCGCGCGGGCCTTCTCCTGCAGCTTGCCGATGCTGCCCTTGACGGTCATCTTGATGGCGTCCACCACGATGGCCAGCTCCGCATCCCGCTGCCTGTAGCCGTCCATCGCTTCCAGGAACTGGTGCGGGGCGAGCTTCTCGCCCACGGCGAGGTCCGCCATGGTGTCCACGTAGGCGTTGCGCAGCCGCTTGTACCAGCCGTCCAGGAACCGGCCGCACTCCGGGCGCACCCATGCCTCAAGCGGGGCGACGTCGTAACCGAGCTCGACGGCGTACGCCACGGTGGGGGTGGCGTACCAGGCCGGACCCTCCGGGCGTTCGCCGGTCGGCGTGAAGGGGCTGGGCAGCAGATCGCCGTCGAGCTGGTGCCACTGCTTGCCGACCTTCACCCGGGACAGGTCGACGTGGGAGAGGTCGACCAGCCAGGAACCGGGCACCGCTGGGTCGAAGACCGGGCTGGCGGTGTGCGCGGGGGGCGATGCCAGGCCGACGACCGCGCCGTTGGCGGCAGCACCGAACGCCAGGTTCACGTCGATGCCGACCAGGTAGCGCTGCAATGCACTCGGCGTCGGTCAGATCCCGCGCCCAGTCGTAGGCCTCCTCGAACAGCCTCTCGCCGGGGCCGCGCACGTGGAACCGGGGCAGGTCGCCAGGACGGGGTGTCCGTCGGTCGCCTCGCACGGCGCCGGGTCCATCGGCTGCGTGCCAGCGAGCCGGACCGGTGCTCGGAATGCCGCCTGCCCTCCTCGTCCGGCTCGCTCGCGCGGGTCGGCGGGTTGAGCGCGGTCATCAGCTCCAGCCCTGTCACGGCCGTGGAACCGACCGGCGTCATCACCCGCATCGCGTACACGCCCAGCACCCGGCCAGCTCCGCGGGCTCGAGCTGAGCTGCGTGGCCCCAGGCGCGGTCGTCGAGGGCGTGCCAGGAAGGGATGCACAGCTGCACGCACTGCCGACGGCCGTCCTGGGCAGGGCGGTAGATCCGCGCCCACGGCCCCAGCCCCCGCTTGGTCAGCTGCCAGTCGGCGCGCTGGAGCTGCTTGAGGACCTTGTGCCCCTCCGGGAGCCGCCCGGCGAGCCGCTCGGACTCCGACAGCGCGGCGGGCAGGCTGTAGCGCTCGCACGCCGCCTTGGTGAGCACCAGCAGCGGGTCGGCGTCCTTTCCCGAGCCGTGCAGCTTCTCCGCCCCCAGCCGTGCCTCCGCCAGCGTCACTCCACCAGCGCGGGGAGTGACTTGGCGGGCACGTCCAGATCAGGCCGCCGATGCCGTAGCCGGTCACCTGCCGGTCGGCGTCGGCGTCGAGGACGAGCAGCGGACCGTGCGCGTACGGGCTGCCGGGCGCGGGCGTGCGGGCCGCAGCGGTCTTCGGCGCGCCCGGGCGGGGTGATCCTTGCGGCGGCCGGGCGGCCCGCGCTGGACGCGGCGCGGCGGCTGGTGCGTGAGCGGCGGCGGGCACAGCGGATGGGGCGGTGCCGGGCGTGGGGGCGGCCGCGGCCTCAACAGCCCCGGCCGCGGGCCTGGTTCGCGCCGTGGACGCCGGGCCGCTGGACGTCTTCGGTGTCGGGGCGTCCTTCTGCGGGGCGGCGGTGCTCTCGGCGGCGGGGTAGAGCTGTGCGAGCTGCCGCAGCAGGCGCGCGTACGGCTCCCGCTGCGGCGGCCGCGGCTCGGTCTTGCCCGACTCCCAGCCGCTGACCGTCGCCCGCCGCACGTTAAGGGCGGCGGCCACCTCGTCCAGGGTGAGCGCGTGCGTCTGGCGCAGGCGCTTGCGCTCGGCCGGCGGCGGCAGCGGGGACCGGGACGCGACCAGCGCGTCGACCGCATCGAACAGCTCGGACATGGAACACCTCCACCCCCACCCTACCCCATGAATCGTACATAGCCCGTACGAAATCCGTACATTGCGCGTACGATTCGCGTACGTTGGTGGTAGGGTGCCGGATTGAAGGTGTTCTCTTCAGCGGCCTTGCCGCCCTTCCGGCCCGGCCGCCGCTCGCTTTGGACCGATCGAGGAAGAGCTTCATGACTGTGGTCGAACTGCCGCGGCCCGGCCGTCCCGAGAAGGCGCGGCTCTTCCCCGATCAGGTCAAGGCCGTCAAGCGGCTGGTACGGCACCTGCGCCGCGCCGGGACGCGGGGACTGTTCGTGTCGGCGACGGGGACCGGCAAGACACTGGTCTCGATCCGGGTGGCGGACGCACTCGGCGCGCGGCTGGTGCTGTTCGTGGTGCCCTCTCTGGACCTGGCGGCACAGACGGCACTGGCCTGGCGCCGGGACGGCCACGGCGAGCACATGGTGATCGTCTCCTCCCTGGACGCCAGAGGCCGGGACGACCTGGTCGGGGCGCGCGTCACGTCGACCACTGACCCGCACGCACTGGGCGGGCTGATGTCGGCGGTGGGGGAGGGCGAGGACCAGATTCCGGCGCTGACGGTGATCTGCACCTACGACTCCCTGAACAAGATCGAACAAACCCAGAACACGAAGTACGCGGTCCCGCCGTTCGACCTCGCGGTCATGGACGAGGCGCACCGGATCGCAGGCCGCGCGGACAAGAAGTGGGCCATCGTCAACGACGCGAAGCGCATCCACGCGGACCGCCGCCTCTACATGACCCCACTCCGAGGATTTTCGCTGCGCCGGAGCTGGCCGAGTCCGCCGACACCACCCGCCCGCGCCGCCGCCACCGCGGCGGCGCGGAGGCGGACGCGTTCGCCAACTCCATGGACAACGAGGCCGTGTACGGCAAGAAGGTCTTCGAGTACCCGCTCGCGCAGGCAGTCGCTGACGGCCGGGCTGCGGACTACCGCATCGTGATCCCCACCCTCACCGACGCCGACCTGCGCCGCCGCCTGAACCTGCCCGCCCCCGGCACAACCCGGCCCGGCGAGGATCAGGACACCGCGCTGCGCACCACCGCCCTGCACCTCGCAGTCCTGCGCGCCATGACCGAACACCGTCTGAAGAAGGTGCTGGTCTACTTCAACCTCGTCTCCGACGCCCGCCGCTTCCGCCCCCCACACCTTGCGCCAACTGGCCCGGACCGACCCCGGCCTGTGCCCGGACATCACCCCCGAGCTGTTCTTCGCCCACGGCGAGCACACCCCCGCCCAGCGCGCCGACACCTTCGCCGCCTTCGCCGCCGCCGACTGCGCGATCCTCGCCAACTCCCGCCTCATCGCCGAAGGCGTCGACATCCCCAGCGTGGACGCCATCGTCTTCGCCGACCCCACCCGCAGCGTCATCCGCTGCGTCCAGGCCCTCGGCCGCGCCCTGCGCCTGGACGTCTCCGGCAAGACCGCCAGCCTCATCGTCCCCGTCTACGTCCCGCCCGGCGCCGACGCCAAGAACATCCTCGGCACCGCCTACGAACCCGTCTGGGCGATCGCCTGCGCACTGGCCAGCCACGACCACCGCATCCTCGAACGCCTCCCCGACAAGGCCAACCGCCTCCCACGCGAGACCAGCGACGTCATCGAACGCCGCTGGCACTTCGACTTCACCGTCCACCCCGAGCGCATCGCCCAAGCGATGGACCTGGCCTCCTTCGACCCCCGCGACCCGGCCGTCTCCCGCTCCCGCCGCCTCGGACTAGCCGCCGCCCAGGCCTACCACGACGAATATGGTCACCTCGACGTCCCCGCCGACCACGTGGACCCCACCGGCTACACCCTGGGCACCTTCATCACCACCATGCGCGACGCCCGGAGGGCCGGCCGCCTGGAAGCCGCCTGGATCGCCGAACTCGACGCGCTCGGCATGATCTGGGACAAGCACGACGCCGCCTGGCGCTCCCGCCTCGCCGCCGCATCCGACTACCACCGCACCCACGGCCACCTCGCCGCCCCCGCCACCACCCCCGTCGGCGCCTGGCTCGCCGAACAACGCCACCTCGCCGCCAAGAACCAGCTCGACCCCGCCCGCGACGACGCCCTGACCGCCCTCGCCCCCGACTGGCGCCTGCCCCACGGCGCGGACTGGCACCGCAAATACCACCTGCTGCGCACCCATCTCGCCGACGGCGCCGACCCAGCCACGCTCACCCCCGACACCCAGCTCGGCAGCGTGAAGATCGGCTCCTGGCTGCACCGCCAGCTCACCACCTGGCACACCCTCCACCCCGGCCAGCAGCACCTGATGACCTCCCTCGGTCTGACCCCCGACAGCAACCCGCTCACCCCCGCCCGCCGCACCCGCCGCACCTTCACACAGACCGTCCAGCTCCTGGAACTCTTTCTCCACCGCGAAGGCCGCGCCCCTGCCGCCCGCGAGACGATCCGCGTTGACGGCGACACGGTCAGGATCGGCGCCTGGCTCGCCAAGGCCCGCACCAAGCACCGCGCCGGCCAGCTCCCCGACGACGAGGCACGCCTGGTCGCCGCCCTTTTCGACGGTGACTGGACAACCGAAAACGCCATCCCGGCCGCCCTGGCGTAGATGCCGCTCCAGAACCACACACCTGGGCCCCACGCTGCGCCCGTCGCCGCCGTCGGGCCGCCTGTTCCCCCTCAACCCGGCCACCGTGGACCTGTAGGCGGTCGGCGTGCACTGGGCCCTCGGCGACGCCGGCGCCGCGTTGGAGGCCGGGAAGGACCTGCGGCCCGCTCAGTTCCCGACCGTTGAGTCTGAGCGCAGGGCGCGGCTGGGCACGGACATGGCGCGGGCCTGGTGGGTCTGGAGGCGGCCCGAGCAGACCGCCCGCGCCCTGCTGGGCGCATACCGGGCCCGTCCCGGCGAGGTCCGAGACCCGCAGCGTCGTCACCGAACTGGCCGACCGGCGTCCGCTCACCACCGCGTTTATCCAGGGGTAGAGGGTACTGTGCGCAGGTCAGACCGAGTGCACCGACGTCAGGCAAGTTAGGTAAGTACGGCTTCGGGAAGGCTGTTCGAGGCGGCCGAAGCCACCCGGCCTTGATCTGTCGCGCGAGAGCGACGGTCGCTTGGTATCGACTGCCTCCACCGACTCCGCGGCCCCGTGTCTCTCCCCGGCGGTCGTCACTCGGCGACCTCCGCCTCAGTCTCGGTCTTGGCGATCCAGATGAGGCTGCCGATCAGCACCACGTCGGCGGCGATGCTGCCCAGGTGCACGGGCCCGTGGTGGCACGCGTAGACGGCCGTGCCGACCTCGCAGCCGAGCGGTACGGCCCGGCCTTCGTGCTCTTGGTGGACGGCGCACGCCAGGGCGACCAGGGAGCCGGTAACCCCGGGGACCGTGAGTGCTTCGATCGCCGCTTCATCGGTCTCCGGGTGGTCGACCGCGAGGAGTTGCAAGGCGCGCACTGCGGTGGTGTCGGTCAGGGCCTCCCGGGCGCCGCTCGGCAGCGATTCCTTGCCGGGCTGGACATTCCGCGAGGCGCCGAACAGGCACCAGCCCACGGTCAGCGTCGGGAGGCGGCTGACCCCGGTGTAGAGCACCAGGCGGGGGTCCTCGAACCCGCCCGTCTGGTACAGGTCGACATCGCCGTAGACGTCGAACGGCCCGGCCGGCATCGCCGTCGGCCACCCGGCGAACGCCTGCTCCATCGACGGGAGCTGTCGCTTGACGGCGTCGATGGCAGCGTCGTGATTGCCGCTCACTGGGCTGATCCCTCCTTCTCGATGGCGGCCCGCGTCCAGCTTCGCCGCCACCCACTTGGCCGCCGAGGCGACGGTCCCGAAACGGCTTCGGGCCCCCAAGCATCCACCCCTGAACGAACCGCCGTTTTCGTTGACTCCGGGGTTTGTTCAGGGTCGCACAGATGGTCTGAACGAACCGCCGGTTCCTGGCATCATGCGGTTCGTTCAGAGCGGCGGCTGGAGGTTCACCGTGTCCGAGGCTCCGTACGGTTCAACTGCCTGCGCCTGCGAGCCGCGCGGAAGGAGGGTGGCCTGACGGTGGCTGAGATCGCCAGGGCGGCCAGCGCGAGCGACAGGACGGTGAGCTTCTACCTGAGCGGGCAGCGGCACCCGCGAGCCGAGGTTTGCCTCGCCTGGCCCGTGCGGTCGGGGTGGCCGATCCGCTCGACCTATGCGACCTCCTGAAGGACGGTGAGCGGATCGTCCACCTGCGGGTGCGGGTCGGGAAGAGCCGGGCAACGGTGGCTGCTGACCTCGGCTGGCACCCGGATACCTACCGGGAGTGGGAGACCCGCGGGCACGCGCCGGACAAGATGACCGGTCCACGCGGCGCTGGGAAGACGACCCCGGCGGCCCGGCTGGGGCTGGCGGGTGAACACCCCGTTCTTCATCAGGCCCGTGGTCGAGAAGGGCGTGAGCATCGACGGCACGT